>NZ_JAHKQX010000017.1:0-151105 GCF_019345515.1 Shewanella sp. NKUCC06_TVS | reverse complement strand
CGTAATTTGGGGACAACCCCAGATGCAGCGACTGGTCATCCCGGTGGTCCCGCGGCTGGCAATGGCAGCGGAACAACCCCACCAGTGATGGGCAACGGTTCGCCATCGGTGGCGAATGTGACAGATGATGGCACGCAAACCGATGTGCCGACAGCCGTCGCAGAAACACCGACGAATGCGGGGACACCAGCTCGTCCGTCAGTCGCGGTGAAGACCACAAACACGCCTTCAATGTCACAGACGGACGACACGCCTGCGACAGTGGTGCCTGAGGCGAATGCTGCACAAGGATACACCGGCCGTAAATGGGAGGTGAGTAGTTCAACACCTGTGAATCTGAGTCAGGGTGCACAAACGGGCAGCAATTACACCCAAGGACCTAGACGTAATTTGGGGACAACCCCAGATGCAGCGACTGGTCATCCCGGTGGTCCCGCGGCTGGCAATGGCAGCGGAACAACCCCACCAGTGATGGGCAACGGTTCGCCATCGGTGGCGGATGTAACAGATGATGGGATTCAAACCGATGTTCCGACAGCCGTCGCAGAAACACCGACGAATGCGGGGACACCAGCTCGTCCGCCAGTCGCGGCGAAGACCACAAACACGCCTTCAATGTCACAGACGGATGGCGTGCCTACGGACGACATCCCTGCAACAGAAGTGCCTGAGGCGAATGCTGCAAAAGGATACACTGGCCGTAAATGGGAGGTGAGTAGTTCAACATCGGTGAATCTGAGTCAGGGTGCGCAAACGGGCAGCAATTACACCCAAGGACCTAGACGTAATCTGGGGACAACCCCTGATGCAGCGCCGAGTTCAGCGATAGCTCATCCTCGTGGTCCTGTTCCTACAACGGGTAATGGTTCGCTATCGATGACAGATGATGGCACGCAAACCGATGTTCCGACAGCCGTCGCGGACACACCGACGAATGCGGGTACATCGGCTCGTCCACCTGTTGCGGCGAACACCATAAACACACCTTCAATGTCACAGACGGATGGCGTGCCTACGGAAGACATCCCTGCGACAGAAGTGCCTGAGGCGAATGCTGCGCAAGGATACACTGGCCGTAAATGGGAGGTGAGTAGTTCTACACCAGTAAATCTGAGTCAGGGTGCGCAAACGGGCAGCAATTACACCCCAGGACCTAGACGTAATTTGGGGGCAACCCCAGATGCAGCGCCGAGTACCGCGACTGGTCATCCTCGTGGTCCCGCGGCTGTTAATGGCAGCGGAACAACCCCACCAGTGATGGGCAACGGTTCGCCATCGGTGGCGGATGTAACAGATGATGGGATTCAAACCGATGTGCCGACAGCCGTCGCAGAAACACCGACGAATGCGGGTACACCAGCTCGTCCGCCAGTCGCGGCGAAGACCACAAACACGCCTTCAATGTCACAGACGGATGGCGTGCCTACGGAAGACACCCCTGCGACAGAAGTGCCTGAGGCGAATGCTGCAAAAGGATACACTGGCCGTAAATGGGAGGTGAGTAGTCCCACCCCAGTGAGTCTGAGTCAGGGTGCGCAAACGGGCAGTAATTACACCCAAGGACCTAGACGTAATTTGGGGACAACCCCAGATGCAGTGCCGAGTGCAGCGACAGCTCATCCTCGTGGTCCCGCGGCAGGTAATGGCAGCGGTACAACCTCAGCTGCAACGGGCAACGGTTCGCCATCGATGACGGATGGTGAAGTCGGTGTTGTTGCAACGTTAGTTAATACATTAACCCCTGTGTCGACTGAGACAGCTGGTCCTGTTATTGCCGCTGAGAGTCAAAAAAGTACTGCTAAACCACAACTTGACCTAGGTAAGATCGAATCGCGCATAGTAGGCCGAGCGGGGGGACATATTCAACATAGGGTACCTAAGTTCTTAGATCGTCCAGAGGCTGGCACGTTAATGGGATCTTGGCGACCTATACCTGAGTCTTTACGAGGTAAAAAAGATTCTGCTGAATTTGAAGAGTGGCGAAAACAAGATTTAGGTCAGTATTTGAAAAGTTTGAATTCGAAGGTCCTGTTGACTCAAGGGGCTACCAGTATGCGAGGACAAAATCATTTTGCCGGTAAATTAAATAATTTAAGGGATCGGGCCGAGATTAAGTCGCAGTTAAATCCCGTTAATCGAATGAATAAATCTGATTACCAGCAAATTTCAGGGTTGGATCTAGTGTCGACCGGACGCTCATATTTACTCGGGACTGCCAGTGGAAAACTGATTGTTACCTCTCCGGTTATTCGAAGTAATCTGGTTTTAGCGCCTTGAATCAATAGCTAACCACCAGACTCTCCATCAATTGAAAAGATTAAATCATAAGAGTTCAGGTTTAATCTTTTTTTTTCTTTTGTAGTGAGATTTAAGGATTTAGTAAGCTTAAATTCTAAACCAGAATGAGGTATGTCTTGTATATAGAAATCAATTCATTGCATCGATTAGTTCCACAGATTGCATTTAAGAAAGAGCGTCACTCAAACGTAATAAAGAAGTCTGATCTTCTTATTTATAACGAGGCTAAGTCGTTATTATCTGCTTTAGAAGAGAGAGTCGAGCAATACCAGCAAATGCTTGAAGAGCAAGTGGTGCAACTGATCGAGGAGAAAGAGCAGGCGCTCAATCTTCACGCTAATAATTTATATAATGAGATAGAAGAAGAATTTCAGGTTAATCAAGAGCGTTGGTTTGACGAAGCCAATCAACAGCTTGTCGATATTGTTGAAGAACAGTATCAAAGTCTTAGTTTGTTGAAAGATGAATTGAAAAACCGACTCGCTGAAACCGTAAAATTGCGTTTAACAGAACTGAGTCTTAATGAGTATTTAATCGGACATCTTGTGGACTTACTCCATGCTGAAATAGACGATCAGGCAAGACATTTGTCTGTAGAGCATACCTATGTCAATGGATTCGCCGTGCTGACGATAGAGAATGACGACAAGATTATTAGCATAGAAACTCAGTCGATTGTTGAAGCACTACGGACTAGCTTGGAGACGGTATGATTAAGCGTCTTCGTCGGTTTCCTATCAAGTTTAATCCCAGCAGTGTGATTATCGCATTTGCGTTGCCAACTATTATTTTGTTCACCCTTCCCGGAGTGGTGATCGATCTGTTTATTTTAATTAGTTTTATTAGTTCAGTATTGCTGCTGGTTATCATGCTTGAGAATGATCAACCTCTAATGGTGACATTTTTACCAACGGTCGTATTGTTACTGACGACCTTTCGCTTGTTATTGTCTATCGCAACGACCCGAAACATTATTGCGAATGAAGATGTAGGTAATGTGATTGAAACCGTGGGGGAGTTTGTGATGGGAGGGAACCTTATTTCAGGGTTACTCATCTTTATCATTATCACCATAGTGCAATTTTTAGTTGTTACCAAAGGTGGCGAAAGGGTCGCGGAAGTGGGGGCCAGATTCTCTCTGGATGCCTTACCTGGTAGACAAATGACGATTGACGGCGATTTAAAAAGCGGTCTTATTACAGGTGAACAAGCACAAAAGTTACGCTCTGATTTAAGCACCGAAAATCGGCTATTTGGTTCGCTCGATGGCGCAATGAAATTCGTCAAAGGTGATGCTATTGCTGGTATTTTGATCAGCTTGGTTAACCTGTTTGGTGGCATTTATGTGGGGGTTAATCAGTTTGATCTCTCGCTATCTGAAAGTGTTAGCCGATTCTCTGTACTGACGATAGGTGATGGTCTTGTCTCGCAGATCCCCAGCTTATTGTTATCAATCGCTTGCGGTGTGTATCTCACGCGTATTAAAGGGGATGAAGAATCTAGTTCATTTATGGGGCAGATGGCAAAGCAGGTTAGCCGTTTTTGGAAAAGCCTGTTAGTTATTGGAGCCTTGATTTTACTACTCGGTCTACTCAGTCCAAGTCTGTTCTATGTGTGTATGACGTTATTTATCTTATGTACACTGTCAGCGTTCTTACTGTGGCGAGTGCAAGGCAAGCCAAAAACTGTCGTAAATACAGGCATTGCCGGCAGTGGACTATATGAATCTCTTACATTTGTGCTAAGGGAACATCAGCATTGCACCCTAGTAGAAACTAGTCTTGTACAGATTGAAAAAGCACTTTGGGGCCAAGCCCTCGGCGCCCCTATTATCACAGTAGATGAGCAACTTACTGTTGATATAGAAGTTCATATTTCGGGTATTCGTATTTATAGCTTCTCACATGATGAGTCTGCAGAGCTAATCGAAGTACTTGGGGACGAAATTTTTGTTAGCGATGCTGCCACCCAAAATATCGCTACGATTGTGCAATATTTTTTACGGAAATGCTTAGTTGAAAAGTATAATCTTCAATACACCAGCAATATTATTGAAGGACTTGCAAGCCAAAGTGAAGTGATTAAAAACGAAATCGACTCGGCACTTGGTTTGAACCGTGTCCATGATGTGATTAAAGAAATGATCCGTGCTCGCGAGTTTTATCTCGATAGGGTGACTTTCTTTGAGGCATTAATTTATTGGTCTCGTATCGATAATGAGTCTAAAAATTGGCTCAATCGGATTCGAAATCAAGCAAGATATGAAATCACCTCACGTTTAATGAATTCTGAGGGAAAAATCTATGTTGCGCTGTTGAGTTCTGAACTAACCGAGTGCATTGAAACCTTTGTCATGGGAGAGAGTGAGGATTTAGATAGCCTAATTGAGCTTCAGTCAGCATTACGCCAGGAAGTTCTGCGAATGACCTCACTATATGGAAGTAAGCCGACTTTAGTTGTGAACGATAATGAAATTAATTCGGTTAAATCTTTCTTCCAGCAGGTGGTATCAACTATTTCAGTATGTAGCCATGGTGATATAGCTGATCCAAGTTGTGTTGTGAGTTCCGAACCACTACAAGTTTTGATCTAAATTTATGTCAAACGAATCAACTGAACCCAAAAAATATCCGCCAACGGAGAAGAAGCTTCGGGAGTTAAGAAAAAAAGGTCAGTTTCCAAAAACTGAACTAGCAGAACCGACTATGGAGTTAGTGGTATTTGCAGTGATATTTATTGGTACAGTTTATTTTATTTTTGATTCGTCAAATGATTGGTTTGAGGTAATGTTATATGCAGATATACAGACAGGCTTAGACATTATTTACAGTGTGATTGCGTGGGGTATATTCATACTGCTAATGATTAAGCTCGTCATGGCAGCTATTAGTTGGGTAATGCTAAATAAGAATGTTATTAATACTGAGTCATTAGGTCTTAAAATGGAAAAGATTAGCCCAGTTACTGGGGCTAAAAATATATTTGGCATTGAGGCAATATCCCGTTCATTACGTAAGGTGCTAGAGTTAACGTTTTTGTTGTTTTTGCTTAAATATGTTTTTGATATTGGTGGCGCAGAATTAACTAGGTTGGCACAAATAAACAATGTGTCATACTTTATTTATAATCTAATGCTGTATGTGGGTTTGGTTTCCTTATTATTTTTTGTTTATGGCGTAAGTTTAGGTTGTGTAGATTTTATGGCTGAGAGTTATCACTTTAATCATAAAAACCGTATGACGTTTACTGAAATGAAAAATGAAATGAAAGAAACTGAAGGCTCGCCAGAAATGAAGTCTGAACGCAAACGGCAAATGCGAGAAGTCATGGATGCGCCAATGACTAAAGGGCGTACACCAACTTTTGCTATTGCAAATCCTACGCATATCTTAGTGCCTATTTGCTATGACTGCATGATAGATAAAGTCCCTGTCGTGCTCAAGATTACAACTGAATCATTTGCATTGGATGAACGCCGTAGATTAGAGGCGCTTAATATTCCTATTTTGGAACATATAGGGCTTGCAAGGGCATTCTATAAAAGTATGCGTACTGGTGAAGACTATATTCCTAAAGAGTTTTACCGCCATATCGCTTTTATTCTCTTAGAATTAAATAAGCAGGAAAGTGCAAGAAATGTTTAGAAATTGGCTTTGGATAGGGGTGATAGTTGGACTCACTTCATGTGCCCAGAATGTGAAAGATGATTCAATAATATGGGATCATGAGTGGAAACAAGATATTTATAATTTACTGTTTTCTGAGATTGATGATGTAGATCATCTACGTTATTGGGTAAAGAGAATACCTGAATATGTAGATGGTTCACCGCATCAAACGACATGTATTGAAGTTTCTACGCCTTCTCATCCAAGTAGGCTCTATCTCGCTAATTTACATACCTATGCGTTAAGCGAGGTAAGCAGTTGTCAAGGTGACTATTGGCTCTATTCAAATCTTATTAATGTAGTGAATGGTAATAAATTTTCTGGCAGTGACCGTTCAACTGTAGCTGATACCGGTCGATCTATAGCGGGTGATCGTTGGAGTTCGGACGATGGGAAATATTGGATAGTAGACGATAAATCATCATGCGCATTAGATAATATATTCGATATTTGTCGTACTCAGTCTAAACACGTACGTTTAGTATTTAATGAGCTATTTATGGTGAATGAATCAGCTCTGACACCAGATGGTAGAAATATGTTGGTTCGCATGATTGAAGATCTGCGTGGAAAGCCAATAGAAAGCATATTGGTTTATGGCATTGCTGATTCATCAGGAGCTTATGAGAGTAATCGACGTCTAGCTGATGCGCGCGCTAAAAGCGTGAAATACTTTTTACAAACTGAAGGTATGAGAAATACGCCCATTTTTTTACGCGGTAGTGTTGAAAATGGTTTACCAACTGCTGAACAGCGTATTACTCAGCGCCGCTTTATGATTGAGATGAAGTTTAATTACGATGAAAAATAAAAAATTTACCTTATTTATAATGGAATTTACTCACTTAGTGCAAGCTTCAAGCCTATCGCTAGATGAACACCAAGCATTATTGTGTCATTTTGGTGATGTAAGCTGCCGCATTGAAGATGGTGCTCGCGTTGGTCTTGCTAACACTATCTTGATTATGGTTGAACTCGATATTGAGCATTTCCCTGCAGATACTGCGTTAAAGATAAATGCTAATTTTTCATTAACATCGGGTGGATATATTGCTAAGTTTAAGTCGAATGATTATTTCTATGTGCGTAATATGCCTTTACCGGACCATCCTCAAGGTTTATTAAAAGCGTTGAGTGATACTGTGAGTATTGCAAATACATTGAGACAAGAGTTGAACTTGCATGTGGTTAGTTGAATTCGTTGATGGCCACCTGCATGGCGTAATATTACCAGTCGAACCAAAACTAGTTATTACAGGGTCAAATAAAGATATAGATGCAGAAACGCTTTATGTTCCAGAAATTTTGCCTGTAAGTACTCGTTGGGAGTTTTGCAATGATAAAAATATCATCTGTATTAGAGGATCAAGAAAAAACGATCGATTAAAAAAACTGAAGTCAGGCCGTATCTATTGCTTAAGAGGCATAGCCTTTTTTGTTTATCAAGAAGGTAAACGTAAACCACAATGGTTAAGCTATCTAGCACGAAAATATCAAGCACTCATTATGTTAACTTTGTTGCTTAATGCTGGATTGGGTCTAGGTATGTGGATGGTATATCAAGCTAACCAGTACACGCAAATTGCAGAACACTTAACTCAACTCAATGGTAGTTACGTTAAGAATGGCAAGCTTAAGGTGCCCAATAGCGCCTCCTTTTTGTTGTTGCCTGAGGCTTTGCAAGCAAATGCTGAGATTGTTGAAGCAAATAATTTGCAAATTCTCTCACAACCTGTTGTGGAATTAGTCTCAAGCGATTCGAAGCAGCCTGTTAGTTATAAGGTAATAAATAAAGTCGATCGTGATCAAATCCAGGTTGAGACCTTTGAAACTGATAATCGAGTTATGGCTGTGTTAGGTGAATATGGTTTGTCGTTTAATAAGATAAATGATACTTGGTTTGTCAATGATAACGCCAAAGCTGCAATTGTGCTAAGAGCTAATGGGCTACAGGATATTATCCCATCCGTTTCAGTTAGGAATGATAGCACTCAAGTTATTGATAATGCCAACTTTCCATATTCAATCTTTTACTCATCGACATCAAGAGGGTATTTATATGACGACAAGTATCGGTATTGGGTTGGTAGTAATGTACCACTTCTAGGCATGATTCAGTCTATTTCACGTAATAAGGTCATTTTTAAAGACAGTAATCAAATACGCGTTTATTTTATTCAACAATAATAGGAAAACTCATATGGCAGACATCCAAGCTAGATCTATGACCAACGTTATTTCCGCGCCTGAGACAGAGGCTAAGACTAAGTCTCAGGCGTTCGAATTAGCTTTGAGCCAGCTTCCCATCGCAACTAAAGCGGTTAAAGCATCATCTTCAAACTATTTATTTTCAGCGGGCAATCGAGACCCGTTGAGTTTGATTGATACAATTCTTTCAAAATATATTTCAGAACAGACAAAAAGTGCTGAAGCTAAAGCCGACAATATTTCATTAAAGTCAGAGGCCATTGCTGAAATTAACCGCCTATGGGGGTTAATTATGAGTGATAGATTACCTAACACTAAACCTGGTGATGATAAAAGCACTAAGTTAAATGGAGGCAGTGCAGCGGGATTTTTGAGTCAAATAGACGACATCATTAAAACTAAACTTGGCAATCCTCAGGGCGTTGGAGAGATCGCGGGTACTGATTGGAGCACTAAAAACGTAACTTATGATCAACTCCAATCCATGAATGCAACTATGACAGCATATTGTGACACCATCCAAGTCGATTTAGATACTGAGCAACAAAAGTTTAAAAATACGATGACAGAAATTACCTCAGCTCAAGAAGAGATCCGTGATGTCCGTCGCTCAATTATTTCTATTTCTCAGGGAGGCTAAATGATGCGCATCGCGATAGATGTTGTTATTGCAAATTGCACTATGACATTGGATGAACTTAATCATTTACAAACCAGTCAAATTAAGCCAGTAAACGACTTTGTTCAATCTGAAGTATTATTAAAAAGTGGTAATGAACTGATAGCAACAGGCACATTAATAAAAGTAGATGACCAGTTTTATGTTTCTATTGAACAAGTTAATAACATCGGTAATTAATTTATATTTTCAAGTTAAAACCTGTAATAGTTAAATTAATATAACGATTTATCTGTTAGTTAAATCTATATATTTGTGGCGCATGTATATCATAAGATATCTTGTGCCTTTATATTTTATTTATTAGTAATTTTTTCTGCTAACTAAATGGATTTGCATTAAGAGTTTTCTATATTATGCAAGCAAGTGTTAATCAATAGTCAGCTTATTTAGAGATAAAGCACTATGAAAAAAATAATCAGATTTGAGTAGATGCGAAGTTAATTAGATAGACGTGTTTATTGCAAATAATTAGACGGATAGATTTTTTGGTAAGGTACTACCTTCTATTCTAAAGTGTAAATTCTCTATTCTAATTATGTATTTCGCTTGCAGATATCTTTGGAAAACTTATTTTTGCTGTAGAGTTATGCGTAGCTATTCACTCTGCATCACTATATCTCAGCTAGATTTATTGACTTGTATTGTATTGTATAATATCATTATTCAATGCCTTGGCTATATAGTGTAAGTGTAAGTGTAAGTGTATTTTAATTTTCATGGAATATATTTACAGCTCATTTTTACATGCTTCTAATATATAATGAGATATTAAAACCAAAAACAGCTTTTAGTTATTAAAATATTTTATTTATGGTAACAATAGCTACAACGGTAAACATCGATGCAAGTAGTGAAGAAATTAAGCATACTAAGAAAAAATATACATGCTTAATAGACAAATTTTCTCGCATCATTTCCGTTTTCTCTATGAAAGATGAAATCATGCCGTGATTGTTTAAAGCTTTATTTCCTTGTTCGATACTTTTGATGTCAATTATATCTTTTTTATCGGGAATTTGAATGTCCGTGGTACTTTCATCTAAAATAAGTACATAACCTTCTTTTGAAATTGTTTTGATTTCGCAAGCTAAGTTGTCGAATTTGGTAAGGGTTTTTCGCAAATTTGAAATAGCTTTTGTCAAGGATGTTTCGCTTACAAATACTTTCCCCCAAACTTTTTCTTGAATATATTCCTTATCCACAACACTATTAAAATTATCACATAGTAACTTTAAGATTACTGCCTCGCGACCACCTATTTTCACTGTATTTTCTTGTGTACTAATCTGTCTTTTCAGTACATCAAATACTAACTGATTTCCCAACACATAGTTTCTTGTCATTTTTTTGCCCTCTTAAGTTCACTCGTTTGATATAAGTCTAGTGTTAAGTATGATAAATGGACCCTATTCGTTTTATGAATAAGGTATTTTATGATTTTTCTCGGTTATTAGACTAGTTTGTTTGACAGCTTTTTGCTGTGTCATTTGCTTGCCGTGCTCATTACTGTCAAAAGCAGTTTTTAGTCTATTTATGCGCTTACATCGTGCAGCAATTTATTCATCGCTAGCGACTCATGTTGCTATATTGTATTTTAGAAATTAGAAATTAGAAATTAGAAATTAGTCATTGTATTAAGTTTAGGAGATAACTTTGTAATGCCATCAGCACTTGATTTCTGTGTTATTCCTTGTTCGGTCATTTCAAATATTGTTGTTGATCAAGTTTAATTTACTTCAATAGTTAAACTATGCATCAATCGAAAAACACCGCCTTGTAAGTACGTTAGTAATTTATATTTTTTTTGTAATTGTTTTTTTTGATATTTTCGTGATTTTCTGGATAAAAATTTTCACATTTCCCAGTTGTGTCATGATAGTTTTTGGTAAATCTGCAAGTATATCGAATTGATATTTATGATTTTAATATGTACTAAACAACAAAACTATGCGGTCAAGTGCTCAATAACGGAGAGGCATACTAGCGAGACTTGCTTAAAAAAAAAACTATATTTTTTTCATGGCTATGAATTTTTTGTTCTTTTGCCCTTTAACTTGCGAAGTTGATTTTCATAACACACTGTTTTTTGATGGTTTTCTGGTAATTATATTGTTGTATTATTTGTCAAAAATGACCTTTAGGTTGTTAAAAAAGTCATTGCAGTGATTGATCTATGCCAACACACCTTCCTACAGTCAAGAGGTTTTTATCTGATAATATTTTCTGCTATAAGTCGAATGAGGTTGCAGTACACATTAGGTCTCATGGGCTAAAACTAGGAATGTCTGCGATACTAAGTCGTTGTATGCTGAAGCCAAATTTTAATAAGTCACGACGTAGTAGCAAATACCCTTATCTTAAACAAGAATTATTACTATTATTAATTGGGTGTTGTTTTGCCAATGGAGGTATTGCTTTTAAGTTCCAGTTATTACTCAGAGTGATCCTATCTACAGCTATCCTGCGTATGGAAATGCAGTAAAAAAGAAAGTCCATTATATTGAAGGAGATAGAATGAAAGCGTTGCCGAAACTAAATCAACTTAGAAATCTTAGGGCTATTATTCAACATGGTAATATTAGTGCTGCTGCACAAATGCTTCACCAGACACAGTCGACTTTGACGAGAAGTATCCAGGAGCTTGAAAAGACGCTGGGTGTTACCTTGTTAGACAGAGGGATGAATAGCACTGTATTAACTAAAGCCGGCATGATGTTTGAGCCTAGAATGAATTTAATACTGAATGAGTTAGAGAGAGCAGTTGATGAATTACGACAAATTGAGAAATTATCAGATGGAAAAATAGCTTTTGGTTGCTCTCATTTCCCAGCTACTAGTATTGTTCCTGATGTTATTAAAAAGTTCCAAGAACGCCATAATTCCACTCGGATTACTATTATTGAAGGGCAGCTTTCTGAATTACTAAGCTCTTTACGTATGGGGAAGCTAGATTTTTTTATTGGCGTTGTATCTTCCGATTTAATGCTTAATGAGTTTGTTGAAGAGAGGTTGACATCGTGTAGTTTTTCGGTCGTAGCTCGCAAAGGACATCCTCTTGCTAATAGTACTTCACTAGCTGAACTACAGGCTGCAAAATGGTATATTCCAGCTGCAAGTCATGGATATTATAGCGATTTAGAAATAGTAATTTTTCCTAATGGAGTCAAATCTTGTGGTTCGGTAATTTTTGGTGATTCAAGTGCCATCGCTCGGAAACTTGTATTAAATGAGGACTATTTGTTTGTTGGTCCTAGACCTATGTTTTTAGCTCCACATCACAAAGACTTGATATCTATTATTCCAATTAAGGATAAGCTTCCTGAGGGCCATTATAGCTTGATTTTTCCTCGTAATAAAAAATTAACTCCAGCTGCATTGAATCTCGTTAATGAAATTCGCTTTGCATATTTTGATTTCATAAAATCGCATAGCTAATTTATTAGGGTAAATCTAGATTAAGATATTTTATAGCCTTGTGGTGACGGCTCTGCAAGAACTCACCTATTACTATGAACACTTAGAAAAACGACGGCGGCATTTTACGACAAGCTGTCAGCACTTTTAAAAAACTGACACCAAAGCTATTTTAAACCGCCAACCTTTAGGCAATGAGTTGGCGTAACTTAAATACGTTATTTATGAAAGAATTAGCTCGATTTCTACCTCTATTATGTATTTAACTACTTTTAGTAGTTCTTATTAAATCGACTTCGGGAACTATCGCTCTAACGCACATAATATTGTTTTTTTTAACATGGGGGCTAGATTTTTTGTTGTTCTATAATAGAGTTAAATTATTGCGTCTAATTAATATGGACGCAATAAAATCTTATGTAATTGATAATTTTTTAATTATCGGTTAATTTTCCAAATTTATAGATAATATAATCGCTCATTCGAGATGCTAACATTTGGTGTACCTCTTGGCTTGGATGAACTTCATCATGAAATACATGCCGATGTGCAGGATCAAAAGCTTTACTCGTGCCAAAGATATCCACATAACCGACACTATTTGCTGTGTGAGTGTCATAACCTACCTTATCGGCTTTATCCAGTAATTCAGTAAATTGATTATCGAAATCGAAAAACTGTATGTTTACTCCTTCGGCTTTATATCGCTCCGCGAGTTCTGTTATTTTTTGACTTAGGCTAGCATTATGTTCACTGGCGAGAGCACTATTGTTGACGTGATATACTTCATCTTGTTTTTGGGCATAGGCTGTCTTCGTGAAGTCTGGAATCCCTGTAACTAAGATGTTTTTTATTTTTTTATTTCCCACTAATTTAGTGATTTGTTTCTCGTAACAGTGTATCACTTTTTGAGTGTCTTTCTTATCGAACGTCATATAATCGTTGCTGCCCAGAGCGAGTATGACTAAGTCATCAGATGTAAAATCATGTTTTTTAATTTGACGTTCCATGTTGGAAATAAACCAGAAGGTGGGATTTAACTTGGAATATTTAGCCGCTACAGCACCACCTTCGGCATAATTTACCAGTTCTTTATTCAAATAGGCAGGTGAAGATATAAAATCTGGCCATACGAAACCATTGGTAAAACGTCCAGCGTGATATTGTTTAGAGGAAAGCATTATTCCCAAGGTTTTTGATTTCATTCGGCCTTCTGAATCCGATAGACTATCTCCTATCACGACCAAACGTTTAATATGATTCAGTGATGCGTGATCATGAGGGGTTAATATATTAGAAAGCCTTTGTTGACGCTCTTGGTGATCATTTACTGCGACTTCAAATAAACGGTGGCTGAAGTCTGTCATCTGAGTGGGTCCATCAATCGTATCCTGTGTCGATACAGGTCCCTTCACCACACTATTATGGTGCTGATACTTTAGTCGTGAGTGTGGAGATTGGGATGATGCTAATAGAGGCCGAACATGTTTTATTGAGATTGTAGGATTGCGGTGTTGGGTGTTCGTATTGAGTGGTACGAATATTGTTCCTTGAACTATGCGAAATGGCATAGGGATATTTCCTATTGGTTATCTGTCGGTTTTATGACTATCAGACTTATTAGACAGATGTACACCATAAAAATAATGAAATACTCTGATGATTATTGAATTAGAGCTTAAGGTCTGTATCTATATGGTTTCTAGACGATCATACTGTATTGGCTTGAAAATATTTTTCTATCCAAGAGAGCTTATTACTTAAATCACTCTCCAGTGACCCCATTCCTACCTTGTTTCCTGTGCTAATTGACCCTCTGGCGGATGGGCATAGCTAGTCTTATGATTTTGTTCATCACCTTTACACCTGCCAACGCCTCGCCAACCTGACTGTTGTAATCCCGCAGACTCAATTTCGGACTGATGGCTATTTATAACAATTTATCGATATACCTTACCTTTACATGGTGAGTATTTTAAAGGTGAGGTAGCGGCATTAGCCATTTATAGTCACCACCTATGCATTGTATGTACTAATTTTTATTTTTTTCAAACGTGTTTTCTGTGGCTAAAGTTTAAGTCTATCAATCCTGCTTAGTGAAGGAGGGGTGATAATATTTATTCATGTTTATTCACGTTAGTTCTCTTAAATAGTTTTTGATAATTAAAAGTGATGAAATATTATATTTTTTCATTAAGGAAATATACTGATATCGAATATGCTCATTTTTTAACTCAGTGGAAAACTTGACATGCGCATGAATATATTTAGTAAAGCTAACTCTTATGAATTATTGACGCCGAATTTAAAACATAGCGATAATGCGTCACCGATTCAATTGGTTTCTGTTCGTCCGTTGACTGAACAAGAGAAGAAAGATTTAACAAAAAATAAAACTTATTCTAACTTTATTAAAAATAACAAATCAATCAAGTCTGCAACCGTACTGACTAAAATTAAATCTTTATTTGATAATAGCTCTGGTAAGAACAAAATGTTAAGTAAGCGAGGCTTAACTATTGAAGTTAAAAAAGGTTCAACCGAAGAAGCAAGTGCTCAATGGAAAAATGACCCGCGACGAAATCACTTCAAGTCTGCAGACTTATCGTTACACAGCCTACAATCAGACAAGCAAACTGTTCTTAAAGGTCAATTGTCACCCTTAATCGGCAAGGGGATTATTGATTGTCATAAAAAGTACGAACACTTACCATTCCCTATAACTCATATTCAAAATGATAAAAATGGCCAGTATATTTCTTCAGATACTCTAGAAAGTAAAGCTGGATTAATATATTACACTGGCGATCACATTGTACCAGAGGAATTAATTCCTGGAAGCCCAATTGGGCAGTATTTTCATCAAGCAACATTTGATAACAACCTGCATATACTCGCTGTGGATAATGGTAATAAAGGTACTATTGGTATCTCATTCGATTTAAATCAGGTCAAAGAGGGCCAGCCTATTTTAATTCATGCTGGGAGTTTATCGGGATGCTCTGTTGTGTTTGCTACTAAGTCTAGTAAGTTGTTTGCTTTCCATGCTGGTCAATATAATAATGAAAATAACGATTGGATTACAGGTGAGAAAGGTGCGGAGTCGATTGCACAAAGTGCTGAATTTTTAGCTAGTGACACATCTAATACTTTACCATGTACTAATAACCAAGAGTTAGTAAGTTATTTATCTAGCCATTTCGACCAATCTGCTTTTATTTATTGTGGTCACGGTGAGTCAGTCATGAACCAATCCAATGTAAACTGCTTTGATTATGACATGGGACCAAAACGAGATGAAGCCCGCGTAGGAAATGCCATGGCTTTAGTTAGTAAAAATAAAGGTAAAATCAGTGTGAATGTATTAGGAGATGATCTTAGTATAGATAGCGGTAGCTTTGAAACACGATCATTGCAACATTCGATGTTCGCATTATTTTCTGACAAAGAGTTTTCTCGTTAATTGGCTAATTTTTCTCTATTATATTAACTAATTAAGCAGCTAATCAGTTGAAAACAACTATTAGCTGCTTAAATTTTTATTAAGAAAATTGTTAATTATTTAAAAAGTCATTTATAGGTTAAATTATAACTAGCGGTCGTTGGTTTTTTCTTTGAACTATAAAGTTTCTGAAAGCTCACGGCTAAATTGCGTGGCTATACGTATCTACAGTTTACGCTATACTCGGCGCTTCCCATCCGTGCCATGCTTTTTAATTTTCCACTCGCCTTCGCCATCGACTTTCAAGTCCGTCGAGTGGATAGCAAAGTGCTCAATGGTGCTTCTTGTTTTGGTTTTGAAGGCGATATTAACGCTTTTTGCTCGCTTGATGATACAGGTGCAAGATAGTTGGATGTCGCCTAGTTTAAGCACTGAATTGATAAAGCCTTGCAGGGCTCGCAACGGCATAGAGAAAACATGTTTAACCATCCGGTGGTAATAGCTAAGGTCACTAAACAAGCAGGGACGCCTTTATTGCAATGCTCAGTTTTCGTTTTCCACATTGCGATAGCCTCTTCATCAATCCAGAAGGTAAGCAAACCACGGTTTATCAAGGCTTGGTTATAGCGTTTCCAGTGAGTGGTTTTGTCGTGAGGTTTTGGCACGATTGATAGTGAAGAAAGTGGATTATGCTGATCAGATCAGCAGACAGTGTTTTAGTTCAATCGATTTAGGAAACAAAGCTCTTTTATAGCCCAAGCTGACCAGCAATAACCGCCAGCTTAATGATGTGTCATACAGCCATTGTCTTTATTGGACTGACATTCAAAGCAAGCAGTAATGTAATCAGTCAATCGAAGCTGAAATGCAACTAAATTGGCATCAGTAAAAGAGGTGATTTAAAAGCCATTATGCACAGAGATGATTTAGTGAGTTAACTTTAGCGTCCAGTCTGAGTATCATCAGTCCAATATATTATCCCGCATCAATTGTGGTCGTTTAATCCAACGATTGAGTAATGAGTATGAAAGCGCATTTGATCACCCGACAGGGTTGGCAAACTTTAGATAAAGAATTGAAGTATTTGTGGAAGGAATATCGGCCGCAAATCACCCTTAAAGTTCAAGAAGCGGCGGCACAGGGTGACCGTAGTGAAAACGCGGATTACACCTACAACAAGCGTTTGTTAAGACAAATTGATGGCCGAGTCAGATACTTAGTTAAGCGGCTTGAAGAGTTAAAAATCGTCGATTACTCGCCGCAGCAGGAAGGCAAAATATTCTTTGGCGCTTGGTTTGAGCTTGAAAATGAAGCCGGTGATCGCGTGCGTTATCGGATAGTCGGTAAAGATGAGCTCGATACAAAATTGGGCTATATCACCATTGACTCACCCATGGCGCGTGCCTTAATCGGCAAGCAAGTGGATGATGAGGTGCTAGTGCAAACGCCTTCTGGCCCAAAAGAGTGGTATATCAATCAGATCCGTTATACCCCTTTTGAAACTACTCTCGCCAGCGAGGCGAATTAACCACAGAGTTACTGCTGTGAAAATAGCGGCGGTAGTCACGGGATTGCGGGAAAGATCAAACTCTCTGATTTGACCTAGGCTTTAGCATGAAACATACGGGGCGCCTGTGGTATCTTTGGCGCAATAACGACTTACTTTACAGTTAGGCACGACACTTTATTTATGCAAACTAATGCACATAACATCGCTCTGATTATCGCTCAAGAACTGAATGTTCGTGAGCAACAAGTTGCCGCAACCATCACTCTGCTCGACGATGGCGCGACAGTTCCCTTCGTTGCCCGCTACCGTAAAGAAGCCACGGGCGGTTTAGACGATACACAACTGCGTACCTTGTACACGCGTTTAGGTTACCTGCGTGAGCTGAACGACAGACGCCAAGTGATCCTGTCTAGCATCCAAGCTCAGGGTAAGTTAACGCCAGAATTACAATGGGCGATTGACGAGGCAGACAGTAAGACACGTCTCGAAGATTTATACCTGCCCTTCAAACCTAAGCGTCGTACTAAGGGCCAAATCGCTATCGAGGCTGGGCTTGAGCCATTAGCCGATGCATTACTGGCTGATCGTAGCGTAGATGTCGAGACTACAGCGGCAGGCTATATCAATAGCGAAGCGGGTTTTGCCGATGTTAAAGCTGTGCTCGAGGGCGCGCGTTATATTCTGATGGAGCGTTACGCCGAAGACGCTGAATTACTGCGTAAAGTGCGTGAGCATTTAAGCCAAAACAGTGTGTTAGAAAGCCGTTTAATTGCTGGCAAAGAGAAAGACGGCGCGAAGTTCCGCGATTATTTTGAGCATACAGAGCAGTTAGCTAAGATCCCATCACACCGTGCGCTGGCTATGCTGCGTGGGCGTAATGAAGGTTTCTTAACCTTATCTATGAATGCCGACCCAGCCGCTGAAGCGGGCCAAGGTAGTTACTGCGAAGTGATTATCTGTGATCATTTAGGGCTGAAATTAGGCGATAGCAGCGTTGATCAATGGTTGAAAACCGTGGTGACGGCGACATGGCGTATTAAGATTGCCCTGCAGATGGAAACTGAGTTTATTTCGCAAATGCGCGAACGCGCTGAAGCCGAAGCGATTAAAGTTTTCGCCCGTAATCTAGGTGATTTATTGATGGCCGCTCCTGCGGGCGCTAAAGCCACCATGGGACTCGATCCTGGTTTACGTACCGGTGTTAAAGTCGCTGTGGTCGATAACACGGGTAAGTTGTTGTGCCATGCGACTATTTTCCCACACGCACCGCAAAATCTGTGGGAAAAGTCGATCCGTACTTTGGCTAACTTAGTCAAAATGCATAAGGTTGAGCTGATTGCGATTGGTAACGGCACAGCATCACGGGAAACTGACAAGCTGGCCGCTGAGCTGATTACCGAAGTGAAAGATACCCATCCACATTTGACCAAAGTGATGGTCAGTGAGGCGGGTGCGTCTGTGTATTCTGCATCGGAATTGGCGGCGTTGGAGTTTCCTGATCTTGATGTGTCGATTCGTGGTGCAGTGTCTATCGCCCGCCGCTTGCAAGATCCATTAGCCGAATTGGTGAAGATTGAGCCTAAGTCTATCGGTGTCGGTCAATACCAACACGACGTGAGTCAAAGCCAATTATCGGGTTCGCTGGAAGCCGTGGTGGAAGACTGTGTAAACGGCGTGGGTGTAGATCTCAACATGGCCTCAGTGCCGTTATTGTCACAAGTGGCAGGTTTAAATAAGACGTTAGCGAAAAATGTGGTCGATTATCGCGATGCCAATGGTCAGTTTAAGAATCGTAAAGAGCTGCTGAAAGTACCGCGTTTAGGGCCTAAAGCCTACGAGCAAGCGGCGGGCTTTTTGCGTATTCGAGAAGGGGACAATCCACTCGATGCCTCGTCTGTGCATCCAGAGGCTTATTCGCTAGTGGAAACTATCGCTAAGACTAAGCAAGTAGAGTTGGCGAGCCTGATGGGTAACTCTGATTTGCTGCGCAGCATCAAGGCAGAAGAGTTTATTACGGCGGAATTTGGTTTGCCGACGGTCACAGATATTTTAGCAGAACTGGATAAGCCTGGACGCGATCCCCGCGGTGAGTTCAAAACCGCCAAGTTTAAAGATGGTGTTGAAGAACTTAAACATCTGAAACCTGAAATGGTACTCGAAGGCGTAGTGACCAACGTGACTAATTTTGGTGCCTTCGTTGATATTGGCGTACATCAAGATGGACTCGTGCATATCTCTTCTCTAACCGACAAGTTCATCAGCGACCCGCACACTGTGGTGAAAGCGGGAGATGTGGTGAAAGTCAAAGTGATGGAAGTTGACGTTGAGCGCCGCCGCATCGGTTTGAGCATGCGTTTGGATGAAGCTATCGACCAAAGTAAGCCGCAGCAAAGACCGCACAATCCTGCCAGAACTAATCATGGTAAAACACCGCAGTCAGCGAAACCGGCTGCGCGTCCTGCGCAAAAGCAAGCACCTAAAGCGCCAGCAAATGCGGCCATGGGCAATGCCTTTGCTGATGCCTTCGCTAAGCTGAAAAAGTAGACGCTGTAATGTTAATACTCGGACATACGTCATGTCCGAGTCGACTTTTTAACCTGTTACTCACAAAATTGTTGCATAAATGTCGTCTTAGGGAATATAAAGTCGGCATTTAATGCAACGTTAAGCAAAATCGGTTGTCATAGCACAGCTTATTCACCGATTTTTCAAATTGACACTCCAAAGCAGAGTGGCTCTTTTTACACGTTTTGGGGTAACACATGCAATCTGGTTTATCACCTCGCGGGCGAAACAATGCCCATGGGCCTTTTCGCGCCATCTTTATCTTTTCGTTATTAGTGCTTTTCATTGCCACCGCGAGCCGTATCGCTTTAGGGCTGTGGCAAGCCGATCGCGTGGCCGCTGTTGATGGTTGGTCGCATCTCTTAATCCAAGGTTTACGCGTCGATATCGCTACCCTGTGCTGGTTATGGGGTATTGCTGCCTTAGGGACTGCATTATTTTCAGGTGATCATTTTATTGGCCGTCTGTGGCAGCCGATTTTGCGGGTGTGGTTAACTGTCGGTCTGTGGATAATGCTGTTTTTAGAAGCATCGACCCCCGCCTTTATTGAAGAATACGGTTTTCGTCCGAATCGTTTGTATGTGGAATATCTGATCTACCCGAAAGAAGTGCTTTCTATGCTGTGGGCGGGTCGTAAGCTTGAGCTTATTTTCTCAATATTATTAACCATAGGTACACTCTGGGGCGGTTGGGTTCTCAGCGGTAAACTGACGAGAAACCTGCGCTTTCCACGTTGGTATTGGCGTCCAGTATTAGCGTTAATCGTTATCGCAATTACGATATTAGGTGCCCGTTCAACCTTGGGTCATCGTCCGCTTAACCCCGCTCTGGTGGCCTTTGCTGACGATCCATTAGTGAACTCTTTAGTTATTAATTCTGCTTATTCCTTGGTGTTTGCCATCAAGCAGATGGATAGTGAAGAAGATGCTTCTAAAGTGTATGGCAAGCTAGATAACGCGGAGGTTATTGCAACGATTAGGCAGGAAAGTGGTCGCCCTGAAAGTGCCTTTACTTCAACGGATATCCCATCACTGAGCTTTAACCAAGCCAGTTATACTGGTAAGCCAAAGAACTTAGTGATCCTATTGCAAGAGAGCTTAGGCGCACGTTTTGTCGGCAGTTTAGGTGGGTTACCCCTGACACCGAATATCGATGCCTTGTCTAAAGAAGGTTGGTATTTCGATAATTTGTACGCTACTGGTACACGATCTGTACGCGGAATCGAAGCCGTGACAACAGGTTTTACGCCAACGCCAGCTCGCGCTGTGGTGAAGCTAGGTAAGAGCCAAGTTGGCTTTTTCAGTATTGCTGAATTATTTAAAAATCATGGTTATACAACGCAGTTTATTTATGGTGGTGAGAGCCATTTCGACAATATGCGTAGCTTCTTCTTGGGCAACGGCTTTAGTGACATCATAGATCAGAAAGATTACAAATCTCCAGCCTTTGTGGGCTCGTGGGGCGCGTCAGACGAAGATTTAATGCGCAAGGCCAACAGTGAGTTTGAGCGTCTGCATAGTGAAGGTAAGCCTTTCTTTAGTTTAGTGTTTAGTTCGAGCAACCATGATCCATTTGAATTCCCAGATGATCGTATCGAGCTTTACGAACAACCTAAGCAAACCCGTAATAATGCGGCGAAATATGCCGACTATGCGGTTGGTGAGTTTTTCAAATTGGCGAAAAACGCAGACTATTGGAAAGATACGATTTTTATCGTGGTTGCCGACCATGACAGTCGAGTGGGTGGTGCGGATCTGGTGCCAGTATCGCGTTTTCGTATTCCGGGATTAATTCTTGGGGATAATGTTGCGCCAAAACGCGATCATCGTATTGTGAGCCAGATTGATTTACCGCCGACTTTGTTATCCTTGATTGGTATTTCAGACTCTTACCCTATGCTGGGCCGTGACTTAACTCAGGTCAGCGATGATTGGCCAGGGCGTGCTCTGATGCAATACGATAAAAACTTTGCCCTGATGGAAGGTAAAGATGTGGTCATTCTGCAACCAGAGAAAGAGGCACAGGGTTTCGAATATAATGAAAAAAACGAGCAGTTAACGCCTTATCCACCCGCTGCTGCCGCGCTAGAGAAGAAAGCCTTAAGTTGGGCATTGTGGGGCAGTTTGGCCTACCAGCAAGAGCTGTATCGTTTGCCTAAATAAGCGTTAAACAGAATGGAAAATGCCGCTATTTTTAGCGGCATTTTTGTTTATCATTCAGGTTAATTTTGTGCGCAAACGGATTCATACGATTGGAATAGGTTAAATCCACGTCGACATAATAGATTCTTGCTCTGGCTGAGTCTGTTGTTGATAGAACTGACTAATGCGTTGCCCAAGTTGTTGATAAAATTGACTCGATTCGCCTTGAAGCGATTGCCTTGCCGTACTGCTGGTATTCGCTTTGGCGTTACTGCTGGCATAATTTGCCGCACCTTGACTGACCTTTAAGCGTATATCCTTACGTTGCAGTGCCGCTTGGCCTCTTGCTGCAATTTTTAGCGTTTTAGGTAAAACACGCTCGGCCACTACAAGGGGCGCTTTTTTCTCTTGCTGTTGTTGGTTCTGTTGCTGTGAGGATTGCTGTTGCTGCTGTTTTTCTTGAACTTGTTGCTGATTATGCTCGAGCGTTTTCGCCTGTTGTTGAGCTTGATCCGCAGTGCGTTCATTCTGTGGATTAAAGGCGCGTTCTTCGTGACCTTTAGTTGCCGCTTGTGGTGGGATGACCACAGGTTTCAGTTGGTTGTCGACCCGAGCCGAGTCCGTCGCGACATTACTGGTCGCTAGCGGGACTTGGGGGTAGTTACTGACAACTAACATGGGAAATTCCTTGGCACATTAATGGTTAAATACTAGTCATTAATCGCTCAAAGATAAAGCGTTAACGTGTCTGTAACGTTAACCAAGGCATAAATACTTGCAAAAACTCCTGCTGATGGGAAATAAAGGGCGCGTGAGAGGCTTTGGCGAGCATCATATCCTCACTTTGAGCTGTGATGGGCATTTTAGGTGGTACGCGTTTGGGCACTAGCCCGTCGAGTCGGCCCCAGATCCTTAGCCAAGGTTGTCGCAACTCTATCAGTTGCTGCCTTAAGTCGACGTCGGTTAGCATATTTAGGCCTTGAGTTAAGGCTCTGGTATTGGGTAAAGGACGTGCGAGGACAAGATCGCGCAGTTGTTTGATATCTTCCTTGGCGGTTTCGCTACCCATGGCTTGAATCGCCAGAAATCTCTCTATAGTTTTAGGTAAATTTTGGCCGAGTTGTTCTCTAAATTGATGAAGGACTTGTGGCGGAATGCCCGGCCATGCTTCGTCTTCCCTTGCCATAAAGCAAGGGGATGAGGCAATAGTAATCAAGCCTTTGATTTTTTGCGGATAACTTAACGCTGCCTGAGTCGCAACGAGTCCACCGAGTGACCAGCCGGCCCAAATAGCGTGTTCAGGCAATGCAGCGACTAAGGTATCGACCCAGGTTGATAGGCCACCTTCAACCATTTGGCTATGGCCAAAGCCCGGCAAGTCTACATAGTGCACCCTATACTGAGACAGTGACTCATGTAATGGCGTAAACACAGCGCTATTCACTCCCCAACCGTGAAGCATCACCAGATCTGGCCCTTGGCCGCTGATTTCAATATGCAAATTTGCTTGGTTTGTGGATGTCACTTGGCTCACTTGAGTGCCTCAAAAATGGATTAGGTGAATGTATGCCGCACTTTGTCAAAAGGATTTGGCCGCAATCTGCTTTGCGGATAATGCGTTTAGGCTATCAACTCGGTACAAGGTGGTTGGCGGGCAGTTTACCTAACCGTTGCCTGCTGTGCCACCAATCCATATCACTTCCCGAGACTGGCATTTGTGCCGTTTGTCTTCAATCTGGCTTATATCATGGGCCTATTTGCTTAGGTTGCGGTAAGTCGATGCAAATAGAAGTCGATTATTGCGGTGAATGCCAAAAGCGCCAGCCACGTAAAGTCATTGCACCTTGTAGTTATCATCAAGGTTTGGGGGCTTGGGTTGGTGCGATTAAATATCAAGGTCAACTTGCCGCTTTGCCCGTGCTGTGTCGCGCCTTAGTGGCACGACTTAAGGTATTAGAACAGCAAGGATTAATCTCGCTGCCTCAAGCGATAGTGCCAGTTCCATTGCATCCAAAACGTTTGCAACAACGGGGATTTAATCAGGCTTGGTTAATTGCCCATGAGTTATCACAGCTCTTGCAACTGCCGTTAGTGAGCGAAGGGTTAACGCGCCAACAAGACACTCGACCGCAGGCGGGGCTTTCGGGGGCGCAGCGACGACGCAACTTACATGATGCCTTTATGTTAGCGGATGATTTTGCGTTCCAACGTGTTGCATTGGTGGATGATGTGGTGACCACCGGCACTACAGTCTCTGAAATTGCTCGCTTATTCGAAGCGCGTTATGTGCATGTTCAAGTATGGTGTTTGGCAAGGGCAGAGGCGCCAGGCTTGTTGGATGATATTTAAAAAGGTTAAAAGCATTGCTCCATTATATCTTTGTGTATGTCAAAATTATGTCAAAAATACTGCGTAAAAATGAATAAGTTTTAATTTTGCGACAAGATGTAAGTATCTGTATCAATGGGTTTTGTTTATTTTTTGTATTGAGATACCTTTCTATGTTATTTCGTTTGGAGGGTATTTATGGACGCTAAACTGGCGCGATCAAATGCAGATACGGCATCAACGCTGAAGGACGTTATTCAGGCGATAAACTACTCTTTGAAGCTACATGGTTTTTGTGGTTTCTGGTTTCAAGGAGTTCCACATTGTGCGTATGAAAATTATCACTTTCCAAAAGATACCAATCTGTTCTCTCCTACGGCACTAAGAAAACCTATCGCCAGCATAGCTTCTTCCCCTGTTATGGCTGAATTACAGCGTTTTTATTTAAATCAGATAGCCTCTCATGATTTCAATTTTGGTTTTTCATTGGATACTTCAAAATCTTATATGTATAGATTCACGAGTGAAAAAAATGATAAGACCAGCCTACTGTTTAGTAAGCATAATATTCAAAGTGTTTTGAGCTGGCCCATCTCATTCCACTCTAATCGTCATTGGGCAGGCCGGTTTATACTACTTAGCCATCTTAGTGCTTCGGAGGTGGTGTTAGAGGGATTGGCAGGCACTTTAAAGGAAGCTCAGAACAAGCTTTTTGAATGTAATAAACAATTGTTCAATCCATTTCTACAAAGCTCTCTGCTTAAAGATAATGCGAGAGATATCCTACTTATGGTCGCAAACGGTCTTCAAAACGACGAAATTTCAACTCAGCTCCCGATAAGTGTCAGAGGAGTTGAATATCATATGGAATCCATGCGTAAGAAATTTGGGGCTACAAATAGAGCAAATTTAATCCATTTAGCCCATCAATATGAGTTGATCTAAATATGTTGATATTACTGGTTGAAGATAATCGACTTCTTTCTAACAACATCATTCAATATCTTGAATTGAGTGGTATAGAGTGTGATTACGCTTTCAACCTGGCACAAGCGGATATGCTCATTAGTCAGCAGCAGTTCGACGCTATTATTCTCGATCTAAATTTGCCGGATGGTGATGGGATTGAAGCCTGTGAACGCTGGAAAGCACAGTGCATTACCTCACCAGTAATCATGTTAACTGCACGTAGTAGTCTGAATGATCGCTTGAGTGGGTTTGCTGTGGGCGCGGACGATTATTTAGTAAAACCCTTTGCAATGGAGGAACTGGTCGCGCGATTGAAGGTGGTTGCTCAGCGTCGTCCCGCGCCCCAAAGGTTGACTATTGGCGACCTAGAAATCGATTTTGCAAACCACATGGTGTATCGGCAAGGGCAACAGCTGGCTTTGTCTAAAACCGGATGGCAGATCCTGGCTTTATTAGCTAGGCGTAGTCCAGAAACGGTGAGTAGAGAAGAGATTGAGCGAATGCTTTGGCCCGACAGTACACCTGATAGTGATAGCTTGCGCAGCCATATTCATCTTTTGCGCCGAGTGATCGATCGCCCCTTTGAACGGCAAATATTACATACGATTCGTGGCGTCGGTTTAAGCCTTAGAGATGATATCAATGCAAGCGCCTAAACTTAGCCTCAAGCGTAGTTATCAAGTGTGGGGAGTTATTTTTCTATTAATAACCTTAGGTGTAAATAGTTTTATCCCGCTTTGCATGATGTGTGCAGGTATGATTTCTATGCATGAAGTCACAATGCACAATGCAGGGCAAGCGGCCGAAGCATTACTGAAGCTGGCGGAGCCAACTCAGCAATCATTACTTCATCAACCACTTCTAAAAACCGATAACTTAACAGTCTATCCTCATTGGCGAGATATTCCGCTGCAAATTCGTGAGTTAAGTAACAATGAAGTCTTAACTGATGCGAGCACAATTCACTATGAGCATGCAGAAGGTCCCATTGTTAACGCGTTAAGTGTGTACTACACCCAAACTGGCCAGCCGCTCTACGTTTGGCTGCAGTTTAGTGTTACCCATGATTTGCACTTTGCCCCTAAAAATATGACGGCGATCTTGCTGCTTGTCTTGATAACCTTTTGTGCCAGTGCAAGCTTAGCGTTTTATATGCAAAGTAAAGTGATTACGCCTGTTCATCAAATTAGTCATGCGATTAAACAACATGATTGGGAAGGAGGAGGAAAACTGAGTTTACCAGAACAAGAATATGCTGAATTAAAAGCTATTGTTGATGCTTTAGATAACTCGATTTTACAACTTCAGGAGGCTCAGCAGCGAGAACTCAATTTTTTACGTTTTGCTAGTCATGAGTTACGTACGCCAGTCGCCATATGCCAATCTTCATTCGAAATCCTCGCATTACAACAAGGTGAGCTTACGGGGGCAACTCTGTATGCTTCCCAAGCGACCAATCAAATGAAGTCACTCATTGAAACCCTACTATGGTTAACTAATAAAGAGTGTTCAAACCTAGAAAAGGAAAACGTAGCATTATCGCCTTTACTTACCAGTATTATCGAGGAGCAGCAACGGGTACATGGTTATGAGCAAAAAATTCAATTATTATGTGACGATACTTGCTTGCCAGTTCAGCTTCATCCGCTAAAAATCATATTAAGCAATTTATTAAGGAATAGTATTGAGCATGGTGGGATGGATATTCGCATTACTCAAGATGCTTGTTGTATAGAAATAATCAATTCCTACAATAGTAAGGGCCGCCATGGATTTGGTTTAGGGCTTTTACTAGTGAAACGTCTCGCTAATCAACTGGGTTGGATTTTTACTCGCTCATCTGCAAATAATTTATTTACAGCTAGGCTGGTCATATCTAATAACTAAAGAATGGGAACTATAGATTTACTGCATTAAACCACACACTTTTAAAATGCAAAAGCGCCGTTGGGCTTAGATCACATAGTCATCATGCTATTCGTAGTAACTTTATTATATAAAGTTTACTGGTCGATAAGTATTTTAAAATACTTCCTAGAATACATGATTGAGAGGGGCTCTATGTGTAAAAAAAGTGTGGCATCTATTTTAGTCAGTGCAATTATTTTTAGTGGTTCAGTATATGCTGATGTGAATAAAACGAGCGTGGATTTAGGTTATAAGTTTTATACTAGTGCCGCAAAAAATGATAACCCAGGTGTTTTTAATCAACCTTTTGTAAAGTTGAATCATTTAGGCATTGCTGATTGGGGTACTTACTTTGCTAATCTTAAGCTCGAAAACCCTGCTGAAATCGCGGAAAATCAGAAGAACCTTGATGGTAAAACTACCATTAAGTCATTATTGATACTTGAAAATAAGCTGGGAGAGTCGCAGTTCAACTTCTGGACTCAGAACTTTATCTCTGCGAGTGAAACGCTAGTTGAAGATAATCTTTACTTAGGTATTACCCATAATGCAAAAATTCAAAATTTATCACTAAACTATGGTGTCGGTTTAAATTATACCATTGGTAGCTTTTCCCCCACATCAGAGAAGTTTAATGATCTGTCAGGTTATGCCATGGTTTTAAATGCAAAGTACCCATTTGAGTTGCTAGGTTTAAAAAATAGTTTAAGTTTGAATTATGAAGCACAAATTGATAGGGATAAAGCGCATCAATCATTATTTTCATATGACAGCTATGGCCATCAGATAATTACAACATTACAAACAAGCCTCACAGGTTCAATATTTTCAAAGTTATATATCACCCATTATGATAGCTGGGGTTCGCAATATAATGATGGGATTGAATACGGTATATCTGTTGGTTATCAGTTTTAACGGTTTATCAAATAGGTTGAATTTTTGATAAGTAGAATCTCATTTAATTTGATGCTGTTCTAGTTTTCATTAAAAATAATAAGGGAATTGTAATGCATTATAAAAAATCCATTATTGGTATTGCTGCCACGGCAACAGCAATTATTGTCGGCTGTCAAGTTACCCATCAAATAGTAAAAAGCCAGGGAACCGCTCAAGGCAAGCATGGCGAAGTGCAGGTCGAAACCACATTCAAAGACGGACACATTGTGGCGATTGATGTACTAAAGCAAAAGGAAAATAAGGTCCTTGCTGGTGCCGTATTTAAAGATGTTAAACAGGCAATTATTGATAATAACTCTATCGAGGTTGACGGTATTGCAGGCGCAACCGTAACGTCTAAAGCGCTTAAAGAAGCTGTGGGTAAAAGTATTGAAGCCGCAGGTGTTACGTTAGTTGTTGTCGCTTCAGCTAAAAAAAATGAAGCATTAACACCAGCAGAATATACCTATGATGTGGTGATTATTGGCTCGGGTGGTGCAGGTTTCAGTGCTGGTTTAGAGGCTATGGCCGCAGGCCGCTCCGCCGTTATTATTGAAAAGATGCCTATTATCGGCGGTAATTCTTTGATTTCTGGCGCTGAGATGAATGTGGCCGGTAGTTGGGTGCAAAAAAATATGGGAGTTACCGATAGCAAAGAGCTGTTTATTAGCGACACGCTAAAAGGCGGCGATTTCAAAGGTGACCCTGAAATGGTTAAGACCATGGTCGATAATGCGGTTGATGCTGCTGAGTGGTTAAGGGATTACGTCAAAGTAGAATTTTACCCAGATCAATTATTTCAGTTTGGTGGACACAGCGTGAAACGTGCGCTTATCCCTAAAGGTCATACCGGAGCAGAGGTGATCAGCAAGTTTTCTATTAAAGCTGAAGAAGTAGGCTTACCAATTCATACCAACACTAAGGCTGAAAAGTTAATTCAAGATCAAACGGGCAGAATTGTGGGTGTAGAAGCGATTCATAATGGCAAAACGGTAACCTACTATGCAAAACGCGGTGTTGTGATTGCCACAGGTGGCTTCTCGTCTAACATGGAAATGCGTAAAAAATATAACCCAGAGTTAGATGAACGTTATGGCAGCACTGGTCATTCAGGTGGTACTGGTGACGGTATTGTGATGGCAGAAAAAATACATGCAGCAGCTAAAAATATGGGATATATCCAGTCATATCCTATTTGTAGCCCAACCTCGGGTGCGATTGCCTTGATTGCAGACTCTCGCTTCTTTGGTGCGGTGTTAATCAACCAGAAGGGTGAGCGCTTTGTTGAAGAATTGGAACGCCGAGATGTGATTTCACAGGCCATTCTAGCCCAACCAGGCCGTTATACTTATGTGCTCTGGAACCAAGCTATTGAAGATGTTGCCCATACTGTTGAAATGCATCAAGGTGAACTGAAGGAATTCACAAAAGACGGGCTAATGTATAAGGTCGACACCTTAGAAGAAGCCGCTAAAGTCTTTAATATTCCTGAAGATAAGCTGTTATCAACGATTAAAGACGTTAATCGTTATGCCGCAACAGGAAAGGATGAAGCCTTTAATCATCGCTCAGGATTAGTCGATTTAAGTAAAGGACCTTATTGGATTTTAAAAGCGACACCTTCTGTGCACCATACAATGGGTGGGCTAGCGGTTGATACACGTACTCGTGTACTTGATGAACAAGGAAAGGTGATTCCGGGCTTGTTTGCTGCGGGTGAAGTGACTGGTTTAACCCATGGAACCAATCGACTCGGTGGAAATGCTTACACTGATATCATTGTCTTTGGTCGTATCGCGGGACAAGAAGCGGCTAAATAGTTTGTATTTTATGTCTGGCTTAAAGCGACCCAATTGGGTCGCTTTTGTTTGTAAATGATGCAGTTCACTCGCGTACAACACATTCGTTTAAAGCTTGTTTATGATGAATAAATCGTGATCGCTATGGCAAAAATCCATAAACTTGCTATCCAAAGGACTACAAAGCGAAGGTGAGTCGGAGTATCATACGGCTAATTCTTACTAAAACACTCAGGTATCCCCTGACGGAGCAGGTTTTCATGATTACCATTTCCGATGCGGCTCAAGCCCATTTTGTTAAGTTGTTAGCAGATCAACCTGAAGGCACTCATATTCGCGTATTTGTGATCAGTCCTGGTACCTCGCAAGCCGAGTGTGGTGTGTCTTATTGTCCACCGGATGCAGTGGAAAGTGATGATATTGAAATCGAGTTCACTGGCTTCAATGCTATGGTCGATGAGAAGAGTGCACCTTTCCTTGAAGATGCCACTATCGATTTTGTGACTGACCAATTAGGTTCACAACTCACGCTCAAAGCACCTAACGCAAAAATGCGTAAAGTGTCTGGTGATGCACCTTTAGTCGAGCGTATCGAATACGTGATCCAATCTGAAATTAACCCTCAGTTAGCTGGCCATGGTGGTAATATCATGCTGGTTGAAATTACCAAAGAAGGCGTAGCCGTACTGCAGTTCGGCGGTGGATGTAATGGTTGTTCTCAAGTTGATATCACCCTGAAGGATGGTATCGAAAAACAATTGTTAGACATGTTCCCAAGTGAGTTGACTGGCGTACGTGACGTGACAGATCACCAACACGGTGAACATTCTTACGCTTAATCTTGTTTGTTAAGCTGAATGAAAAACGCGACCTTGAGTCGCGTTTTTTATATTTGGCTTTCGCTTTAAGTGCAGTTGTTAAGTTATAACTTAGGGTTGAGATTATCAGCTAAGAACTTATCTAAGGCTTTAAAAGTCGCGAGTCTGTTGTCGTTATTGCTCAGGTAATGATCACCATTTTCCAACTCAATATACTCCACTGGTTTATTTAGTGATTTGAGCTCGTCATACATTTCTCGGCTATGTTGAACCTTAACGACCCTGTCTTTATCGCCATGAAGCAGTAATACTGGGATGTTAATTTTATCTGCTTTACTGATAGGTGATCGCTCATAGAGGGCATCGAGATCATCTCCTATTTGCTCTTTAACCACTTCATAGTTGGTATGTCTGCGGCTTGATTTTACTAGGTAGGCCACATCGGTCACACCAGCTACACTGATGGCGCAACGGTAAAGATCGGGAGTCATGGCAGCCCCCATTAAGGCCGCGTAACCACCATAACTCGCACCGGCAATACAAATGCGTTTGGGATCGCTAATCCCTTGCGCTATTAGGTAACGAGTCCCGTCTTCAACATCGTTTTGCATTTCGAGCCCCCAGTTTTTTAGGCCAGCCTTCATAAACTCATAGCCGTAACCTGCCGACCCCCTGAAATTCATTCGAAATACTGCATAACCCCGATTAGCGAAAAACTGTGCCCAATAGTCAAAGTCGTTACTGTCGTAACTGATCGGGCCGCCATGGGGGAAAATAATCGTCGGTAGCTGTTTAGCTTCGAGTCCCTTTGGCACTGTTAGGTAAGCATCGATTTTGAGCTTATCCCTTGCTTCGTAAGTTAGATGTTGGGTGTTGGCGAGTAGCTCACTATTGAGCTTGCCGTATCTGTTCGCGATGGGATATAACGTTTTTTCGTCCCTATCGCCGAAATAATAAGTGCCAGGCTCGGTTGAGCTGGTGGAATACACTATGTAGCGGCGTTCATTTGCACTGAATTGAGTAATATAGTTGTGAGCATCGGGTAATACAGCCTTAAGACCATTTTGTAGTCCGACATATTCTGTTTCCTAGAAGGTGTATTCCTCGCCGTCGCCTTCACTGATACCAATGACTTTTTTCTTTAATTGCGAGTAGAGTAAATCCCCTTCGACGTCAGTTGCTTCATTGGCGTAAACCAACTCTTTTGTAAGATTAGGGTCGGTCAGGTTCACTTTAAAAATGGCTTCGAAACCTTGGTGATAGGCGCGAACGTAGAGGATATTAGGGTCTGCATCAAAACCTAATGGCCAAACAGTGTCCTCAGAGAAGGCTTTAAAGGTCCAAAGCAAGCGTGAATCACTCTTTTGCTCGGCCTGTTCATAAATGCGGTACTCAGTATCATCGTTGTAGATAGAAATTCGGACTTTGTGCTGCCTGTCGGTAATCCAACTTATAATCTTCTTTTTAGCATTTTGGGTGTAACTGGATTTCCCCTGCGCTAAATTGACTTTCAGAACGCTGTCTTCGCCTACGTTTTCGCCCATTCCGTCTAATGACAGTAAAATATTATCGGGATCATCTGGCATAAGATCGATAATTTGCCCCTGATGTTGCGGGATCCAATTAAGACGGTCTAAGACGCTGCGCGGAAGGACACTCGAGGTCTTTTTCGTGGTCAAATCATACTTAACAAGGCGGGTTTCGGTTGTAGGTGTACCGTAACGGTTAGCCGGAAACTTAGCACTGATCAGTAAGATATTATCGTTTGCCCACTGCAGAGACAGGATGACAAATTTTTGATTATCCGTGTGCAGCGGAATGCTTTTTTCGCCTGTTTCTATATCTTGGATACTAACGACAGTACCTTTGAGTTTGGCTTGATCGACCCGTACAACAGAAGCGATTTTTTTGCCATTAGGCGAGAGCTGCACAGAGCTAACATCTGGGATGCTTGCAAAGGCTTCAACGGGTAATTGTGGCGCAGTGTTGGCAACCGTATAGTTACATAGCCACAGCAATAGCAGCGGTAAAATCCTTTTCATTATCGATTCACATCTTCGTTACAATTGTAAAATCAACATAATAATGATTTTGAGATTAGTAAACTACTGTCTTTACAGATTTATTTATGTAAAAAGGCCTGACTGAAATAATAATGCCCTGCGAGCGTTAGGCTTCTGACGATCATAAAGACACTCATCGCGGCCCAGAGGGCATGGTTGCCTTGCTCTGGTAGTAATAGCTGCTGCAGTAAATACCATGTTGGGAAAAACGCGCCAAAGGTGGCGAGTATCATGCTATTGCGCATCACTTTTCCTTTAGCGGCACCTATGTAAACACCATCGAATAAATACGAGCTAAAGGACCATAAAGGCAAGAATATTAGCCAGATAAGATAGGTTTGCGCAGTGGCTCTGACCTCATTAATACTGGTCAATAACGCGATAATATTACTGCCAAAAAGACTAAATACAGCGCAGAATCCTAGTGCCGTTATGGCCGACCAGCACCAAGCTAAGATCACAGCTTCCCTTAATTGTTCTGCCTGTTTTTGCCCATAGGCTCGACCGACTTCTGCCTCGGCATAATAGGCTATACCATCTAGAGCGTAGGAGATTAATAGCAGTAAATTCAATAACACGGCATTGGCCGCAACGGTATTATCACCTAGACCTGCACCATGGAATGTCATAAAGGCAAAAGCTGCCTGCAAACAGAGGCTGCGGACAAAAATATCTGTGTTGAGCCTCAGTAATTTGCCATAACCCGTTAAGGTGACATGGGGGAATAGCTGAGATAAGTGAAACTCGGGTGCGCGCTTGAGTTGTTGTAACACCATAGTGAGTGCGACTGAGAAAGCGGTGATATCGGCAAATACTGAGGCGAGGGCAGCGCCTTTAACGCCCCAACCCAAGCCGAGGACAAACACCACATCGAGAATAATATTGGCAAGGTTGGCTAAAATCAACTGCCACATGGCGGCTTTAGGTTGTTGTCGCCCTAAGAGCCAACCTAACATCACTAAATTGAGCAGGGCGAAGGGCGTTGACCAAATTCGTACCTGAAAATACTCGCGGCAATAGCGCTCGACTTCGCTACTCGCTTCGGATAATCCTAACGCTAAATCCAATATCGGGACTTGCAGTGCGATAACGCCTGCGCCCAATAACATCGCTAGCATAGCGCCTTGGACTAAGAGCTTGTGCTGGGCGTGAAGATCGTCAGCACCAAAGGCTTGCGCGACTAAACCTGTCGTCGCCATACGCAAAAATCCCAATAACCAAATGATTAATGTGATAATCGTTGACCCGACAGCGACTCCCCCTAAATAATAGGCCTCACTCAGATGACCTATAACAGCCGTATCGACTAAGCCCAACAGCGGGATAGTGATATTGGAGAGTATCATCGGCAGGGCGAGCGCCAGTAACTGGCGATTTTTCGCGCCGTTGAGCATGAGGTCGAGCCAAGTTGATTTAGCAGTATTCATTAATTTCAGAGGTGTTCACATTATGGTTAAACGTGTGCTGTTGGCACTCATAGGGCTAATGACGTTTTCTGCCCATGCCGTGGTCATTCTGCAATATCACCATGTGTCAGAAACCACTCCGGCGGCAACCAGCGTTACGCCCGCGCAATTTCGTGAGCAAATGCAGTTTCTCGTCGATGACGGCTTTAAGGTGATCCCGCTTTCTAAAGTGGTTGAAGCGATCAAGCAAAAACAAGATTTACCCGCTAAAACAATCGCAATTACCTTCGATGATGGTTATCGCAGTATAGCGACTACGGCGCATCCTATCCTAAAGGAATTTGGATTCCCCTACACCTTGTTTGTGGCAATTGAGCCGATTAAACAAAAGGTTACCGAGATGATGACTTGGGATGAACTCATCACATTATCCAAGGAAGGCGCCGATATTGCTAATCACAGTTGGGCGCACGAACATTTGATCCGCGCCTTAGAAAATGAATCACAGGCGCAGTGGTTAGCGCGGATAAAAGCCAATATCTTAGATACAGAAAAGGCGATTGCAGATGCCACTGGGCACAATTTTAAAATGCTGGCGTATCCCTACGGTGAGTACAATCAAGCGTTGCAGGATATGTTAACTGAGAACGGCTTTGTCGCTTTTGGGCAACAGTCCGGTGCCGCCGGGCCCTATTCGCCATTAACGGCCCTGCCGCGTTTCCCCGTTGCTGGACAATATGCTGACCTAAAAAGCCTTAAGGCAAAGTTATACAGCTTAAATATGCCTGTGATTGCACAAACCCCAAGTGATCCTGAGTTAAAGGGTGGCCATTGGCGTCCTGAGCTTAAAGTGACCCTCGATATGAGTGATATCTCTGCTAAGCAAGTGATGTGTTACATCCAAGGTCAAGGCTCAAAACAGCCGACTTGGCTCAATGAAAACGAGTTTAGTGTTCAAGCGGATTTAGCCTTGCCCGCGGGGCGCTCGCGTTATAACTGCACAGCGCCGAGTAAGGCGCGCAATGGCTACTATTGGTTTTCTCAGCCTTGGGTAAGACCAAAGGACGATGGCTCTTGGGTTAAAGAGTGATCAGCGGCTAGGTTTGTATTGCGCCACTATTTTTTCAAAATCGCTAATTAATTTATCATTTAATACCTGCGGCGGTTTGCCTAACGCTGCCGTAGGTTTAAATACCGCAACTCGCGTTCCCTGCGGCGACACCAACACATAACCCGCACTATGGTCGACTTGGTAATTTTCTCCTTCACCCACCATGGCATAAGTGAGTCCTAAGCTGCGGGTGAGGGGAAATATCTGCGTTTGTTCACCCGTTACCGCTTTAAACTCTGGATTGAAAAAATTCACATAGGTCAGGAGTTTATCCTGTGTGTCCCGTTTGGGATCGACGGATAAAAACACTACCTGCAATGGCGCTATTTTGTTTAGATCAGGATAAGCCGCCGCAAGTTTATTTAAGGTCGTAGGGCAAATGTCGGGACAAAAGGTAAAACCGATAAAAAATAAGCTCCATTTCCCCTGCAAACTGGCATTGGTAAAAGCTTGCTTGTGTTGATCAACCAATTCAAAGGGCGCTAATTCATAGGCCTGTGGAAACAGAAAACCGCTCTCTAACTCGATAGGTTTTGGGGGATTAAATTTCACCGCAAATAGGCCGCCAAGACCGAACAACAAAATGGCGATGACTAAAATTCTTTTCTGCATTATTCGCTCCATAAATACAGGTTAGCGCGACAAACTCGTTCCATACACTAGTTCCACAAATAGTGGTCTAGCAGTAATGCCATAAATAACAACATTAAATGGTAGATAGAGAAGCGGAACACTTGCATCGCTAAGCCATCATGATCCCGATATTTAAGTTGCCATGCTTTATAGATAAATCCCGTACTGAGTAAACTCGAGCTGACGAAATACACTGGCCCACACATACCAACCAGCACAGGTAACAGGCAAGCAATCGCCAGCAATACTGTGTAGAGCAAGATGCAGGTTTTCGTAAATTCGACACCGTGGGTGACTGGTAGCATGGGAATATCTACTTTGGCATATTCGGCGCGTCTGTGAATGGCCAGTGCCCAAAAATGTGGCGGCGTCCACGTAAAAATGATGATCACTAGCAATAACGCATGGCCGTGAAATTCGTTCGTTACTGCCGTCCATCCCAGCAGGGGTGGCATAGCTCCCGCAAGGCCACCGATCACAATATTTTGTGATGTTGCGCGTTTCAAATAGGCAGTATAAACCAAGGCATAGCCAATCAGGCTGGCAAAGGTCAGCCAAGCTGTGAGTGGATTGCCTAAGGAATATAAGACGATAAAGCCAAGGCTGCCTAAGCTGGCAGCGAAAATTAACGCGCGTGTGGCCGAAATACGCCCTTTGGGTAGCGGGCGATTGTAGGTGCGTGCCATTAAGCCATCGATACGGCGATCGATCAGATGATTCAACGCCGCCGCTGAACCTGCCATCATAGCAATACCCAGCATACCGGCGATTAAAGGTTGAACGGGGACCGCATGGGGCACAGCAAGACACATGCCTACTAAGACAGTGAGCAGCATCAGTGCGACGACTTTAGGTTTGGTCATTTCAAAATAGGCGCGCCATGTTACGCTGAAAGTGGGCAGGCTACTGGTGATTGAGAGTGGTTTTGCCATCTTGGATCCCTCGCTTATGCTTTGCGCCATAAAAAATAGTTGATTGTGACTAAGGTCAGTAGCAGTAGTGCCGCACCACCGTTGTGAGACACGGCAATACCGAGTGGTAAATGCATCACTACGTTAGAAATACCTAAGCTCACTTGTAGTATGACTAGCCCCACTAATAAAAGGCTTAAAGCCTTAAGTCCTGTAGCGCCAACAAATAATCGGTAGGCGAGCACGAGTAACAAGCTGGCAGTGACGATAGCACCAATTCTGTGGGCTACATGGATAGTCATTCGTGCAGGGTAATCGAGCACCCCAAATTCGAAGCTAGGGTGTTGGCCTTGGAACGGTGAAAATGCCTCGGTTATTGCTAAGTTATCTACCCAATTTCCCTCACAGATGGGTAAAGAGGTGCAGGCGAGCGCCGCATAATTCGATGATGTCCAAGCGCCCAACATAATCTGACCCACAAGGACGAATAGGCTCACCAGTGCCAGCGGTGCCAGATTGCTGGCATGGGTTTCGCTATTAAAGATCCGCCGCGGTCGGGTTCGTAAATAGAGGAGTAACAGCAGTGAAATCAGGCTGAAGCCACCAATAAGATGCGACATCACCACTATAGGCATGAGTTTCATCGTCACTGTCCACATGCCGAGTGCGGCTTGAAAGAGGATCAGCAGCACTATGATGAGTGGCAATTTTTTCGGTGCTTCCGGCGTTTTCAAACACAGCACTAAGATGAACAATACTAGTAAGCCAAGTCCGCCGGCGATATATCTGTGGATCATCTCCAGCCAAGCTTTCTCCGGGTGGATATCATGATCGGGGAAGATGGTTTGTGCATGGGCGATTTCATGGTCTTGGGTGGGCACCTTGATATGGCCGTAGCAACCCGGCCAGTCGGGACAGCCAAGCCCCGCATCCGATAGGCGAGTGTAAGCGCCCATTAAGATCACCAACAAGGTAAAGACTAAGGTTAAGCGTAGGACCCAAGTTAGCTGCATCAATCTACCCTCGACAGTTTTAACAACTTACGCAGATCCGCTACCAAGGCTTTGCCTTGAGCTAAATGCGCTTCTCTACCCTGCACTTGGGGATAGCGCAGCACTAAGCTGCCTAAGGGATCGACTATGATCAACTGCTGTTCATCTAGCCAGTGGCTTAAGCCAGCATTGGCGGGACGTGTGTTAAAGTTAAAGGCGCTTAAAGCATTAAGATCGCTGTCGGGATGGGTGAGGATCAACGGTTCGACTCGTGCCTGATCTGGCCCTAAAGCAGTGTGGCTTTGGCGTAAAATATACAGGCGTTCGCGGCAAGCATCGTCGCATTGGGCGGGCAGTAAATATAGCAGTTGCCATTCTTTAGGATTGGGATTTTCAACCCCAAGGCTGGCATAACTGGTCTCAGGATTGATCAGCTCGCCATGATTAGTGGCGCCGCCGTGGTATAAATTCAGGCTCAGCACTAGCTTGGCTATCACCACGGGCGCGATAAACGCCAGCAACAACAAGCCCAATGCTTTGTGTTTCGATTTATTCTGGGAGTTCATGCTTGCTCCTCTCATTCAAATTATCCCTAATTTATTGTTTTATATTTATTTAGTTTTTATTTGTGTCTTGCTAAGTATGGTACGAATTTCCCTATTCGCTCCTTGAGTGTGCGATTGTTTCGGCACTATGGCGTTTTACATACTTAATCCCTTGCCACAGCATGAGCCCAGCAAACACGGCTGCCATCGAAAACCACTGCAGCGCATAACCCCAATGTTTTTGCGCCGACAGTGGGAAGGGTTGCCAAGGATGCGGCAAGGCGAGGGCGGGTAGCTCATCCGGTTGCAGCACTGCATCTAGTAAAGGGTGGCCTAACAGCTGCGCCATTTCCGGTATATTCAAATTCTGAAAGCGAACACTTGTCCCCGTTTCTGCCATTAAAGCCTGGCTCAAAGGATTGATTTGCTTTTGGTAAAGCCGACCTTCGATATTCAATTCACCGCTAAGTGGGCTGATGTGGGGCAACTCATCACGGTGGGAACTGGCCGCGACAAAACCTAATTCGACCAGTAACCAAGGTTGACCCGCAGTCACTTGCAGGGGCTGAAAGGCTAAATAGCCCACTTGGCCCTGATAGATTTGATTATCCAGCAGCCATATTTGCGAGCTCGCGGGTATGGCGTGCACTTGCAGTCGATAACCTGTCACGCCTTCCTTATCGATTTTGAGTTGGAGCTGCTCAAAACTTAATGGCAGCAAGGATTGTCTTGCCTCCATTTGGGCTAACAGCATGGTTTTTTCTTCGCCGCGGGCTAATTGCCATAGACCCAACTTGACCAATATAGTTAATACAGCCACAGTCAATATCAGTAGAAAAACCGTTAATTTATTCAGCAGAACATGAGGATATTGTATGAATAGCCTGTTCATTTTTAAGTTGGTCTTAGTTCTGCTGTTGCTATTCATCATTTTTAATCTAGGTCGCGCCTTGTTTATTATGGTGAAAGGTGATGAAAAAGTGCCTATGAGCCGTTATCTTGGTCGGCGAGTGATTTTCTCCGTGCTCGTTATCTTGTTATTGCTGGTGGCCTTAGGGACTGGGTTAATTAGCCCCAATCCCACGCCTTACTAAAGCACTAGAGAACGTAAACGAAAATAAACAAACACAGCCAGACCACATCCACAAAGTGCCAATACCAACTCCCCGCTTGGAACGCAAAATGTTTATCTGCGCTAAAGTGCCCCTTCAACACTCTGAAAAACAACACGAATAAAAAGAGCGTCCCCAGTGTGACATGCATGCCGTGAAAGCCAGTTAACAGGAAGAAGGTGTTGCCATAAATCCCAGAGGTCAGGGTGAGTCCCATTTCCCGGTAGGCATGCATATATTCTTCTGCCTGTAAGGCAAGGAAACCCATACCCAAGAGTATGGTGATACCAAGCCAGAGAGTAATGGCAGAACGTTTACCTTTTTCTAGGCTGACATGGGCGAAATGTAAGGTAACTGAGGAGGTTAGCAGTACGATAGTGTTGATTAATGGCAGTCCAGTCCATGGCATAGCTTGGGTTTTAGTGCCATCTGGCGTAGTAATGAGCGGCCAAATAGCTTCAAACTGAGGCCAGAGTACTTCGTGGGTCATGGCATTATTCGATGCGCCACCGAGCCAAGGCACTGCGAACATGCGGGCATAAAATAGTGCCCCGAAAAAAGCCCCGAAAAACATAACTTCCGAAAAAATAAACCAGCTCATACCTTGGCGAAACGATCGATCCATTTGGCTAGAATAGAGCCCTGCCATCGACTCTTGGATCACGGTTCTAAACCAACCCACCAGCATGAATAGGATCACAGCTATCCCAACCAGCAGCACATAACCGCCACCGGATGCACCTGATTTCAATTGTTGCACGAAAAGGCCTGCACCAGAGGCGATTAAGAACAAGCCAATGGCACCTACAATAGGCCAGACACTTTGGGATGGAACGTAGTAAGTCTGATGTTTCGTTGTCATTTTGCAGCTCCTTGCTCTATGGCAGACGCTAACTGCTTGTCGGTAATGTCGTAGAGAGTGTAAGAGAGGGTCAGAGTATGGATAGACTCAGGTAACTGAGGATCCACATAGAAAATGAGCGGCAGCTCAGCGCTAGTGTCCGCCGCTAAGGGTTGTTGATTAAAGCAAAAGCATTCTGTTTTATTAAAATAAGCGGCACCTTGTCCGGGCGAAACTGAAGGTATCGCTTGGCCAATCGTTGCTTTAGCTGACATATTGCGCGCCAGAAATGCCGTATGGATTAGCTCGCCAGGGTGAACTTCGAGCCGTTTGGTTTGTGGCGCAAATGTCCATGGCATGCCTGTTTGTACCTGAGAAATAAATTCCACAGTCACTATTCGGCTTGTATCTACTGTGATTGCTTGATAACTACTCGCGGTATTGGAGGGTTTTCCATTGATACCGAGTTGCTCGCACAACACATCGTAGAGCGGCACCAGCGCGAATCCAAAGCCAAACATGCCAATACAGCCGATAACTAACATGCTGATAAGTTTACGATTTGACTTAGGTTTATCTTGCTGGTGTTGGGTTGCCATTTCATTTCACCTCAGGTGGTGTCGTGAAGGAGTGGTAAGGCGCAGGGCTTGGCAATGTCCACTCTAAACCCTCGGAACCTTCCCAAGGTTTAGCGGGAGCTTTTTCGCCGCCACGGATGCACTTAATTACTAAAACTAAGAAAATCAATTGCGATAAGCCGAAGGCAAACCCACCAATCGAGACTATTTGATTAACATCGGCAAATTGAATCGAGTAGTCAGGGATACGCCTTGGCATTCCTGCCAGCCCAAGGAAATGCATCGGGAAAAACAGCACGTTGACCGAAATCACTGAACACCAGAAATGCCATTGTCCCAGTCGCTCGTTGTACATGTGCCCAGTCCACTTAGGTAGCCAGTAATAGGCCGCTGCCATGATGGAGAAAATCGCACCAGTTACGAGTACATAATGGAAATGTGCCACAACAAAATAAGTATCGTGGTACTGGAAGTCGGCGGGTGTAATGGCGAGCATTAATCCCGAAAAACCGCCAATAGTGAAGAGTATGATAAAGGCTACAGCAAACAGCATGGGCGTTTCGAAACTGAGTGAGCCGCGCCACATAGTGGCAACCCAGTTAAACACTTTCACCCCAGTTGGCACAGCAATCAACATAGTGCAATACATGAAGAACAGCTCGGCAAACACTGGCATACCTGTGGTGAACATATGGTGCGCCCATACGAGGAACGACAGAATTGCAATACTAGCGGTAGCATAAACCATGGATGCATAGCCAAATAAGGGTTTACGACTGAAGGCTGGAACTATGGCAGAGATGATGCCAAAGGACGGCAAGATCATGATGTAGACTTCAGGGTGGCCGAAGAACCAGAAAATATGCTGGAACATCACAGGATCGCCGCCGCCAGCCGCATCGAAGAAACTCGTGCCGAAAAACTTATCGGTCAGCACCATAGTCACTGCGCCAGCGAGTACGGGCATAACCGCGATCAGTAGGAATGCCGTGATAAGCCAAGTCCACACAAACAATGGTAACTTCATCCATGTCATGCCTGGCGCGCGTAAATTCACTATGGTCACAATCACGTTGATTGCGCCCATGATCGAACTTATCCCCATGATGTGAATAGAAAATACAAAGAGCGCCGTGCTATCTGGGCTATAAGTTGTTGATAGTGGTGCGTAGAAGGTCCAACCAAAGTTAGGTCCGCCACCTTCCATAAATAGCGAACTGAGAAGGATAGTGAAGGCGAAGGGGAGTATCCAAAAACTCCAGTTATTCATCCGTGGCAGCGCCATATCGGGCGCTCCTATCATCATAGGGATCAGCCAGTTAGCGAGCCCTGTAAAGGCTGGCATTACCGCACCGAATACCATGATCAGCCCATGAACAGTTGTCATTTGGTTGAAAAAGTTGGGCTCGACCAATTGTAATCCAGGTTGAAAGAGTTCAGCGCGGATCACCATGGCCATAGCGCCACCGGTTAAGAACATAATAAAGCTGAACCATAAATACAAAGTACCTATGTCTTTATGGTTGGTGGTTAGCAGCCAGCGCATGATGCCCTTTGGCGCACCATGATGATGGTCATCATGGGCTGCGGTTTGATCTTGAGTCGTAGTGCTCATCATTATCCCCTACTGTCCATGACTTGCGATATCAGCAGGTTGCACTGTATCGCCGGTATTGTTACCCCAAGCATTGCGTTCATAGGTAATGACTGCTGCAAGTTGCTGTGGGCTAAGCTGTTTGCCAAATGCCTGCATAGCCGTGCCCGTTTTGCCGTGCATCACAATATCGATGTGATTGGCGACTGGTCCAATGGCGATAGCACTACCCACTAGCACGGGGAAGGCGGGTGGTATTCCTGCACCTGTCACTTGATGGCAGGCAGCACAGAAGGTCGCGTAGACAGTTTGACCTTCGGCCATGAGGGCGTCATGGCTGAGTGTGGGGAGGCTTGCGGGATCGATTGCAGCTGAGACGTCTGCAGGTGCGGGTGTCGGAGTTGTACTGCTTGGTACCGCGGCGGATGTTTGTGCAGAATTGCCGTTCATGTACTCGTTGACGTCTTTGGCTTGCACTGCATCGCCAGTATTATTGCCCCAAGCATTACGCTCGTAGGTAGTCACTGCCGCGATTTCTTGTGCAGTCAATTGCTTACTAAACGCTTGCATGGCTGTACCCGTTTTACCGTTGAGCACAATTTCAAGGTGGCCGCTGAGCGGTCCCGTTGCAATCGGGCTACCTTTAAGGTGCGGAAATACGCCTTGCAACCCTTCGCCATTGGGCTGGTGGCAGGCTGCGCAGTGCCCGAGGTAAACTTGTTCACCTTGAGTCATCAACTCTTCTTTACTTAGGGTTTGTGATAAAGCGGCTTGAGCGGCTTCAGCCGCAGCACCTGCGGCTTGTTTCTGCTCTGTGACCCAAGCCTCAAACTCGGCTTCGGGTAACGCTTGTACTACGATAGGCATAAAACCATGGTCTTTACCGCAGAGCTCGGCGCATTGACCACGGTAAATGCCGGGTTTGTCGATGCGAGTCCAGGCCTCATTGATAAATCCTGGATTGGCATCTTTCTTAATGGCAAAGGCGGGTACCCACCAAGAATGGATGACATCCTCTGAAGTCATCAGAAAGCGGATTTTGCGGTTTATTGGTAGAACGAGCGGTTTATCGACTTCCAATAGATAGTTTTCACCCTTGGTTTCGGTGCCTTCGATTTGTGCTCTGGGTGTTGTCAGTATGCTATAAAAATCAATATCTTGATCGAAATAGCTGTAATGCCATTTCCATTGGGACCCCGTAACTTTTACGGTGAGATCGGCGTTGCTGGGATCTTCCATTGCGATTAAAGTTTTTGTCGCTGGAATCGCCATTAAGATCAAAATGATAAATGGCAGAATCGTCCAAGCGATTTCAACTTTAGTGCTTTCGTGAAAGTGGGACGCGACAGCGCCTTTGGATTTTCTGTGGTTGATCATGGCGTAAATCATGACGCCAAAGACCACTAGGCCTATTGCGCAGCAGATATACAAAATGGTCATGTGCAAGTGATAAACCTTGCCACTGATCTCGGTCACGCCAGGGGTCATGTTGAACCGCATGTCCGCGGCGGTCAACGGTGGTGCGAAAAGCACCACGAGTAAACAATACAACAATTGCTTCACAAGACTTCTCCTCTGCCAATTGCGAATAGCAACTACAAAGAAGAGCAACACAGTAAGTCTCAACTCTATGCAAACTCTTCAGTTCCCAAAAAAGCTTTTTTGACTTCAACGTGCGTTGGCGGCTGTTACTTTTAATCAAGTATTGTTACTGCTGGTAATTAGCCACGCTGGCACATACTGCTGAAATAAATCTGTTCTCTATTTTTAGTGGCGCTTCGAGTTCGATAAATACTCGATTCATTGACCACGGAAGGTGATATATCATCACCGACTTAACCAACCATACTTGCTGTTTAAATATTGATCAAGATCACTTATTTATCTAATTATCTGAAAAATTGCCAAAAAAAAGCCTCACATTCATAGGTGAGGCGGCTTTCAAGGTAAAAAATTAAATGAATATTTAGTGTACAGCGCTAAAAAAAGATTGCTGACCGAAGAGATTGCCTTGCTCAATGCGTACGTCGGCATGTAAGTGACTGTTTACGTCTTCAAGCACTATGCCCATAGCTCGGGCACTTTTAGCCACGATTTGTAGGCGTCGATTATCCCGCGCATCCAATGATTGAGTCCAAGTAATGACTGCACTGGACGTACCACTTGTCAGGGCTTTTTCCATTGCCCACAGGGTTTCGACTTCATCTTTAGCATGTACCAGCAAAACTCTATCCATACGCACACCTGCGCTGGCGAGCATTTGCTTGTAGCCAATACTTGGAGGGTTGATGAGCACTAACCAACGGCCCTGTTGGCTTAACTGAGCGAGTTGTGCACTCAGATGAATTAATTCTTGGCGACCTTGAGTCTTAGTTGGCATGCAGGCGATGGGCGCATGGTGCCAGTCATAGTCAGCATCACGGACTTCATCGAGCCACAGGCCCGGATGGCGGGGGGCATTGCCAAGTAGTTTATTCATAGCCAATCTCCATTACGGATCACACCGACGGCGAGTCCTTCAATTGTTAAACTTTGGAAGCCTAAATCCACTTTAATCGGGGAGTAATCTTCATTTTCGGCATGTAGATAGACTACATTACCTTTTTTTTCGAAACGTTTAACAGTGACATCGTCATCGACTCTAGCGACAACCACTTGACCATTTCTAGCTTGTTCTACTTTATGAACTGCCAGCAAATCACCTTCGAGAATGCCGATATTTTTCATGCTGTCGCCTTTTACTCGCAGTAAAAAATCGGCGGCGGGATGGAACATGCTTGGGTCGACTTGGTAGTACTGTTCAACATGTTCTTGGGCGAGGATAGGTTCACCTGCGGCCACTTGGCCGATGAGCGGTAAACCTGTTTCAGTCAAATCTTCGATTTCCGCAGGCAGACGAATGCCCCGAGATGTGCCTGGCATGATCTCAATGCAGCCCTTTTTTGCCAACGCTTTAAGGTGTTCTTCAGCCGCATTGGCGCTCTTAAAACCTAAACGGGTTGCGATTTCTGCCCGAGTGGGTGGCATGCCAGTATCGGCAATATTTCGTTTAATTAGCTCTAAAATTTCAGCTTGGCGTGGCGTCAAAGGTCTCATGGTGTTTCCTGTTTTTCTATACAGTTACTGTTAGTATATACAGTATTATTTGCAGCGCAAGTATTAACCACTTTTTAGCTATGTTGGAGAGAATTAGCGAATATTGCCCATAGTCTGGTATTCTATCGGGCTAGTAAACGCACTTAATTGCATAAGAATAATGCCTAAACACGACTCTCTTTGGTTGAAATCATTACGTTGGATCCAAAAACACTTAGTGCACACTATTGTGGTACCTCAGGATCCCTTTGCCGATCTGAATCTGGATGCTTCCAGACCCCTTGTTTATGTGATGAAAACAGAATCCCTCAGTGACATCGCTGCTTTGAGCGAAATAACGGCTAAGTTAGGCTTACCAAGCCCTTATGAGCCTCTAGTGGCTAATGGTGTGACTGCGCCTCGGGTTGTCTGTCTTCAAGGACGTAAGCCACTGTTTGGCGAACGTGCTGGTAATGAGCCTTTCCTCGAATGCTTTATGCGTTTGTTAGCCGTGCATAAGGAACGTCCTGAATTAGATATTCAACTGGTACCCGTGAGCCTGTATTGGGGCCGAACGCCAGGGAAAGAAGACGACACTATGAAGGCGGCCGTATTTGAGCGGGAAAACCCGACTTGGCTGCGCAAGTGCTTGATGATTCTGTTCTTAGGTCGACATAACTTCGTGCAGTTTTCGAATGCCGTATCCCTGCGTTACATGGCTGACGAACATGGCACCGACATGGGGATTGCCCATAAGTTAGCACGGGTTGCGCGCGTGCATTTCCGTCGTCAACGTAAGGTAATGACAGGGCCTGTGCTGCCAAACCGCCAAGCACTGTTTCATTCGTTACTCAAATCTGAGTCGCTGCGCAAAGCGATTCAAGAAGAAGCCGCCAGTAAAAAGATTTCTGAGACCCAAGCGCGCGAGACGGCCATTGAGTACCTTGATGAAATCGCTGCCGATTACTCAGACAGTTTAGTGCGTATTGCCGAGCGTTTCTTAACTTGGTTGTGGAACAAGCTTTACAGCGGGATCAACATTAAAGGCGCCGAGCAAGTTCGCCAGTTGCACCACGATGGCCACGAGATTGTTTATGTGCCTTGCCATCGTAGCCACATGGATTACCTGCTGTTATCGTATATTTTGTATTATCAAGGCATGGTTCCGCCGCACATTGCTGCTGGCATTAACCTCAACTTCTGGCCCGCTGGACCTATGTTCCGTCGCGGTGGTGCCTTCTTTATCCGCCGTAGTTTTAATGGCAATAAGCTGTACACCGCAGTATTTCGTGAGTATTTAGATCAGCTGTTTGCTAAAGGTTATTCAGTGGAATACTTCTCCGAAGGTGGCCGTTCACGTACTGGCCGTCTGTTGGCGCCGAAAACTGGCATGATCGCCATGACGATGAACAGCGTACTGCGCGGTATTGAACGTCCTGTCACACTTGTGCCTGTGTATTTAGGCTATGACCATGTGATGGAAGTGGCGACTTACCATAAAGAGTTAAGCGGTAAGAAAAAGAAAAAAGAATCTGTGTGGCAGGTGTTCGGTGCCATTCGCAAATTAGGTAATTTTGGCCAAGGTTATGTGAATTTTGGCGAGCCTATTACCCTGCAAAATTTCTTAAATGAGCGTGCGCCAAACTGGCGTGCTGAGTTGGCCGATGATCCCGAGCAGAAACCAAGTTGGTTAACGCCAGCGGTAAACGTGCTGGCTAATCGGGTGATGACGCGTATCAATGATGCCGCAGCCGCGAGTTCGGTGACTTTGACTAGCTTAGTTTTACTGGCGACAGATCAAAACGCCTTAGAACGTAGTCTGCTGGAGCGTCAGCTTGATTTGTATCTGACCCTACTCAAAAAAGTGCCTTACACTTCTTATACATCTGTTGCCGAAGGTGATGGTAAGCATTTAGTGCAGCAAGGTTTAGAGCTGAACAAGTTTGTTGTTAGTGCCGACCCTTTAGGGGAAATAGTGTCTATCGAAGCGAGTCAGGCTGTGTCTATGACTTACTATCGTAACAATATCATTCACTTATTTATTGTTCCTTCATTAATTGCGAGTTGTTTAACCCACAATGAACAGATCCTGCGCCAGCAAGTGGTTTCAATCGTTGCCGATTTTTATCCACTGCTGAAAGCCGAACTCTTCATGGGAATTAAAGACTTACCAGCCTATGTTGAGCAAGTGTTGGATTTCCTGATTGGGCAAGGTTTAGTGGTTGAGACAGATACTTTAGCTGTCGTGCCTGAGCACTCAAGCCAATTATTGTTGTTAGCCAGTTCAGTGAGCGAGACTCTGCAACGCTACGCTATTATTTTCAATCTGTTAGCGAACAGACCTAAGATGGAGCGCTCAGAACTTGAGTCTGAGAGCCATTTACTCGCCCAGCGTTTAGGGGCTTTACATGGCATTACCGCGCCTGAGTTCTACGATAAAAAACTCTACGGTACTTTGAGCGTGAAGCTCAAAGAATTGGGATATCTGGCGGATAGTGAAGATAAGTCCAATATCAATCGCATACGAGATCAGGCCAATAGCTTATTACGTCCGTCAGTGAGACAAACGATAGTGGCGAGTGTCACCGCGGAGCACACAGTTTAATGGCAAATCATATGAATGCGGCTAAGCATAAGCCCGCAGGTAAGTCCTTGCTCGGTGGTGCCATGATTATTGCTGGCACGACCGTAGGTGCTGGGATGTTTTCTCTGCCCGTGGTCGGTGCAGGTATGTGGTTTGGTTATTCGATTTTGATGTTATTGGGCATTTGGTTTTGCATGTTGATGTCGGGTTTATTGTTGCTCGAAACCAATTTACATTTCGAACCCGGTGCTAGCTTCGATACCTTAAGCAAGCAAACTCTTGGGCAGTTTTGGCGGATAGTGAACGGCGTTTCTATCGCTTTCGTGTTGTATATTTTGACCTATGCCTATATCAGCGGCGGTGGTTCGATTGTGAATCACAGCTTGCAGGGCATGGGAATTGAGTTACCGCAAAGTGTGGCAGGGCTAGTATTTGCCATAGTATTGGCGAGCATAGTGTTGATCAGTACTAAAGCCGTGGATCGGATTACCACGATTATGCTCGGCGGTATGATCATTACCTTCTTCCTCGCTATCGGCAATTTATTGATCGAAATTGATGTGACTAAGTTGCTCGAACCCGATGGTAATAACAGCTTTTCACCTTATCTGTGGGCGGCGCTGCCCTTTGGTCTCGCCAGTTTTGGTTACCATGGTAACGTTCCCAGCTTAGTGAAGTATTACGGCAAAGATTCCTCCACCATTATCAAGGCGATTTTCGTCGGCACCTTTATCGCACTGGTGATTTATGCCTGTTGGTTAGTGGCGACTATGGGCAATATTCCCCGCAGCCAGTTTATCGACATTATTGCCCAAGGCGGCAATATGGGTGTGTTGGTGGGCGCTTTGTCTGAGGTGATGGCGAGTAGCTGGTTAAACAGTATGTTGACCCTGTTTGCTAACTTAGCCGTGGCTTCATCTTTCTTAGGGGTGACCTTAGGCCTGTTCGATTATCTTGCCGATTTGTTTGGTTTTGATGATTCACGCTCTGGCCGGATGAAAACCGCGTTAGTGACCTTTGTGCCGCCGACGATTTTAGGATTACTGTTTCCCGATGGCTTCTTAGTAGCGATTGGCTTTGCGGCATTAGCGGCGACAGTGTGGGCGGTAATCGTCCCGGCGCTGATGGCCTATAAATCGCGACAGTTGTTCCCCGATAGCACAGGTTTTAGAGTGATAGGCGGTACACCGCTGATTATTCTTGTGGTGTTATTTGGCATAGTCACGGGTGCATGTCATCTGCTCGCGATGGCAAATTTACTGCCGCAATATTCCTAATTTGTTGTGATGATTTAAGCCCTCCATGTGAGGGCTTTTTTGTCTTTAGCGGTTGAGTTTTGTCTTACAGATCTTTTTAACCTGAATACTGGACAGAAATACAAACTCAGGCTTAACTCGAATAATTGTTAAAACAAAGGAGCCGATAATGAAAATGACTCAGTACGCACAAGGACATGCATGTTGGGTTGAACTTGCAAGCCATGATTGGCAGGGAGCTACAGCATTTTACCAAGCGTTATTTGGTTGGAACTCGGTCGAAATGCCGATCCCTGAAGGTCACTTTTCGCTATTTAATTTAGCGGGAGATGACTTAGGCGCCATGTATCAAATCCCTGAGTCAGAAGCACATATCCCCAGCCACTGGCGTATCTACTTTGCCGTCGATGATATGGATGCCAGCATTGTAGCGATTCAAGCGGCGGGCGGCCAAGTGCACATGGGGCCGCATATTGTGGGTGATGCGGGCGTGATGGCGCAGGTCAGCGATCCTGAAGGCGCACGCTTTGCTTTATGGCAAGCGAAGAACCACATAGGTGCTCGCCGTCAGGGTGAACTCAATACCCTTTGCTGGGTTGAGCTGGCTTGCAAAGAGCCGCGTGCTGAAGAAGCCTTTTACTGCAAAATCTTCCCTTGGACCAACATGCCAAGTGGCATGCCTGACATTGAATACTCAGAATGGCAGCTTGATGGTCAATCCATCGGCGGTATGATGACGATAATGCCTGAATGGGGCGATATTTCTCCCCACTGGCAGCTCTATTTTGTGGTGGCGGATTGCGATGCGTTTGCTGAGAAAGCCCAAAGCTTAGGCGCGCAAGTGTGCATTCCGCCTAGTGATATCCCTGATGTGGGACGATTTTCTGTCATTGCTGACGCCCAAGGCGCTACCTTTGCGGTGATCAAGCTTAATCAGATGTGACAGCCATATTAAGGACTGTCATTAAGGTTAAAAACGGCGACGCTAAATCGCCGTTTTTATTTGTCTAACTATTTGTTTAATTAGCGTTATCAATCATGATTGTTTCAGGGCAGGAGCCTTTTGAGGCCTTATTAGCTTTGGCGAGTAGGCTAGGTAAGGAGTCAGAAGTTTTAATGACTTCGGGTAAGTTAATGCGGATTTCACTCAGTAATCCCTTGCCACATTCAAGACTCATTTTAGTGTGAGCGCCTTGACCGAAGCTGCTATCAAAACTTTGGTTTAACTCACTTTTACTGACACTCTTACCTATGTTGTCATGAATAAATTTTTGTACCCATGCCGAGGCATTGACCGCTTGGGTCAGCTGGGTTGCCAATAAAAAGTACTCGTTAGGGTCTTGGCTACGGCAAGTGCCGTGTTTCCACCATTCGTGGCGTTCTAAACAGGTGCCATATTGGGCGCTAGGCATGACTTCTTCTAAATTTTTGCGCACCGATGGATTCAGTTCAAACTCTGGATAAGTACAGAAATCATTCGGTTGCAGTTTGACTGTGCTGCAATAGCCATATCGCGTGCCGCATTGTTGTTTATTCGGCCACAGTCCGTGCAGGCTGAAGTGTTGCCATTGGCTCGATTCTGGCGTTTGGCTGAGGGCGCGGCATTCGGCTTTACGGCGGCCATAGAGTTCACAAAAGGTGCTTTGCCAGCTTAATGCGAGCACGTTAGCATCGAATTCGCCACCTATTTGACATTGATTCCCTTGGCGTTTCTCTGGGGTACCATGCTCTTTAAGGCTATCTCGGCTTTTTGCTTTGATGTCCGATGCCGTGGTGGTTTGCGCCGGTTCCGCCGCCGTTGCAGGTGTTGATAAATTACTGCCAGCAACATTAGATAGATATTGACCACAATCGCCGCTGATCCAACGCATGGGAGACTTCACCGCATTGGTGCGCACTCTTAGCCAATCAGGTTTAGCGCTATTGCCGAGGATTTCAAGTACAGGGTAGCGCTCACCAATATTGCTCTGCCATTGATCTGGATTCGTCTGCTTATTTTTCGATTGAAATAGCTCGCAGCGTTTGTCGGCAACGAATTCACCGGTTGCGGGTGCGGCAAAGGTGGGTGCTGTAATGATGAGCGCAGAGCATAAACCGAATGCGGCAAGTAATGCGCGTGATGGGGTTTTAAGGGAAAGTGCTTGCGGCCATATCTGGCTGATGGTTAAACAAAATGACTTGGTCATGTGATGGGATCCTTCCTGCGGCAGTGAATTGAGTCAATTCTGTGTGGCACTGAGTCAATGGTACACATAAGCGCTATAAACTTAGAGGCTTATTTTATGGATAGCGAATACCCATGTAATTATGGTGTCATGCATTCGACTTATATTCAGGTTTCTACTTGTGAATATAAAGAGGTTATTCGTGCGTAAGGTAATCAATCTAAATGCTGTTTTGTTATCGTCTCTTGTGGTGCTATCGGGTTGTAATTCTGACTCTGACGATACTAATCCCATACCGATTGAACCAACTGGGCGTTGGTTAAAAGGTGACTTACATGTACACACCGCAGTTTCGCAGGATGCTCGCGAAACCCAGTCTGATATTCTGAAGTGGGCCTTTGATGACTTCGGTTTAGACTATGTTTCCTTATCGAATCATATGCGTAATAACAGTCAAGATAATGATGATAACGACGTAGGTGGTTTGCTTTATTACGACGCATTAACTCAGTATGAAATGCCTGGTCTAAAAAAGGCCATGCCTAACTATGAGGGCAAAATTGCCTATTCGAGTTTCGAGTGGGATATGCCAACCCATGAGCACTTTAATATCGGTATTTTAGGTGATGAAGCTAAAGTCTTGTCGGCGATTAAAACCTTCGAGTACAGATTTAGTAGTAAAAATGATATTGCAGACTTTGATCCTCAAGATATAGCCGCTTGGACTGCTGCGGGTTATACCCGTCAAAACCAGACTCATGAAGATGCCGTTGCGGCGTTGAAATGGCTAGAGACTCATTATCCCGATAGCAGCTATGGGATGTTAAATCATCCTCGTCGCTATTTAACCAGCTATACCATTAAAGATGTAAGGGAACTGAATGATGCTGCACCCAATGTCTTCTTTTTAGTTGAAGGTCTGGTTGGCGGACAATTTAGCGGTAATCGCGGCGATTATGCTGAGCGCAGTAGCGGTGTATATGGTGGAGTCGACCCTGTGGTAGCGCAGGTCGGCGGTTGGTGGGATGCGCTGTTAGGCGAAGGTCGCCAGATCTGGAATATGGGTAACTCAGATATCCATTTCAAAACGCGCCCACCTTATGCAAGTAGTTATTATCCCGGTGAATATGCGAAAAGCTACACTTGGATCGATGGTCAAGATACCACGGCGCTTTTGAAGGGGTTACGCTCAGGTAATAGCTTTTCTGTGTTTGGCGATTTGATTGATGCCTTGGATTTTAAGCTCGAAAGTAGCAATAAGAATAGTGTCACTATGGGGCAAACCTTGGTAGCGAAAGCGGGCGACAAGTTAACGCTCACTATTCGCTTTAAAAGTCCGGCCTTGAATAATAAAGAGTCGGATATCGGTAATGAAGTTTATGCCGGCATTAACCTTGGTGTACACCACATCGACTTGATCGCAGGTAATGTGGGTCCGCGTGCTGAAGCGGGTACAACGGCATTTGAAAAGGAAACAAACGATTCAACCTTAGTTGTTAAAACTTTTACCAGTGCTGACTGGCATAAAGATGCCGATGGCTACTACAGCATGAGTTACAGTTTTATTGCGGATCAGCATCAATACTTCCGTTTGCGTGGGACTAATTTAGATTACAACCAAGCTAACCTGACGGAAAAAGGTAATCCTTTAAAATCAGCTGTGATTAATCAAGCCGAAGATGAATCGGTTCAGGCTTGGTATAACAAGATTAATGATCGTAACTATAACGACCTGTGGTTCTATTCTAACCCTTTGTTTGTTAGCACGAATAAATAACTCTCTTTAAAGACCGTTGAATAAAAAATCCCCCAGACTATTTCGGTTTGGGGGATTTTTTTATGTATGTGTTATTACTGAACTGCGTCTTTCTTTAATTTACGCGAATAAATCAGTAGATAAAGCGCGGGTAGTACAAACAGTGACAGTAATGGGGCCGTAACCATGCCGCCGACCATAGGTGCGGCAATTTTCTGCATCACATCGTTACCCGATCCTGCACCCCACATAATGGGGAGTAGGCCGAAGAAGATGGTCGCTACTGTCATGGCTTTGGGGCGGATCCGCATAACGGCACCTTCCATTAACGCTTCTTTTAAGTCGCTGACGCTGTGGTAATTATCTTTCTCTTGCCTGTGCTTAATGGCGTTGTTGAGATAGATCAACATGATCACCCCAAATTCAGCGGCGACACCAGCCAAGGCGATCATACCCACGGCGACCGCGACTGAGATGTTGTAATCCAGTAGATACAATAGCCAAGTGCTGCCGACCAGCGCGAATGGGAGGCTGAGCATGATAATACTCGCCTGCAAAGTAGAGCCAAATGTCATCATCAATAGGATGAATATCACACCTAAGGCCATAGGGATCACTTGCTTCAGTTTTGCATCTACCCGTTGCATATATTCATACTGGCCTGCGAAGGTATAGCTGTAGCGCGGGGGCACTTTAAGTTCGGTAGTTAATGCTTGCTTGGCAGTAGTAATGTATTCGCCGATAGACGTGCCTTCAATATCGATAAACACCCAAGAGATTAAGCGACCGTTTTCACTGGTGAGCATAGGTGCGCCATCGGTGATTTCTATATCCGCTAAATTTCGCAGTGGTAGATAATTTCCCGATTTAGTGATCACAGGGAGCTCGCGCAGCTTTTCGATATTATCGCGTAGCTCACGGGGATAACGCAGGTTAATCGGATAACGCTCAGCACCTTGTACCGACTCGCCAATATCCATACCGCCAATGGCGTAACGCACCACATCTTGAATATCTTGTAGTGACATACCGTAACGTGCGGCGACATCGAGTTTTGGGGTGATATCGATGTAACGTCCGCCGCCACTGCGTTCGGCATAAGCTGATTTTGTGTGTGGCACTCTACTGAGGATGGCCTCTATTCCTGCCCCTAGATTTTGCAGCTCGTTGACATCGGCGCCGGTGATCTTAATGCCAACGGGGGTTTTTATCCCAGTAGAGAGCATATCGATACGGGTTTTGATGGGTTGTACCCAAGCATTGGTCATCCCAGGTACTTTCACCGTTTGTTGTAATTGGGCGATGATGCCATCTAAGGTCATACCCTCGCGCCATTCTTCATGGGGTTTAAGCATGATGGTGGTTTCGAGCATAGTTAAAGGCGCAGGATCGGTTGCAGTCTCGGCGCGGCCCACCTTACCAAATACGCGAGCGACTTCGGGGACGGTTTTAATCAAACGATCCGTCTGCTGTAACACTTCGGCGGCTTTGCCCGCACTGAGTCCTGGTAACGCGGTTGGCATGTAGAGTAAATCGCCTTCTTCTAACTCGGGCATAAACTCACTGCCCATGCGCGTCATCGGATACCAAGCGCTGACTAAGGCAATCAATGCTAATCCTAGGGTGATTTTAGGAAACCTAAGTACCAGATTAAGCGAGGGCTTATATAAAGCGATCAGCACGCGACTGATGGGATTTTTATGCTCACTCGGAATTTTTCCCCGAATAAAATAGCCCATTAAGACTGGCACTAATGTGATTGCTAATAATGCGGAAGCGGCCATAGCAAAGGATTTGGTATAGGCCAGCGGTGCAAATAAACGGCCTTCCTGCGCTTCGAGTGCGAACACAGGCACAAAGCTTAAGGTGATAATAATCAATGAGAAAAATAACGCAGGGCCGACTTCAATCGACGCTTCGGTGACGATGCGCCAATGCTCCTTAGTATCGGGTTCTCGGTTGTGTTCTGTGTGAAACTGTTCCAAATGTTTGTGCAGGTTTTCAATCATCACAATTGCGCCGTCCACCACTGCGCCTATGGCAATCGCGATACCCCCAAGACTCATAATGTTGGCATTCACCCCCATCTTATTCATTACGATAAAGGCAATCAGGATTGAAAGCGGCAGGGTAATGATGGCGACTAAGGTTGAGCGTGCGTGCAGTAAAAACAGCAGGCAGACCAACCCTACCACTAGCATTTCTTCGACGACCTTGCTGAATAAATTATCAACGGAATTAAGGATTAATTGGGATCTGTCATAGGTGGGGATGATTTCTACACCATCGGGTAAACCTGCTTTCAGTTCTTCAAGCTTAGCTTTTACGGCATTAATCGTGGATAAAGCATTTTCGCCGTAACGCATCACAATAATGCCGCCTACGACTTCACCTTCGCCGTCAAGTTCGGCTATACCGCGGCGTGAGGCAGGGCCTTTGCGCACGGTAGCAACATCTTTCAGTAATAAACCTGTACCAGAAGGGCTGGTGATACCAAGGGGAATTTCGCGGAAATCCTCAAGGGTTTGACGATAGCCTTTGGCGCGCACCATATACTCGGCTTCAGCCATTTCGATGACCGAGCCACCCGCTTCGCTATTAGATTTTTCTATCGCATCTTTAATGCTGGCGATATCCAGTTTATAGATCGCCATTTTGTCGGGTTCGAGTACGATCTGATAGGTCTGCTCCATGCCACCGACGGTTGCGACTTCAGACACGCCAGCCACGCTTTGTAGCTCTAATTTAAGATACCAGTCTTGCAGGCTTTTGAGCTGTGATAAATCTAAACTGCCGGAGCGATCAACCAACGCATATTCAAACACCCAACCCACACCTGAGGCATCGGGGCCAAGGGACGGTTGTACACCTTGGGGTAAACGGCTACTGATCTGACTTAAGTATTCTAATACCCGTGAGCGCGCCCAGTAGATATCTGTGCCATCTTCGAAAATCACATAGACATAGGAGTCGCCGAACATAGAATAGCCACGTACCGTTTTGGCACCGGGTACAGCTAACATGGCGGTAGATAAAGGATAAGTGACTTGTTCTTCTACCAATTTAGGCGCTTGCCCTGGGTAGGAAGTTTTAATAATCACTTGCACATCCGACAGATCGGGCAGTGCATCAAGCGGCGTTTTGCGCAGCTCCTGTACGCCCCAGACAGTGATCATGATGGCAATGATCAACACCATCAATCGCTGCCTGATGGACGCCTCAATAATATATTTCAACATAACGCGCTCCTAGTGCTGATGACCGCTGCTTAAACGCATTAAGCTGCCCTTGAGACTGGCTTCAGAGTCGAGTAAAAATTGCCCTGAGATCACCACGCGCTCGCCTTTGGTTAAGCCCGAGACAATTTCTGCCTTACCTTGACTCATCATGCCGACGGTCACGACTTTAGCGGCAAAACTATTGTCGTCTTGTTTGACTATCACGCGATTCTCTTTACCCGTTTGGATTAAGGCTTCCTGTGGGATTACTAGCGTGTCTTTATTGGGGCCGCCAAAAAGCGAGACCTTGGCGAGGGTTTTAGGTCTAAGGGAAACATGGGTGTTATTGAGCACAACACGCACTCGCAAGCTACGCGTGACAGGATCAAGTTCCGGATAGATATAATCTATAGTGCCTTTTATCCCGCTTAAGTTCATGGCGGGCACAGCCACTTCAGCCTGTTGGCCTTTGACTATCCAGCTTTGTTCATTTTCAAACACATCGGCTATGACCCATACCTTAGAGAGATCGACTAACGACATCACTTCGGTGGATGGCTCAATATACATACCATCGCGGATAGACAGTGTTTCGACTACACCATCCTGTTGTGCATAAAAGGGTACCCGATATTGGGTTTGGCGCGAGTCGGCTAATTGCTTGATTTGTTGCTCGGTAAATCCTAAAAATGACAGTCTTAAGCCTGCTCTACGAACAAGATCCTGATATCTCTGATTGCTTGCTGTTTTGGCGGTATCTAAGGCGAGTAAATAATCATCCTGAGCATTGACTAAATCGGGTGAATAGATTTCATAGAGTAGCTGCCCTTTTTTGACGGTGTCTCCCATGGACTTAACCATCAGTTTTTCAACCCAACCCGTTACTCGAGCATGGATATGCGTTATTTGGCTTTCATCGTAATCCACTTGTCCAACGGTTTCGACAAATTTCCATAGCGTATCGTGCTCAACTTTAGCGACTTTTATGGCTAGCGCTTGCTGCATGCTGCCGGAAACATTGATATTGATTTCGTGAGTGTTACCACCCGTTTCGACTTTTTCTAAATTCATACCACAGATAGGGCATGTACCGGGTACATCGCTGATGATGTGGGCATGCATAGGGCAAATGTATTTAGTTGTTGTTTCTTCGCTGGTTTTTTTAACAAGATTGTTAGCCTTAGGGGTTGGTGTGTCGAACACTTGGCTTGCCGCTTTCGTGGTCGAGGTGTGCGCATGTTCTGTCGCTAAGTGATCTGTATGTTGATGTTCAGCATGTGGATCTGCTGAATTGGTATCGGTACCTTCCTTTTCAACTAAAAACATATTGCACTTAGGGCAGCGACCAGGCTCATGGCTGAGCACTTCAGGATGCATGGGGCAAGTGTAGGTTTTTACTTGATTTAACGGATTACTCTTAGGCGCTGTTGCAGAATTTACTGCAGCTTCGGTTGCCACAGGCTGTTGTGTGCTCGCCAGTTGGGCATGGCTCAACCAAGGTGTACCTAAGAGTAAGCTACTCAAGATCAGTACGGCTTTAGGGGTCTGCTTTTTTACGGTTTTAAATGAATTCATATGCCTCATCTCCAGCCTAGCTTAGTGGTGTTTGTGGGCGTTTTTTGCCGCACCTTCAGCTGGTTTTGCTTCTACTGCCTTTGGCTCTAAGTTCATACCACATTGAGGGCAAGTATCTTCTTTGCTGCCAGTCACTTCAGGGTGCATAGGGCAAACATGGGTATGGGCTTGTTCCTGTGGATTGGCATTGTCGTGTTGATGTGCGTGCGGCGCTGCCGTCGCAAACACGCTTGTGCTGGTCAGCAAGAATGCGATTAAGGCGAGATTAGTTAGTGTTTTCATATTATTCACTCCATCGGATTAACGGCCGAATACGAGCGCATAAACGTCAGTGAGCACAGTGGATCAAAGCGGTTCGCTTCGATAGACGGATTGATGCCACAATTTGGCATTCGGCTCAGTAATCAACGTTCTGCTAGACTCGGGTGCACGATTTAATGATAAGGCACCACAATAAACGGCTAAATAGGGCGTTAGCTTAGGGCTAACAGCATTGTCGTTTTAGCTTGGTCGTTTGGCTTTTTTAAGGGTTTATTTGCCCAATAAGCACAAAGTAGAGCTAGGCTATCGGTGGTTTAAAGGCCGAAGACAAAGAGATAGAGTGGAAATGAGGCATAGGAGTGGCCATTGCAGTATCGCTCATGCTCACACTTGGCCAGAGGTGTGGGCTAAATAGAGTGCCAGCGACTGAAATCGTCAAACAATGACCACAATCATTTGAACATGATGTGGTGCCATCACAGCAATGCTGTTTCGCGCCGGGAAGCATTTTATCGTTGCAGCAATCCGCGTTGGCCATTGAATGTGAGTCAGAACTGTTCTCCGTGTCCATCTGCATCATTGTAGCGTGGTGCATTTGGGAGGAAACCTCATGATTCATCGCACTCATATCCATAGTGTGTGGCACCATGGCGTGACCATTAGACACGACACTTTGCCCGACGAGTGCGAGTAGAGTGAATATGACTAAAAAATAACGACCGAGTGTGTGATGCATAAGTCTTCCAAATGATGAACTGCTCGATTCTAGCATAGCGATGTTTAGCTGTAATGATTTAACTCACACTTCAGTTAACGCCTCAATTTGAATATCTAATTAATCTAAATTAGCAAATAAAATTTCTGACTCGAAGTTTTGCCTTCAACGGGCTTATCATGAATATGACTGCGTATTTTAAGAGACTCAAATTGATCGTAGAAAGTTTCATTTCGAACAGTATTATTCGGCTTACCTGCGTTTTACCATTTATTTCTGCTTCACTCTCAAGGTGCAATAAGCATTGGCGTGATCACATTTCTGTTTTCTAGAAAATGATTTTCTAGTTCTGAATTTTCAAGGGAAAACCTAACTATAAAAAATCGGTAACTTGCGATTATCGGGTGATTGCATTAGCTTTAGTTAAAGTGCATCACAGTTCAGCTAGCGGTTTTTACCAAATGACGTCCAAATAGTTAGAGCTAAGTCTCATTTTGCGCTTTTAAGGTTAATTTAATCAGCAAATTTCGGCTTAAAATCAAATTTCTAATAAATGAAAGAGCATAAACTAGTCTTATAAAAACTAATTTTGACAATTTTGGAGATAGAGTGATGAACTGGCGTGCACTATTTAAACCTAGCGCGAAATATTCAATCCTGGCGCTACTGGTCGTCGGTATTGTAGTGGGTGTTGTGGGGTACTTTGCCACTCAACAAACATTACACGCGACCAGTACAGATGAGTTCTGTATGTCTTGCCATAGCAATCATTCGCTGAAGGATGAAGTGTTGGCTTCTGCCCATGGCGGCGGCAAAGCAGGGATTACGGTTCAGTGTCAAGACTGTCACTTACCCCATGGTCCAGTCGATTATTTGATCAAAAAAATCATCGTATCTAAAGATTTATATGGTTTCATGACAATTGATGGCTTTAACACTCAAGCTTGGTTAGATGAAAATCGTAAAGAACAAGCGGATAAAGCGCTGAATTATTTCCGTGCGAACGATTCTGCTAACTGTCAGCATTGCCACACTCGTATTTACGAGAATCAGCCAGAAACTATGAGTAAAATGGCTGTAAGAATGCACTCAAATAACTTCAAGAAAGAACCAGACGCGAGAAAGACCTGTGTTGACTGCCATAAAGGCGTAGCACACCCATATCCAAAAGGATAAGGTTTAGCTATTCAGTTTCTTAATTGATAGCCATTAAAAAGCCCTCTATTGAGGGCTTTTTGCTGTCTGTGTCTGAGTGTTCGGTTAATTCGCTTGAGCCATCACCCGTTGTCGATAAGCTAACAGGCTAAAAATGCCGAAGATAAACACCTGCAGATAATCCTGCTTAGTTAATGGCAGCAAGGTTTTAAACAGCATGTGAAAGATCGCGACTTGGAAACAATGCATCATGCAGGTAATGGCAAACAGGATATTTAAAGTAATCGCCACATTGCTTTCAAAGGGGATGACTAAGTTGTAGGCCATCATCAACCAAGCAATCAGAGTGATGACTTTACCTAAGTTAATCAATAAGGGCATGGTTTTCATCTTCGATGGGCTCAACAGTGGTTTCTGAGTGATATTGATATAAACGGTAGCTCACTTGCCCTGCATTCTTTTCTTTTAAGGCGTGCCAGCGAGAAGGGATAGCAAGTTGCGTCAATTCAGACTCGATTTCGACATAAATCAGCGCACCATCATTGAGCCAACCTTGAGTATCTAGCAGTTGAATCGTCTTTTCTGCCAATCCCTTACGAAAGGGGGGATCGATAAACACCACATCGAAACCTTGCTCGCAGCCCCTTTGCAGTACCACTAACGTATCAGCATTGAGCACTTCGGCCTTATCGCATTTAAGGGTTTGCAGATTTTCTTTTAATTGCAGGGCTGCGCCGCGTTGCAACTCGATAATTTTGGCGAAACTGGCATAGCGGGACAAGGCTTCGAGAGCTAAAGCGCCGCTACCGCCAAAACAGTCGAGTACACGTGCATTGACTAAATCATTAGCCAGCCAGTTAAAGAGTGTTTCGCGAACCCTGTCTGTCGTTGGGCGTAAACCTTCGAGATCTTGGATAGGTAGACGACGCGAGCGCCATTGGCCTGCGATGATCCGCACTTGTCCACTGCCGGGTTTATTTTTGGCTGTTTGACCCTTGGTCACATTATTTTTGACCGTTCGATGATTAACCAAAGTGCCCCCGTGATTTTGCCTGAAGAAAGAAAGTGGTAGACTGTGTCACCTTAATAAAGGCCGCTATTTTATATCAAAGTCTCACTAAAAGGTGAGAAGGCTAACTGAGCTTAGCTAATTGCCGACTTTTTGGGCGTAATTGCCGAGGCAATCTGGTATAACATCAGGGTCTTATTCAAAATTCAATACTGAAGTAGAGCGCTGGAATCACACATGGCAAAGAAAGGTTTTTTCTCTTGGTTTCGTAAAGATAAGTCACAAGATGAGGTCGTCGCTGAAACGCCAGTTGTTACTCCAACACAAGATACTGATGCAGCACAGCGTGTCGCGCAGGAACAAGTAGAGGCACAAGGGGCCATTGAGGCCGAAGCTCATGCTGAAAAACAGGCTGCAGAACAGTTAGCGGCCGAACAAACACAGGCAAAAGCCGAGGCCGAGCAATTCGCCTTTGAGCATGCTCGAATTGAATCGTTGCATTTTGCTAATCAGCAAGCTGAAGCGACACGTTTGGTTGCTGAACAACTTAGTGCAGAAAAGCATGCTGCAGAGAAGTTAGCCGAAGCACAGTTAGAAGCAGAGCAACGCATTGCAGAACAATTGGCAGAACAGCAGTTAGCGGTTGAGCAAGCCGCCGCAGAGCAATTAGCTCAAGCAGAGGCGGTGCGTGTAGTTGCCGCTCAGCTAGAAGCAGAATTACTCGCAGCGGAACAAGCTGAACTTGCCCGCTTGGCCGCTGAACAGCATGCCGCTGAAGCCTTAGCGGCAGAACAACTTGCTGGCGAAGCACTGGCACGTGAGCAAGCAGAGGCTTTAGTCCAGCAACAAGCTGAAACTGAGCAAACTGTTATAGCCGTTGCTGAATTGCAACCTGAGCCGCAGGCTAGACCCGTTAAGGAAGGGCTCTTTGCTCGCCTGAAACGTGGCTTAATGCGTACCAGCGAGAATATTGGCAGTGGTTTTATCGGCCTATTTCGCGGCAAGAAAATCGATGACGATCTGTTTGAAGAACTCGAAGAACAATTATTAATCGCCGACGTTGGTGTCGAAACCACTACGCGATTAATCAAGAATTTGACAGAGCATGCCTCACGTAAGCAGCTTAAAGATGCCGAAGCTTTATATGAATTGCTGCGGGATGAGCTGCAAAAAACACTCGATCCTGTCGCTATCCCGTTAGTACCAGACAATGCTAATGGCCCATTTGTTATCTTAATGGTTGGCGTTAATGGCGTGGGTAAAACCACCACTATTGGCAAATTAGCTAAACAATATCAGAGCCAAGGTAAGTCAGTGATGTTAGCCGCGGGCGATACTTTCCGCGCTGCAGCGGTTGAGCAGCTACAGGTTTGGGGTCAACGTAATGATATTACCGTGATTGCCCAGCATACTGGTGCCGATAGTGCCTCTGTGTTGTTCGATGCTTTGCAAGCGGCCAAGGCGCGTAAAGTGGATGTATTGATTGCCGACACGGCTGGTCGTTTACAGAATAAAGCGCACTTGATGGAAGAATTGAAGAAAGTCGTGCGAGTGATGAAGAAACTCGACCCAGATACGCCACATGAGGTCATGCTGACATTAGATGCGAGCACGGGGCAAAACGCGATAAGCCAAGCACAATTATTCCAGGAAGCCGTAGGTGTAACGGGTATTACCATCAGTAAGTTAGATGGAACGGCTAAGGGCGGCGTGGTATTTGCGATTGCTGATAAGTTTAATATTCCGATCCGTTACATAGGTGTGGGTGAGCAAATTGATGATTTGCGAACCTTTAATTCGAAAGAATTTATCGATGCCTTGTTCACTCAAGAAAAAGCGGATAGCTAATTTATGATTGATTTTCAGCAGGTCAGTAAGATTTATCCTGGCGGCCAAATGGCGCTGGAGGATGTGAATTTTCATCTACAGCAAGGTGAAATGGCATTTTTAACCGGCCACTCGGGGGCGGGTAAAAGTACGCTGTTGAAATTAATCACGGTAATCGAGCGGGCAACAACGGGGCGCGTCGCGATTAACGGTCATGATATCGCTAAAGTCAGCCCTAAACATGTGCCTTATTTGCGCCGCAATATCGGGATGATTTTCCAGAACCATCACCTATTGATGGACCGAAGTGTGTTCGACAATGTGGCTTTACCACTGGTGATTGAGGGATTCTCCCATGGCGAAATCCGTAAGCGTGTTGCGGGTGCGCTCGATATGGTGGGTTTATATGGCAAGGAGCGGCATAACCCAATTATGTTGTCCGGCGGCGAACAGCAACGTGTTGGCATTGCCCGTGCGATTGTGAATAAACCGCCTTTACTGCTCGCCGATGAGCCTACGGGTAACTTAGATCCTAAATTATCTATGGATATTTTGCGTCTGTTTGAAACCTTTAATGATGCGGGAACCAGCGTATTAATCGCCACCCATGATTTAGGTCTTATCGCACGAATGAAATATCGCACTTTTACCCTCAAACAGGGCCGTATGTTAGGTGCACAAGAGTTGCATCCTAATGTGCACACTCGCAGTGCACCGACGAATAGAGGTGAAGGGCAATGAGCGATAGCGCAAAATTAACTCGCAGCAAGCTGCCTCTGTCTGGTCGGATTGTGATGTTTTTTATTCGCCATGCGCAGCAAGCAATGGCGAGCATGGGAGAGCTCTGGCGCAACCCAATATCCTCTGTGATGACCATGGCTGTCTTAGGGGTGAGCCTAAGTTTGCCTGCAGCATTGCAAGTGTTAGTTAAAAATGCCGAGACCATTACCAGTTCCTGGAACAGCGCGGCAGAGATCTCCTTGTTTATCGACGATAATCGTAGTGAACAAACGATTCAGAGCCTGCTGACGCGCATTCGGACATATCCCGAAGTGGATAAAGTGCAATACATAGATAAAAATCAAGCGCTAGAAGAATTTCAACGCTTATCTGGGTTTGGTGAGGCCTTGGCCTATTTAGATAAAAATCCTTTGCCAGCGGTCATTACCGTTACGCCTACGCCGCGTTACTCAACACCAGTGGGCGCCCGTGAACTCTTAACTAAACTAGAGCGCGAGCCTGAGATTAGCTTTGGCCGTTTAGATATCGAATGGTTAGAACGGTTACAGGCGGTAGTGCGTCTACTCGAACGTACTGTGATGGCGATTGCCGCGTTACTCGTGCTGGCCGTGGTCTTAGTGATAGGTAATACGATTCGCTTAGCGATTATGAATCGGCGCAGCGAAATTGAAGTGATGAAGCTAGTCGGAGCAACTGAAGCCTTTATCCAGCGCCCATTTCTCTACACTGGGATTTGGTACGGAGTCATTGGCGGCATATTGGCTTGGCTTATCATCAACTTATTAGTGTGGTATCTCGATTCTGCCCTTGCCGAACTTTTAGGTTTGTATGGCAGTCAGCTCGAGATGAAATCACTCACTTTTATTGAACTGCTGCAATTGGTTGGACTTGCCTCATTTTTAGGTTGGTTAGGTTCGTATTTGTCTGTACGCCAGCATTTACGGTCGATTGAACCTTCATAATAATCAGTCGATTAAACTAAAAAAAGTGACGAAAAAAATGCTGAGTAATGAACTTTTGTTCACTTGCAATGTCTACTTCAGCGAGGTAAAAAGGGTATCTGCAAACGAGCTGAGGTTGACATACTCTGTCAATTAGCCGATAGTTCGTGAGCTTATTCTTAGGGTATTTTGTTGTTGAACCTAAGAATGCACTCGTTAAGTAGTCTGATAAATGTAGGAGAGCGAATGACCTTTCAAACGCAATCAATGGCACTGACAGTCCCACAGGGCGCCAGTAGTCTAGAAGCTTATATCCATTCAGTGACTAGCATCAGCATGCTGGACGCTGAGGCTGAGTATGAGTTAGCCAAGCGTTTACAGGAAACTGGTGATCTACAAGCTGCGAAGCAACTGATTATGTCGCACTTACGTTTTGTAGTGCACGTTGCTAAAGGCTATTCAGGCTATGGTTTGCCACAGGCAGACCTGATCCAAGAAGGTAACATAGGCTTGATGAAAGCGGTTAAACGCTTCGATCCCGATGTTGGCGTGCGTCTTGTGTCTTTTGCTGTGCACTGGATCAAAGCTGAAATTCATGAATATGTGCTGAAAAACTGGCGCATTGTTAAAGTCGCGACCACTAAAGCACAACGTAAGTTGTTCTTTAACATCCGTAAAGCGAAAAAACGCTTAGGTTGGTTCAGCGATGCAGAAGTCACTATGGTGGCTGAAAATTTAGGTGTGTCTAAGGCCGATGTGACCGAAATGGAATCACGTATGGCAGCGCAAGATCCGGCATTTGATTTAACCAATGATCAAGACGAGGAGCATGATTTTGCCCCCGTCCATTATTTGGAAGATCATTCATCGGATTTAGCAGAAAATATTGAAAACGACAACTGGGAATCGAATGCTCAAGGTCGTTTATTATCGGCCATCAAAACCTTAGATGAACGTAGCCAGCATATTCTGCGCGCCCGTTGGTTAGATGACGATAAAACCACACTGCAAGAACTTGCAGAGACTTATCAAGTGTCGGCCGAACGTATTCGCCAACTTGAGAAAAATGCCATGAACAAGCTAAAAGCTTGCATGGAAGCCTAAGTTGCGTCACGTGTAAAGTGATTTTAACTTAGCCATAAAAAAACCTGCTGCGGCAGGTTTTTTTATGGGAGAAAGAATGGATTTAATCGCGCTATTTAAAGTGAATTTCGCTATAGCTATAAAGCTCAATCGTATTGAAACGTACGCGACTATGGCTGATTTCACCACGAGACATCGGATTTATCCTACATTTAGAGCCGTTATAAATAGTTAATATATCGCTAACTTTTGAGCCTCAATTCGAAAGTTATTTTCGATGCTTATTATCGAACGGTTTGTTCCTCCGCATTTTGAGTATCGCCTTAAGCAAAGTTGATATGGATATTGAGCACGGAAGATTTGGTCGGGTAGCGATGGATTATGTACCAAGGAAAGCATTTAAGTTAGAAGGGATACCTGCCAATTTACGATAGATACTCATTATGCGTTTTTTTTAATGCTTACAAAGGTGGGAAGTTATGTTCTCAATGATCACTAAGTTAGCCCTATCATCAGAATCTGGTTGGGGTACTGCATTTCGTGTCAATGGGGGCGTCGAAGTATGTCAGCAGAGCTTGTTTTGGTTAGTTTGCAAGGGTATCGCTTTTGAACGCGAGGACTTAAAGCTCAGTTATGTATTGGGAGCTGAGGTCATTCTATGCCAATTTGAGACGAGAGTTTTAATTGAGTTGCTTAAAAAAAATAACATTCATTATTTTCAAGACGATAGCCAAGTGCGATGGTTGCTGCCCCGTAATGTATCAACAATCTTCTATGCGCAGTGGAAGAATAGTATAGCGGTTGATCTTAACCAAACCTGTGCTGACTACTGTTTTTTTTAAATGCTTATTCTTGCCATGACATTTTTATATGAATGAGTAGTGTTTTAAGCTAGATAAGTGTGATTAGTTAGTTATAAATTTTTAATCTATTAATAAGTACATTTATTGCCAGTAAATATACTTCAGAACATCCATTCTTGGTCGATAGTTAGGAGGTGTCCTACAAATCGAAATGGGTGATGAGATGTTAAAGGTATCGTTATTCGGCGTAACTACAGTCATGTTGAGCGCGGTGATAAGCTGTAACGTGATAGCAAAAACTGAGTTTAAAACTCTTTCTTTTCAAGGTGAGATAGCAGAACCAAGTTACTACTCCGATCTATCTACCATTTCTTGTTATGACCAGAATCTCAATCAATTTATCTCTCAGACTATAACTCCCCAAGTGTATGCAAATTCTATAGATAGCGACAAAATACTTGTTATATCAACTCAGTTCAAACAAATTAATAATCTAGTTTTTAGCCGAAAAAATGAGAATGAAGTTATTCTTGCTCTTCATTATAATTGATGCACAATTTTGTTATTAATAATGGCGATTTCATTTTTTTAAATCGCTTTTTCATTTTTATCTTTAGTATATTTATTGTCAGAAATTTCCTACAAGATCGCAAGTCTAGTCCTATATGTCATTGTTAGTGTTGTTGCTATTGTGTGCTCAGCTTCGATGAGCCATAACCTTAATATTTCCATATAGTAATAACAGTAGGATGTCTGATGAAAAAATTAACGCTATCTATTTTAGTTTTAGGTGCATTGTTTGGTACTAGTGTTCAAGCGAATAATACTATTACTTTTTTGGGTGAAGTATCGGACCAAACTTGTGAAGTGGCGATTAACGGAAATGCGGCTAATCCCAGTGTCTTGCTACCAACTGTTTCTACGGCTCAACTTGCCACTGCAGGCTCAGTTGCTGGTGAAACACCTTTTACCATTTCAGTCAGTGGTTGTACTGTCAATGCAACGCAAGCTTTACCTATTAAAACTGTATTTTTGGGTAACAATGTCACAACAGCAGGTAACTTAGGTAATACTGGTACGGCAACGAATGTAGCATTACAGCTTCTTGATTCAGTTGGTGGAACGGAAATCAATTTAACAGCAGGAAGTGCTGTTGATGGATTAAATGTTGCTGCAGGTGCAGACTCTGCCTCCCATGATTTTGCTGTGCAGTATATTTCTGAAACTGGCAGTGCAACAGCAGGTCGTGTGATTAGCTCTGTCCAATATGCAGTTTCTTATCTTTAATATACGATAAATTATGATTATTCGCTCACCCAGCCCATGGGTGAGCGCTGCTGCTTTTTGGGGCTTCTATGATTTTTTCTAGCTTACTTCTTCGTTTAATATTTTTGACTCTACTCATGATCGGTTTTTCAGTTAATGCGAGTGTGGTCATGACCAATACGCGAGTCATTTATCCTAGTGATGCTAAAGAGCGCAGTGTTCAGTTAACAAATAACGATGCTTTTCCAAATGTTGTTCAGGTCTGGACTGATATTAATAACCCAGAGTCGACACCTGAGTATGCTGATGGCCCATTTTTGGCCTTACCCGCTATTTTTAGAATAGAGCCCAAGCGAGGGCAGTTAATTCGCTTAATTTATAGCGGCGGTGAGCTACCAAAAGACCGTGAGAGTGTGTTTTATCTTAATTTTCTACAGATACCTCCATTATCGAAAGAAAATGCTGGTGAAAATCAGATGCTAGTGATGCTCAAAAATAGAGTGAAAATATTTTATCGGCCTGTAGAGATTGAATCTAATCCAGATGATGTAGCAAAAGAGATTGCCTTTGATGTTCAGTATGCTGATGCTGGAATTCACCTTGATGTGAAAAATAATGCGGCTTTTTTTGCCTCTTTTGTTGAGGCAAAAATTAAGTCGGGAAAACAAGAGCTAATCATCCCTATTACTATGCTTGAACCTAAGTCTAATCAGTTGATAGACATTCAGAATCAGCAGTTTGTCATCACATATCCAATGACGATTGAATTCACTTTAGTAAATGATTACGGCGGATTTGTAAAAAGTGAATATGTCATTGCATCTGAACATCATTGATAAGATTGGTTATGAAAAAATCCATGGGTTTGATGAGCCAAATTTACTCTTTGCTGCTATTGATTGGTGTGATCTTTTGCATGTCTTCATCGTTGAGGGCTGATGACTTACAGGATTTCACATTTGATGACAGCCTATTACTTGGTGGTGGTTATGGCGATAGTTATCTTTCTCGCTTTAACTCGACTGCAGAAACTATTCCAGGTCAATACCAAGTTGATATCTATATAAATGGTACTTACTTAAATAGGGAAATTATTAATTTTGTTAAGGTTGGCTCCCATGGAGTTGTGCCTTGTCTCGACCTTAATTTCTGGAACAAGTCGAATGTAACTGCAATATACATAAACGAAGATGCATTATTGCAGGCTGAATGTGCGGCCCCTGATACTGTGGTCAAGGGGGTATCGACGCAATTTGATGCCGAGAAATTAAGATTAGAGATTGCGATCCCACAAGCTTATTTACGGCAGATTCCGCGTGGCTATGTTGATCCTTCATCTTGGAGCGAGGGAGAGAATGCTGGATTTATCAGTTACAACAGTAACTACTATCAAACTAATAGCCGCAGTGCTGGTAGCGATATGCGTGCCATTTATACGGGCCTTAATTCAGGTGTCAATTTAGGATTATGGCGCCTGAGAAATCAATCGAGTTATCAGTACAAGGATGTTGGCCAAAATACTCAAGAAAGTTTTAATTCTATTAGAACTTATATCACCAGAGCCTTGCCGGATATGCAGAGCGAACTCTTGCTTGGTGATGCCTACACTCGAGGAAATATTTTCGGTAGTTTAGCTTTTACCGGCGTACAGTTGCTGACTGATAATCGTATGTTACCAGAATCCCAGCGTGGTTATGCACCTGTCGTCAGAGGACTCGCTAACTCAACCGCCAGCGTAGTGATTAAGCAAAATGGTGTGAGTATTTATCAAACCACAGTAGCGGCGGGGCCTTTTGTTATTAATGACTTATTTCCCACAAGCTATGAGGGGGATTTGTTAGTTGAAATTAGTGAAGCCGATGGAAAGGTCTCTAGTTTTACTGTGCCATTCAGTGCTGTGCCTGGCTCGTTGCGTGAAGGAAGTTTCCAGTACGGGTTATCATTTGGTGAAGTAGATCAAGCAGAGTCTGGTGGGTACTTTGTAGATTTAATTTCTGAATATGGTTTGAGTAATATGCTGACGCTAAATAGCGGTGGGCGTGTCGGAGATGATTATTTTGCTTTGAGTCTAGGGACTGTATTAGGTACAGAATGGGGGGCTCTAGGGTTAACCGCAGTACATTCTATGTCTCGTATTTCTCAGTCTTCAGTATTAAATGAGTGGAAAAATGGCTGGCGTGTTGGACTTAATTATAGCCATTCGTTCGATTCGGGGACATCAGTGGCACTTGCTGGATATCACTACTCTACTGAGTCATTTCGGGAGTTGAATGATGTTTTAGGTTTGAGGAGGGCATTGGAGAGTGGGAATATTTTTGAATCTGAGACCTACAGTCAGCGGTCTGAAATGAGTTTAAGTGTGAATCAGAGTTTAGATGACTTTGGCTTTGTTTATTTGAGTGGTTCTAAACGTCAATACCGTGATGGGCGCGATGATGACGATCAACTACAGTTCGGTTATACGGTGGGTATTGGTCGTGTGAATATAGGACTCACTTTTTCACGTCAATATACCAGTCAAGTTCCGCTACAGAATGGGTTTGGTGGTCAGCGATTAACTGAAATGAGCGGTTATTCCTCTGATAGGGTGAAGGAAGATCTCGTGAGTCTCACCGTGTCTATTCCATTTGGCAGTCGCCAGTCAAACATGCTTAGCAGTGGGTTTAGTCACTCATCTAGGGGTAGTGAACAGTATAATCTAGGACTCGCAGGCACTGTGGACGATGATAATACTTGGACATATGGCCTGAATGCTTCACTGCAGCGGCAGGATAGTTCGAGTGAAAGTGTCAGCGTTAATACGCAAAAGCGTTTTAGCCAAGCGACTTTATCGGGTAACTATTCGATTTCTGATACTTATCAGCAGGTTGGCGCTGGGTTGAGTGGTGCAGCAGTGGTGCATTCTGGCGGCGTAACATTAAGCCAAAACCTCAGTGATACTTTTGCGATTGTTCAAGCTGAGGGAGCTTCTGGCGCAAAAGTGACTAATAATTGGGGTACTGAGATTGATGACTTGGGATATGCAATTATCCCATCTTTGACGCCTTATCGCACAAATAGTGTCACGCTTGATACGGGATCTATGTTAAGTGGTACAGAACTTATCGAGACACAACAGCAAGTTGCGCCCTATGCCGGCTCTATCGTTAAGATGAAATTCGAGACTAGACACGGGATAGCCGTCGTCTTCATGACTCAGCAAGCCAACGGCGGCGTTATCCCTATTGGCGCCGAAGTCGTGGACGAAGATGGCCTAGTATTGGGTATGGTTGGACAGGCTGGTATGGCTTATGTCAGAGCTTCTAAACCGAGTGGTCAGTTGACCGTTAATTGGGGAAATAAACCCGATCAGCAATGTCACTTTGACTATACCCTCGAAAGCAGTCGTGATAACACTTTATTAAGAATGCCTGCGCTATGTGAGCGGGTTAATTGAGATAAAAACTATGATTGAGTTCAACCTAGGTCGGCTGTTGGCAGTGGTATCTTTGGTGTTTGCCACTTTAGTTAGTGGTCAAGCTATGGCGACTTGCTACCGTATATCGACGACTACAACAGATCCGGCAAATTTTTATTATGTCGCACCTGCGTATGGTAAAACAGCTATATGGTATGGTGGTCACGATCCCAATAGGGGCATACTTAATCTGCCTATTATCAATGTTACCGATGAAAGTTTTCAGCCCAATGGCACGTTATTGGGATCGAGTGTTGTGCCCTTCAGTACCTATGGACAGACTGGCGGGTATGATCCTGATCAGGTACTTTTTCGTTGCGATGCGGCGGATGAGCACCAACTAAATGAGATCTACTCAGTAAACGCTGATAATGCTTATGGCGGCATGTACGAAGATGGCGTGGCTTATGGTATTAACAAAGGTTATGCCACTTACCATCGAAATGTTGTGCTCAGGGTTAAGAATAATGCCACCGGTCAGTATTTTTCGCGCTTATGGCAATATCGGCCGCTGCGGGGGTTAGACCGTGATGCTCAGGGAAGAATATTAGTGAAGGCGAAAAACTTTACTGATGTCACGATAGAGCTGTTCCAGATTGGCAATATCAGAGGTGTGACTGAGTCTATAGCATACAGTTATAATCAACCTGCAGCTTATATTGCTTTTGGTGGGCCTGGCCTTGCCTATCCTACGGAAGGGGTTGACCATATTAGTCATTATCCAGGCTGGTATGCGAATTGGCCTGGGAATATCAGCTTATATCAACAGTTGTATACGCGAAGGGCTGGAGGTTGTGCGGTAATGAATGTCACGCCTTATGTGTTGTTCCCCACTGTGACTATCGCGGAATTAAACAGCGGCATTACCCGAGAAGCTGACATCCAGATTAATTATCGTTGCCAACAGAAAGCCAATATCAATGGCCCCGCAGTTAATGCGAACGCTATCGCCTTTAAGATTGAGAGTAATAATTACCAGATGGCGAGACGGTTGGGGTTTACTACTCAGGATGCTGTGACATATCTAGTCAGTAATGCCTATGGTGCTAATATGGTTGCTAATGGTGTGGGGGTAAAGCTACAACGCAATGATGGTGTGATTCAACCCTTTTTAAATTTTGATAATAGAACCAGCTTAGACTCACAATATAATGCATGGAAAGACGGTTGGCGGCCATTACAGGGGAATCAGACAGGTATTGTCGGTACGAGTTATCAATATATGGATAATTACAGAGTTGTTTTTGGCAAGTTGCCCGGAATGAGTCCAACGGCAGGAAAATTTTATGCAAAAGCGGAAGTGCTTATTCGGGTTCAGTAGTTTAGTTTTATGGCTCCTAATGTTGCAAACCGCTCTGGCTGGCGTAGTCGCCGATCGTAGTCGAATTATTTTTGCGGCTTCCGATCGGGAGCAAGGGTTGTCACTGGTGAATATTAATGACTACCCTGTGATGGTGCAACTGTGGGTGGATGACGGCGATCCAGACTCTGGCCCTGAAACGGCAAATGCGCCAATTTTGCCCTATCCTGGCTTGTTGCAAATTGCCCCAAAGGAGCGCAAGCACATAAATCTGCTTAATATTGCGGAGCAGGAACCTGAAAAACAAGAACAGTTATACTGGCTGAATGTATACGAAGTTCCACCCACCCCCGCCAAAAATATTGATGAAACTGAGGGGCAACTGTTGATTGTCGCTTTACGTACTCAAATGAAGGTTTTTGTGCGGCCCAATAAGCTCGCTATTGATGTTTTAGACTTAGCAAAGTGGCAGTCATTTATATTGAAAGACAATATGTTATCAATAGAGAATAAGTCACCTTACTATGTGACCTATCAGAACCTCAGTTTGAGTTTTAAAGGGAAGGATTATGCTATTTTTCAAGGAATGCTAGCCCCTTACTCTGCAGAAACTGTGACTATCACTGAGAGCGAGTTAATCGATCAGCTTGGGCTTATCCTAAAGGCCGAGTACATAGACGATGAGGGGAATGCTCAGCCGCTTGCTTTGACAGTGAATTGAACATAAGGCTCTGTTTACAACAGGGCCTTATGTATATGCATTTATACAGCGTGACTTGAAGCTATGGGCTTGGGCATTATTTTGAGGCTGTTTGGGTATAAGAGATCACTTCTGCCTCGAGTGAAGCAATAGCCTGAGATACGGCTTCAACATAAGCATTCAACTGCTGATGGCTCGCGTTTTCCAGCATTTCACAGGCAGACATAAGCTTCTGTGCATCGATAATTCTCGCAGCACCTTTGATCTTATGGGCGAGATCTTTGATGGTACTCAAATCATTATTTTCGAGGGCTGTATATAGGGACTGCAAGTCGCTTTGATTGCTTTTAAGGAGTTCTTTAAGCAATTTATCGACTAACTCTGCATTATTTCCTGTGAGTTTTTCTACTGCGTCAGCGGCAAAATGTGTGGCGGTTATGGTGATTTTCTCTGGGGTAAACCGTTTAATCATACTTTCTAGCTCCATTAGGCTGATGGGTTTGAATAAACAGTCATCCATCCCTGCAGTTAAACAGGCATCCTTGGCTTCTTTTTGGGCATTAGCGGTATAGCCGATGACGATAGCATGCGTGTGACGTTTGTGTTCGAGTTGGCGAATTTTCTGACAGAGTTCATAACCGTTCATTTCTGGCATATTACAATCGGTGATCACCACAGGATACTGTTTACTTTCGAACATGTTTAAGGCAATTAAGCCATTTTCTGCTTCATCAACACTATGGCCTAAATATTTAAGCTGCTGGGCTAATAGCAAGCGATTCGCAGGATGATCGTCAACAATTAAGATATCGAGGGGATTACTCACATGCGATTCTGGAATGGGTTGTGAAGGGTTATGGATTGCTTCGGCTTCAAGCTGGGTGAGGGTTAATTGCATGCTGATCTGAGTTCCTTGATGCAATTTACTTTCAAGGGTTAAACTCCCACCCATCATTTCGCACAGAGAGCGGCTAATCATGAGCCCAAGCCCTGTACCACCATGGGTTGTGTGGGTTCCTTGCGCTTGGCTGAAAGGGGTAAATAGTTTCTGTTGGTCGTCCCCCGAAATGCCAATTCCTGTATCCGTGACAGTAAATAGAATCGTGTGGGTTGTATTGGTGAAACTTTCTGATTGAATTTTCACTTTTACTCCACCGCTATCAGTAAATTTAATGGCGTTACCAATTAAATTTGACAGTATTTGCTTAATCCTCATAGGGTCAACGAGTACATCATTCGCAATAACAGGATCGAAATCCAACTGTAAAGTGATTCCTTTTTGCCTTGCTAGTCCATCAAACACTCTCACGACAGAGGTTGCAATTGTCTTAAGATTGGTTCTCATGGGCGAAAGTGACAGCTGACCCGCTTCAATACGAGCAATATCTAAAATATCACCAATAAGTTCAAGTAAATCATTAGCGGAATCATAGGCAACTTTAATTGAATTTAAATCAAACTGTTGTGAATTTGTACGTTTTAGTACCAGTTCTAACATTCCTATGATGGCATTCATTGGCGTACGGATTTCATGACTCATAGTTGCTAAGAAAGTACTCTTTGCTTGGCTTGCACTGTCCGCAGCTTCCTTAGCATATTCTAATTCTTCAATAAGCTTGACTCTATCGCTGACATCTATCCAACCACCAATAATCCCTTCAATATTGCCGGCTTCATCGCCATAGGATTTAAACCAATGATAAATATTATATTTATGTCCATTTATATGAAGTTCTCTATCCTTAAATACGGCAATACCATCCTCTAAGGCTTGTACATATTCTTTATCTACAATAGGAGCCTCTTTAGAGCGACTGGCTCCTTCCATTGTGGTCTTATATAGCAAATCTTCGCGTGAGGCGTTGAAAGCATTAAGGTAACTCTCGTTACACATAGTCAGTTCACGCCGCTTATTTCTTACATAAATAGGATGAGGTATGGCATCAACAATGGACTGCATAAATTGCAGTTGTTGATTAAGTTCTTTTTTGGCTAATAGCCGCTTGCGATAATGAGTTCGAGTGTAAAGAGCCCAAATAATTGAGACTAAAATCATGATCGTTGAGGCAATCACAATAGTGTAAATAGTGTACTTATAATCCTTCCAGCTTTGGCGTGCAGGCAGGGCATTACGGCGCCAGCGATTTTCTGCCATTTGTAATTCATCAGGAGGAATAACTGTTAATGTTTTATTAAGTATGCTCTTAAGTAGTTTATTTGAACTCGCCATTCCGAATGCCACAGACGCTCTTGGAATTTCATCTATGATCTTACTTACTTCTAAAGTATCACTGAAATAACTATTTACATAGAAGTCGGCTAAAGCCAGTGGCACAATAGTGGTATTTGTTGCACCAGTCGCTATATCATTCAATGCCTCAAGATAATTGTCAGCGATTATAATGTCTGCATTAGGGTTTATTTTTCTGAGCATGTTATCATTAAAAGTACCATCGGGAACAACTATAGCGTTAATATCTAGGTCTTGTGCATTTTTCTGTGTTACAAAAACATAAGGTGAATTTGAGAATTCTTTAGTAAAAATAATATTTTTATTAAGATCTTCACTCGGTGAGAATATTGTCATCATAGCTTTATGATTGAGTACGGAACTAATCTGTTCTGAAAACCTATTGTTAACAATATAGTCAAACTTTAGCCCTGAATACATTTGTATTAGTTCCAAAACCTCAATGCCAAACCCTTCAGCGTTATGTGTATCGTCAAGGTATGTTAGCGGTGCCGCATACTTATTAATTGCCACTGTTATTTTAGGGTTGTTTTGTAGCCAAGCCGTCTCATCTGCTGTAAAACTGGGGAGTTCTGAGGCAAAAGGAATGGTGCTTCCACCGCCACTCCAGCGTTTTCTAATCAACTTTCTCTGTTCGAGTGAAATATTATTAATAGATTTGTTAATTATATCTATTAAGGCCTTATTTTGTTCTGTTGTAGCAAAGGCGCTGCCATAGGAGTTTAGAGACAAGTGAGTGTCTAATTTAAGTTTTCCTGAAAAGTTGTTGTTTATTAAATAGTTGGCGGAAACTTGGTCGACTATCACAGCATCAACTTGCCGAAATGCAGCTGCAGCAACGGCCGCCTGTCTAGAGGAAAATTTGAGTAATTTTCTATTTGGATAAATATCTGTTATCGCTTCATCTGGTAAGTACTCATAGGCCATAGACATTGACTTGATTTGTTCATTATCACCTAAGTTAGCATTTCTGAATATAGAAGGCTTATCAACGGTATAAGGTGTGCTTAGTAGAAGACCGTGCATTTGTTCAAATTTATTTGCTGTAGTAATTAGATCTACTTCTCCATTGAGCGCTGCGGTAATTGTTTTTTCCCGAGATGCATAACGTTTTACATTGACTTCAATGTTGAGCATATTAGCAATAATATGTATATAGTCAGCACTAATTCCTTTATAAAATTCTTGTTCACCATTTACTGTCATGTCAAATGGTGGATAGTCAGGCGACGATATGCCAATATTCAGCAATTTATATTTTTTAAGTGTATCAATCTCTTCTAATGATAGCTGGATAGGCAATGCAGCCTTCTCTTGATAGCCGATCAAATGATAATGGGTAAATTTACTTTCATGTGCTAGTGAATAAATTGAATTTAGACTCAATATAAGAATGAAAATAACATTTCTCATATTAAGTTTTGCCTCTTTGCTATTTCAATTATATCTACCAAATTTTTTGCATTTAGTTTATCAAGTAGTCTAGTTTTATATGTGCTAATGGTTTTGTTACTTAGCAGCATACGCTCGGCTATTTCTTTATTAGATAAGCCGACTGCTAGCTGCTGCAACACCACCATTTCGCGAGTTGAAAGCTTTTTTACGAGTTCAGCCTCGTCCTGACTCGATTTAGCAATCATGTTGTTATTGCTTATAATCGGAAAATAGGAGTGGCCTGTGAGAATTGCTCTAAGCGCGCCAGTGACTTCATTCATGTCCTTTTGTTTAGAGACAAAACCTGAAGCTCCGGCTTGAATACAACGGGAAACAAAGTGATCAGATGGTTGTGCCGTCAAGACTAAAATTGGCGGGCTCTTTACGAGTTTTCTTGACCTTTCTATCACTTCTAATCCATCTAATTGGGGGATGCCAATATCGAGAATAACAGCATCGGGTGAGAGCTCTTTAATAAGTTTTAATGCATCAACACCATTATTGGTTTCTGCTATCACTTCAAAGCCACTTTGTTCTAAAATGATTTTTAGTGCTAAAACAACAACTGGATGATCATCTACTATTAATATTTTTCTTTTCATTCATGTAACTCCGTAACTATTGAGTACAGATTTTATCCTTTGTAAGTCGCTACAGTGAAATAAAACTATGTGATTAAGATTTTTCCTACATATTTTTCAGCAATTTCTTTTAAATAATAGTCGTAAAATATTTGAAGGCAGATTAATTTAATCATAGGCATTCTCATTGTTTTTAATTCATAAACATCTGTATATATTTGTATCTCGAGTTTTGATCCTCTAGTGATTTAAATTATAGCTGACTATCTATATCTCGGTGTTGCAGCTTTTTTGCGGCAAGGGCGTAACAGGCATTTGTCTATTAGTATTTTAATTTTAAAGGGTATTCAATGGGTAAGGTTAGAGTGATTGTCTTAGAAGACCACCCCTTTCAACGTGCAGTACTTGAGCATAATCTTGCATCTCTTACCAACGTTGAGGTGTTTGCTTTTGGGGCAGCACAAGATGCGCTTGTTTGGCTCGATGAGCATCATAGTGCGGACATAGTGATATGCGATCTCATGATGGCAGGTATTGATGGTCTATCGTTTTTGCGCAAAGCAAAAGCGAAATACGATATAGCTTCTGTTGCATTATTTAGTTGTATTGATAAGGAACTCAGGCGGTCTGTATCGCAGATGATAAAAATGCTTAATTTTGAATATCTTGGTGATTTAAGTAAGTGCCCATCAGTGGATAATTTGCAGCGTATGTTAGATAGATTTACCAACAGTCGCATTCAAAGGAGTCAAATAGCTTCGGGTTTTATCGCAGCTAGGTGCCCCGAAAATTTTGTATTTGAGGATTTTGAACAGGCATTGAAGCAAAGACAGTTCGTGGGGTTTTATCAGCCTAAGTTTGATGTTGCAGGCTTTAGCTTGAAAGGGGCAGAAATGCTAGCACGCTGGCATCATCCTGATTTTGGATTGTTAAATCCCAGTACTTTTATTGACCGGTTAATTTCACATGGCTTACTTGACGATTTATTCTTACAGTTATTCGAGCAAGGCTGCGCTTTACAACAGCGTTTACAACAACATGAAAGCCTAATTTCTCTCGCCTATAATCTCGATATCTCTCAACTTAATTCGACTAAATTAGTGTATCAGATTGTCGATATGGTAAAGAAATTTAACATTCTTCCTCAATGCATTACCCTCGAAATTACTGAGACGGGTTTGTTGGCTGCGCCAGCAGTGAATATGGAGAATTTAATCCGCTTGCGAATGCTAGGATTTGAATTGGCGATTGATGATTTTGGTGCTGCACATTCTTCATTGGCACGTTTATGCGAATTGCCTTTCTCACAAATTAAATTAGATGGTTGTTTTGTGCGTGAACTTAGTGTTGAGCCTAGGTGCCAAGCCGCAATATCCAGCGTGATAGCGTTATCACAAGCACTTAATATGGAGTTAGTGATAGAAGGTATTGAAACAAATTCCCAATTAGTATTGTTGCAACAGCTTGGCTGTACGATTGGACAGGGTTTTTGTTTTTCTCGTCCTATTGATGAGCAAACATTTATCCAACGTTTTTTCCCTGCGAGTTTACAGCTTAAAGAACTACAGGAGCTTAGCCTTGAGTTTTAGTGGACTAACTTGTTTTTGTTAGCTCACGGATCAAGGATTTTCGGTTCACTTTCAGTCCTATTTGTTCATTATTTTCTGGCCATGAATAATATTGTCTTGGACGTTTGAAGCGGGCGATTTTGTTGGCAAGGAACAGTTCGAGCGTATTTGCAATCGACTCTGGGTGGTGGGTTAAACTGCCGCGAATGATGGCGGCTGGGAGATTGCCAAATTGTACATCCGGTATGGCGAAAACGATTGCATCGTCTATTTGTGGGTGTTGTTTAAGCGCGGCTTCGATTTCTTCTGGCTGGATGTTTTCGCCGCCGCAGATAAACATATTATCGACGCGGCCATGAATGCGCAGATTACCATTTTCGTCCCATTCGCCCTTGTCTTTGGTGTAAAACCAGCCGTCTTGTTCAACGCACTTTTGTATTCCATCCGCGGTGAGATAGCCCATAAACAGGCATTCGCCTCGCACCAAAATCACACCGTTTTCGATTTTAAGCTCACGCTTGGGGAGTAATTTGCCACTGCTGCCGTCGCTTAATGCGGGACCTGTGGTGATCTGCGAGCCCATTTCTGTCATGCCGTAACTCGTATAGCTGGCGATATTGCGTTGCTTAAGCTCGGCGAGTAAGTCTAGCGAGACTGCGCCGCCGCCCAGCAATAGGGCTTTGATACTTTTAAGTTTACTACTTGTATCGGCTAATAACTTACTCAGTTGTGCAGGCACCAAAGAGAGGTGGGTCAGCTTATCTTGGTCAATTTGCTGACTAAGACTTAGCGCTTGATCTGGTATGACAACACTGGCACCGACTAAGGCACAGCGGTTTAATATCGCAAGACCGCCAATATGGAATAAGGGCAAGGAGAGTAGCCAGGCATCACCTTGTTCGAATGGGATTAAGCTGCGGGCACCTTCGGCATTGGCAATATGATTCGCTAAGCAATGCACCGCCGCTTTGGGAAAGCCACTAGAGCCTGAAGTTAAAATCACATTAGCTGGACGAGTAAAGTCGACAGGCTGGGCTAAGTCACTGCTAATGCGATTAAAATTTAAGCGCAAGTGATGACAATTCTGTAGTTCACAAACCTCAGCACTCCAAACATAGCGGATCTGATGTTCATTAATTAAGTCTTGGATCTGCGCGAGGGGGAAACGGGGCGAGATAGGAAAAAAGATTACTCCTATATCGATGCAGGCCCAATAGAGACAAATCATCTCGAGATTATTGCTAGCAATACAGGCGAGCGGTTCCCCCTTTGAGATCCCCGAAGCGCTTAGCTGCTGAGCCAGTGCGATAACGCGCTGGCTAAGCTCTGAGTAATTAATGTCTTGCCCCGCCAACTTGATGGCTGTCTGCTGTGGAAACGCAAGCGCAGCTTGGTGCACAGGTGACAGTGCAAGCGGTTTTGATAGGCTGGCATTAGACAAACTCGTTTCCCTCACTTTTAGCTGTATCATTATTTTGTTGCATTGAATCAATGGCGTGCAGTGCAATTGGCTCAAGTTGCGCGAGTGTGAGGCAGTATTTTTTGCCCGATGACACGACTAAATCTTGGCTAAAGGCGCTGAGGGTATCGAGCCCAGGGATTTCATCCGGAGTGAGAATCGCGGCTAAATGAGCCAGATCATTAATGCCTAAACTGTTCTCTAGACTCGAACTGATAATGCAACGTACGCCATAGCTTTGCGCCGTATCGATTAAATTAGCTAGTTTTTCGATACTGCCGAGCAGCATAGGTTTGATGACAAGCGCAGTCAGGCCATTTTGCATTACAAACTGGTATTCTGGATCGTTGAGCGATTCATCGAGAGCGTAGGGTATACCAATTGCTTGATAAAATTCATGATTATCATGATGATTCAGGCAAGGTTCTTCAATGTACTCTATGGTCTCTAGGGGCAAGCAAGCGGCAAATTCGATTGCTTGCTCAAGTGTAAACCCTCGGTTCGCGTCCAAACGCAATTTGAGATCGGGGCGGGTACGCAAAATGCCATAAATCAGGCTTAGTTCATCTTCGATTGAAGTTTGCGCGACTTTGACTTTAACCGAGCGAACATTCCAGCCAAGGGCGGCAATTTTGCTATCGAGCAAGTCTTTGCTGGCATCCGTTGGATGATAAATCAAAGGGACTGTGGCCGTTTGTGGACGGATGGCATCGAGTTTGCCCATTAACTTGGCATGTAACAGACTTAAACCAAAGGCCAAAGAAGGGTAAGGGCTTTGCTCGGCGCATTCCAGCAATGTATCAATATGCTGACCGCAGAGTTGGGGTAATAATCCAGTCAAAGCCGTTTGCACTTGAGTGAGTGTTTCACGGCTGAACCCCATCAAGGCTTGTTCATCGACATCTATGCCAGAGAGTGGGGCAATTTCAACTTCGACTTGTCTATGCTCGCCACCAACATTAGCACTGGCTTGTAGTACTAATCCCGCTCTGTGATCGATACGTTGCTTGCCGACGGGCAATAATACGTCGAGCGGTAGTCGATATTGATACAGGTTAAGCAAAGTTAATATCATATATTTCCTACATTTTAATTCTGTCATTACCCTAGCAACTTCACTATTTTTGAGGTTAATGCCTCGGGAGCAGCTTGGTGTATGTTGTGGCCGGCGCCGTGAATACTATGGACGAGGATGGGCGCGTGTAATTGCCACTCTTGGGCGAGGGCGTGGAACTTAGCATCTTGGTTGCCCGCAAAGAAATGGCACTCACAGGTAAGCTGCAAAGGTACATCCCACATCGATGCTTGGTGTGCGAGTGAGGTGGCTATGAATACCTCTTTCAGCCGCTGTTTCGGATGCAGATCTAATGCTGCAGAACGATGCTCGATTAAGGTTTTTCGTTTGGTAGCCGTCATATCGGCAAATACGGGCTGCTGATACCACAAGCTTAAAAAGTCTTTGCTATTCAGATGCAGTAAACGCTCGGCCCACTGAGTATCATTTTTGATTCTGGCAAGTTTTTCTTGCGGGTCTGTAAGTCCAGGATGGCAGGATTCGAGGTTTAGGCTCAGTAGTCTTTCTGGATAGGCTTTGGCAAGGTGCAGAGCAATACGGCCACCTAGAGAATAACCATAGAGATGGAATTGACCAATATGAAGGCCATTCAGGTGTGCCAACACATCTTCAACACATTGGTTAAATCCATCTAATTCGGTTGGCTTCAACTCCCTTTGGTTATCCCCGTGGCCCGGTAGATCTAAGCAAATACAGTGAAAGTGATGGCTTAGCGCTGGCATTAACGGCAACCAGTCGGTCTTAGTGCCTAAAAAGCCATGCAGTAACACTAAGGTCGGTAGTGAAGAATTGCCGTAACGGGCCATGGTTGGCATTAGCTTTGTTTCACCCACAAGTTGAGCTCGGCGATTTGGTCGCTGGCTTGTGTTTGACTTACATTGACTTCAATGATCGAAGCCCCCTGAAAATCCAGCGCTTCATTATAGCTATCTTGAAAATCGGCTAAATTATCCACTTGATTATAGGGTAAATTAAACATAGCTGCGGCGTAGCCAAATTCTAAACCGTGGCTGAGTCGATAATAATCGCTACGGACTTGTTCATTGGGAACGGGCAATAAGTTAAAGATGTTACCGCCATCGTTATTGAGGATCACGATCACCAGCGGGCTGGTTAAGCCTTTAGCGATGGCCAGCGAGTTAAGATCGTGCAGTTGTGATAAATCACCGATGATTAAACTCGTGGGTTTGCCTTCATGGGCCGCAATACCGCAGGCGGTGGCGAGTAGTCCGTCAATACCCGATGCGCCACGATTAGTATAAGTGGTTGCCGTACAACAACTGACAGGGGCATACATGTCGTACAAGCGTACAGGCAGGCTGTTGCCGATAAAAAGCTGTTGTTCTAGCGGACGAGTATTGGCGATGGCCCGCACAACTTGTGCTTCACCAAATTCCCCTTGGTCGATATTGCGCACAAATAAGTTATGTAATTCATCGTTATAGGTGATTAGGGTATTCGCCCAGTTTGCTGAGGATGAGCGATACCAATTTAAGGCCGCAAACTGCTGTGCATTCGCGTGCCAAATGTGTTTAGCATTGTGGCTAGGGTCAAGCCTGTCTTGTTCTGGTAAAACCTGCCAATAGCTGTGCCAATTTTGCTCGGCGAGATAGCCTATCAAGCGTTTTGATAATAAACGGCCGCCGAATACGAGTACACGATCCGCTTCCTGCAATAGATTGCGCGCCTTTGGATGTTGCAACAGTTGATCAATATTACCTATCGCTGCGGGATGCTGACGCAGTTGCGACTGGGCATCGGTAAGTAATGGCCAGCCGATTTTTTGCGATAGGGCAATTAGTTGCTGTGGATCTTGTTCAGGCGTGAGAGTACCAACAACGATCACCCCTTTACCGTGGACGAACCGCATAATGGCATCGTCACTTGGGCTGCTCACCTGTTTGCTCTTACCGTATTGGGTATACGGTCGTGCGAGCTGCAGCCAAGTTTGCAATGGTTTGAGGTAAGGTGATTCGGCATCGAGAATCGCGCCACCGAGTTCACTCGGATACAAGGGCTCACGGTACATGCAGTTGATATGCACTGGGCGAGTTTGATTCGCCACCGCTTCATCCACTGTGGTAAGCAACGCTTGCGGTGCGATATGTATATCCGGTGTTGGCAAATTCACTTGAGTGGCGTAATTCGCAAAAATTCCCGGTTGGACTATGGCTTGATTGGCACCGCAGCCGAGTAATTCGGGCGGACGATCGCCACTTAAGACGATTAAAGGTACATGGGTCAGCCACGCCTCCACAATGGCAGGGTACAAGTTGGCGACTGCTGTGCCTGAGGTTGTAATGATGGCGACCGGTGCGCGGCTAGCTTTTGCTAGACCTAAGGCCATAAAGCCGAGCCCACGCTCGTCGAAATGTAAGTGACGCTGGAGTTTAGTTTGCTGGGCGGCGGCGAGGGTTAACGGTGTTGAGCGCGAGCCCGGCGCCATACACACATGTTGCACGCCAAGACGTGCTAACTCCTCAAGAATAAGGGCGCCCCAAATAAGATTAAGAGTGGCTGTATTTTCGGTCCGCATAGCTGAATCTATTAGGATAAAGATGGGCTTAGTGTAACGTGTTTATGCTCCAAGATGTATGCTTGGTTTAACAATTCTCGAGTGGATCGCATGGGGGCTGAGGTGGAGCCTAAGCTAAGGCAGAGGATGCCTATCACCTCGTGTATCGGTGGTTTGTTGTTTGGATATGTTGAGCTATTGCTTGGCTAGATAATACGATCGACGATTTTTTTAATCTCTCCGCTTAACCATTTCAAGTCCTCATTGATTGCATTAGGCTGATTTTTTTGCACTAAGAAAATCGTTGGCGTTTCTGTATCTGCATATAAACGTTCTGCTTCATACTGCGATAGTTGACACGTATGCAGTTCAGGAATATCACTCACCATTTCGTAAACTATCCGATAAGGCAATAGGGAGACTGCATTACTTTCGCCTAGATATTCAAACAAACTTGAAATACTGGTAATGGTAATTTCAGTATTGAGTTTAATGCCATTCGTTATGCAAAACTCTTGGTATGGACTCAATTTGGTGCTGGGATTACCAAGATCCGTATTGACATAGGGGTATTCCGCAATCGTTTCTAGGGTGATTTCCCGTTTAAAAATAGGATGATGTCTGCTAGCAATCAGGTAGAGTTTGTCCATACGTTGCAATTCAGTCGTTAGCAGTTTATCGCCGAAGGCGGCAACATCGGCAGCACTTTTATTGCAACAAATACCTAGGGTTGTATCACCATTAATAATGTCTTGAGTCGTATGCATAGACCAAGGGTTTATATTAATGTGCATGGGTTTTTGCTCTTCTTTAATAGCCTGCATCAAGGCTTTAGGAAAGGTGTAGGCAATTAACCCTGGTGCTGCAATTTCGACATGTGTCTTAACTTGGCGAGTGTTTGCTATTCTGGCTTTTTGAAACTTATCAGTACACTCAATTGCTTCTTTTGCAATTGGATATAAATGAGTAGCAAACTCATTTGGGAATAAGCCATATTTACGACGAATAAATAACTCATCACCAAAAATTTCCCGTAGATTTTTAAGGCTACGGCTGATTTTAGGAGCTGGAATGTCTAGCGCTTTCGATACATAGGTTGCTGACTTGTTCTCATATAATGAAACAAGTATTTTTAAACTCAGAATATCGAGGCCATCCATGTTACTAATGTGCATTTTTTATATTCCTTAATATTGAGCAAATACTTAAATCAATGCCTAATTATGGTGCTAATTAATAATTTTAATGTGAAACTAATCCCAAGTTTTGGATCTAGATTTTATCTATGTGTATCAAGGGTTTTTTTGTTTTATTTTTAATATTTAAAATGGTTTTTCATAAAATTTAAAATTTCAAAAACTAATATTTACATATTTAAAATGCAAATACTGAATTATCAAGTATCAATATTTGTATTTAAGATTTACATAATTTTGCAATGTGATGAGTCGTGTAAATCATTGTTTATATTTAAGTTGTTATTTGCAAGTGTGACATGCGTCAAGAAAAGATAAGTGTTTTCAAATAATACTAAAGTTGCTTTAAAGGAGATAACAAAAAATAAATTAGTTTTTGGAGGCGTGTATGAATACTTCAGTCATTCTCAGCTATGCGTTTATGTACTTCGTACTATTCGTAGCAGTACCATTCGTGTTTGTGATGTTTGTCATGACTTGCATTAAGTTTTTTAAAGCAGGTCCTGATGAAGCCGCACATCATGAGATGAAACTTAAACCAGTATTGTTTGATAAACAAAGCTTCAATTTTTTTAAATCATTAAAAACAGTTGTTGAAGGTAAATACGATGTTTGTTGTAACGTGCCATTAGACACTGTATTTGAGATGGACAAACATGATACGGAATTAAATCATGAATGCCGACTCGATTATGTATTGATCGACCATGATTCATCTGAAGTGAAAATGGTTATCAGTGATTTTGGCAAAGAAACTAACTCACCACTGAAAAAACTGTTTAGCAAGTTCAATATCAGTTTCATTGAAATGAACCAGCATAAACAGTGGGATACTCAGAGTCTTAAGCAAGCCTTGGCTGTGTGATCTTGACCGTCGGGTTCGGAATTATCCGAACTCGACCCCTTCTTTACTTTCCTACGGATAAATGTGAGGACTTCCTATGTCCAAAAGACAATGGCTGTGGTCGTTACGCTTAGGTGCTGCTGCGTTGCTTTTAAGCTTTTCTGCAATGAGTGCTGAGCCAGCCAATCAAATTAACAGTGATGCTTGTATGAAGTGTCACAAGCGTAATGGTCAAATGTTAGGGCATCATGGTCAAGATGCGATGAAAATGAGCTGTTCTTCCTGTCATGGAGAAAAGGGCGATCACCCTAAAAAACCGAATGATATGGTGGTCTTTGGTATGGAGGAATCGTCGGATCTGACGGTTCAGCTGAGAGTGTGTCAGAAATGTCATACCAAGAAAAAACTCAGTGGTGCAGATTGGACGCATAACGTACATGCTCAAAAAGTGCCTTGTGCCGCCTGCCATAAATTACATAGCCCAACGGATCCAATGGCGGATATGACGCCGAAGGTTCGCAGTGAGCTATGTAGCAGTTGCCACACTGGCAAGCAGGAGTAAGGTTATGGAAAATTCAAAAAGAAGATTTCTAAAAGGCACCTGTGCCTTATTTGCCGGCGCTACAGGTGCATCATTACTCGCCACAGTGAATGCATCGGATAGTGTTAAAGCAGAACCTGATGTCAAATATGCACTTATTCATGATGAAACTAAGTGTATAGGTTGCCAAGCGTGTGAGGTGGCTTGTCGTGAGGTGAATAATGTACCCGAAGGTGTTTCTAGGCTTCAAATTAAGCAAGCGGGTCCCTTTGGCGAATACCCTAATCAGTTTTATCACTTTAGTCGCAAGTCTTGTCAGCATTGTGAAGACGCGCCCTGTGTAAATGTATGTCCAACTGGAGCTGCATTTATTGATAAAGAAACGGGTATCGTTTCTGTCGATGCATGGAAATGCGTAGGTTGCCAATACTGTATTGCAGCTTGTCCTTATCAAGTCCGTTTTATTAATCCTGTCACCCATGCGGCGGATAAGTGTGATTTCTGCCGAGAAACTAACCTAGCTCAAGGTAAACAACCTGCCTGTGTTGCTGTTTGCCCAACAAAGGCACTCGTGTTCGGTAATTTAAAAGATCCGACTTCTGAGGTTGTTCAAGTTCTGCGGTCTAATCCAACCCAGCGCACTAAGGTTGATCTTGGAACGAGACCTAAATTGTTCCGTATCGTTGCAAAATCAGGGGAGGTGATACTATGAGTGCCCTACATTTTGATACCTTAGTGTGGCATTGGCCGATTGCAATTTACCTGTTTTTAGCAGGTGTATCTGCGGGAGCCATGTTCTTCGCCGTACTGTTGAAACATTTTGTTTTGAAGCAAAACGCCTATCAGTCTGGTTTTGTACGAGCCGCTTGTATCGTCGCGCCTGTAGCTGTGATGGCCGGGTTAGGGATATTGGTCGCAGACTTAACTAAACCTCTCGATTTTTGGAAGATTTTGGTGTTCTACAACCCTAAATCTGTCATGTCGATGGGCGTGCTTATTCTGCTGATTTACCAAGTATTTATGTTTATGTGGATTGGTTTGACCTTCCGTAAACCTGTTGATGCTTGGTGTGAAACACGCTTTCCTATTGTGCTTAAGTTGACCGCGTTATTGGCTCGATTTGAAGCGACAATTACAGGATTGCTCGTGATTCTATCCTTGGCATTGGGCGCGTATACAGGCTTCCTGCTCTCGGCCTTGCCAGGCTATCCCATGCTTAAAAACCCTGTGTTACCTCTGCTGTTTTTGGCATCTGGTTTGTCTTCCGGTGCGGCATCATCTTTACTCGGTGGCGTGTTGATGAATGGCAAACCTAATGACAAAGAGGTGCACTTTATCCACAAGGTTGAAATCCCACTGATTTTAGTTGAAATCGTGCTGATTTTTACCTTCTTTATGGGCTTAGTGCTAACAGGTGGACAGAGTAAAATAGCCGCCTTTAATGCCTTAGGGTATGGCTTCTGGGGATGGATTTTCTGGCTTGGTATTATTGGACTCGGTTTGTCTGGACCATTGGCGATGAATCTGTTTATGACGGCGACATCTAAACGGAAATGGGCCTATGTGGCGGGGACGGCTTGCTTGAGCTTGATCGGGGTATTACTGCTACGTAACTTCATACTCTATACAGGACAAATGACGATCGCTTAAGGCGTAGGCGTACCGTTAATTAATGACGAAAAAATCATAATAATCAATGGAATCGACGGATCGCGGAAACAATGTCAAAGGAAAACATTGTAGATGAGGCCCTTGCGGCGCTGGCTGAGCTCTCAAGGGTTAAGTCTAGCCGCGGTTGGTTGTGTAACAGGGAGGTCGCTGGGCAAGGATGCCATATTTTACACTTCAATATTTTGCCCTGCCTCCAAACGGGCCTCGCCACCTTATTCCTAAGGGTGGCGTTTCTTGTTTTAGGGAGGCACGATTTACTCGCCGAGGTTATTAATCCATTCACTCATTACCACATGGGTTTTGATCTTGATGATGTCAGTGTGAGTGTCGATATACTCACGGATCTCATGCAGGCGGCGCATCGAGGGCGCATGCACGTACACGAGTAAATCCATATCACCAGAAATACCACGGCAGGTAATCACTTCGGGGATCGCTTGGAATACGTGTACCACGTCGGCGCAACGTGGACATTGATGCTGGATTTCGAAATAAGCCGATACTCCTTCTTTTTGCGACTCACTCAAGAGCACTTGATAGCCACGGATCACTCCAGTTTGTTCGAGCTTTTTTATGCGCTCGGCAACCGCACTACGGGATAGATTGACCTGTTCAGCGATATTCGACACGCTCTGGCGTGCATCCTGACGCAAACTATGAATGATGGCCGTATCGAATTTATCCAAGGGTGACTCCAGTGAAAATGGCTATATTGAATCTGTGTGTTATTTTGCCATTGGTTTGAATAACCACAGAATTTGCTGAGTATTTTTGCTTAAAATTTTACCAAAATTTAAGCTGGCCGTTATTTTGATGGAAATAACGTTATTTGCCGCGATTTTGCCGGTATTGGACGTGGAGAACACTGAAATTAACGGCAGATTGTAGGGCGAAATCTCATTATACTGACAGCTCAAAAACCACAGAATATTAACAGATGAATTCAAATAGCGGAACTATAGGTCGTTGGCAAGGTGCGGGTTTAATGGCGACCACTTTGCTCGGTACAGGGGTATTTATTTTGCCTCAGATGACTATTGAAAAAGCGCATTCTGGCGCCTTAGTCGCATGGATCTTGTTGACCTTGGCTATTATTCCTGTGGCATTGGTCTTTGGTCGTTTAGCGAGTGTATTTCCCCATGCCGCAGGCCCCGCTTACTTTGTCGAAAAAGCCTTTGGTCGCACTGCTGGTCGAACAATTGGACTGATCTTTTTACTGGTTGTGCCCATGGGGGCGCCAGCCGCGATTTTGATGACCTTTCAGTTTGTGAATGCCTTAATACCGATATCGGGTTGGTCCAAGGTTGGTGTTGAAATACTCGTGATTTTTGGCTTGTTTCTGATTAATTTAAGAGGCATTCAAGTGTCGGCTAAGCTGCAATTTGGCCTGACACTTTGCATAGTCGCCGTTGTTGTGGTCTTGTTTGGTGCGAGTAGTTTTCAGCAAGGTCATCTCACGACACTTGCTAGCCATGGTATGCCTGAAATGCCGACCGTGATGATTGCCGCTGGCATCGCTTTTTGGAGTTTCTTGGGTATAGAAGCTATGACCCATCTTGCCGATGATTTTCGTCGTCCGCAGCAGGATATGATCCCCGCTATGATGATGGGCACAGTGCTGGTGGGCGTGATTTATGTGGCTTGTACACTTTTATTGCTATTAGTGCCGACAGATAAAAGTGTCGCCATGATCGGCGTGTTTGACCAACTGCTCGGTGGTTACGGTGCGCAAGTGATTGGTGTGTTAGGTATCGCAAGTGGATTGGCAACCGTTAACGTGTATGCGGCTAGTGCGGCACGTTTGGTCTGGAGTTTTAGTTGTGAAGGCATTTTACCGCGCTTCTTTGCCGTTAAGAATGCCCATGGTGTACCTATTCGCGCACTTGCTGCGCTGTTATCTGTGATGGCAAGCGTGATCGTACTGACTTACCTTACCGGGCAAGAGTTAGAGCACCTTATTGCATGGAGCAACGGCGTATTTGTGGTGATCTATTTGATGGCTATGCTCGCTGCCGCTAAGTTATTACCACGGCACAATTGGCCGCTGGTGGCGCTGGGTTGTGCGTTTTGCTTAGTATTAGGTTTTGCCCTAGGTGCAAGTATGTCCTATGTGCTTGTGTTGATCTTAGTGGTAGCGCCATTTTTGTGGTGGCAAAAGACCCATATTAGTCGCAAACAAAGTTTGGCGTTACCTGAGTAATATTCGCCCCCTCTGGGCTAAATCAACATGATGGATTAATTAAGAAAGCCCCGAACTCTTTATTGTCATAAGAGTTTGGGGCTTTTTTGTGTGGCTTAGTGGATTTCGAAACTGGATAAGATTGAGTGCGATTAAATTGAATGAAATAAAGAGGTAAACCTTAAGTCTGATGGCTGCCAAGCTTTGTTGCCGAAGGACTGCACATTACTGATATTTAATGTATCTCGGTGAGCGAGGCGATAACTTGTGTTCTATATTTTGATCATTCATACGGAAGGAGAATAAATATGGATTCAGCTGCGTTGCTCAATCGTGTCGATGAGTTACCTAGGTTACCTAAGGCGATCAGTGAATTGTTAGATGCGGTCAATGATGACAATGCGACAGTAAAAAGCATTGCCACTAAAGTTTCACACGATCCCTTAATCAGCGCTAGGGTGTTACGCCTTGCTAACTGTGCCCACTATGGACGCAGTCGAGAGGTTGGCACTATCGATGAAGCTGTTGTGCGTCTTGGGATGCAAACCCTACGAACCTTAGTGCTCGCATCGGCGGTGATTGGTGCTGTCCCTAAGTGTGAAGGAATAGATTTAGCCCAGTTTTGGGGGCAAACCTTTGAGATTGCGCTTTATAGTCAAGAAATGGCAAAGCGTTGTGGTGCTGTCCCAGAAGAAGCTTTTACTTGCGGTATCTTACATCGTATTGGCGATTTATTGATTGCGGCAGTATCGCCTGAAGATGCGGCGAAAATTGCCGAAGCTGTGGCGCAGGGTAAAGATAAGCATCAGTTTGAGCGCGAGTTACTCGGATATGATTCCCCGGATATTGGCGCATTACTAGCGAAAAATTGGAAGTTTACACCAGCGTTAGTGCAAGGCATTTTGTATCAAGACCACCCTAAGGATTCAAACCCATTTTCAAAACTTGCTGCGTTATTATGCTTATCTTACAAAGTTCTAGATGAGTGGGATACGATTGAGGATGATGAAAAAACCAGTTGGTTATCTCAATTAGCGACTAAGAAAGGATTGAAGATGGAGATGGGCGGGCTAAGGACTAAGTTGACTGAATTACACGGTTCGGGATATGAAATCGGTAAAGCGTTAGCTTAGGAGCTTGTTTAGTTTAGTTTTTTGGTGAGTAGTGCGGCAGTAAAAATATTTTTAGCCAAAGAGCGATATCAATTTAGTCTTAAGAAGACCATCGCGTGAATGGGGAACGGGTGTTTCGCATTCACGCTTTTTTATGGGCTTTTGTTGATTTGCACTTTGACTGAATAGTGTATGTGGTTAGCCAGTTTGTTGGGTTGCAGCTATGGCAAGATTACGCATTTGGATCAACTCACTGTGTTTGAGGTGCAACAAATCGGCGGTGCGTCGAATGATCTGGTCTTCATATTGGGATAGCTGGCCATCGGCGTAGGCCAGTTGCCACATTGCGAGCAACAATTGCTGCTTTTGCGCTAGGCTAAATTCAGCGTTAATGGCTGAGGTGAATTCAAAGAGTGAGGTCGCGCTGCCTTGTACGCTTTTAGCCTCATCAATCAGTATCTTAGCGTCTACTTCTGACATTGATAAGGTATCGGTTAGCAGCTTAGGTAATAAGGCTTCTTCCTCTGCCGTTAAGGTCTCATCGGCAAACACGACTTCAAGTAACATACTCGCTGCGGCCAGTTTAAGTTGATGTGCCTTGTCTTCAGGGGAGACTGCTTGAGTATGAGCTTCAAAAAATCGTCTTAATTTCGCAATCATATTTGGCGGTTCTCATGCTGGAGGGAATATAAAGTAGAGTCGATTGGGAAGTGAAAGTTCACCCTAAACCTTGTATTGCTTAGGGTGAGGTAAGACTGAATTACAGTAGCGAGTTCAGACCTTTCACCAGTAAGTCTGAGGTGCCTTCAGTGCCATTGGTATCTAAGTAAGACTTAGCTATGTTGATCATTGGCATTGCTAGATCTTTAGAAATGCCCAATTTTTCAAAGGCGTCTAAAACCATAGCACTGCCTTGCAGTGATGAACCTAAATCACCCGCTTTGGATAATAAGCCAGAAACACCCGATTTTGAGTCCAATTTAGGCGCGGCGGCGAGCAAACTATCGGCATTAGGAATGCTGGCAGCCAGTTTTGAGTAGTCGGTTGTTCCTAGGCTTGATTGCGCTAAGCCTAATAAACTGCCTAAGCCACCTTCGGCTTGAGTTTGGTTTAAACCCAATTGTGACATGACGCTGCCAACTAAATCATTCGACTGAGTTGCCGCTGCTGTAGTGGTCGCTTTTTCAGTTTTGGCTTGAGTTCCTGCCAAGTTATCTAACCAGCCTGCACTGGCGGGCGCCGCTAAAATACAAGTGCTGAGGAGGATAGAGAAGGTCAGAGTGTGTTTCATATGGAAGCGTCCTTTGATGGTTTGCGCACGAGTTCGCTGGACAGTTTAGCGGGTTTGTCACTTTTGTTGCAGTAGTTTTCTGTGATTTACGGTTCACACTGGTGATTTCTACTGTGCATTGCCAAGGGATTTTCGGTATCCTTAGCGGCAATTCTAAGTGTTAATTCATTTCAATTATTTGGAAAGTCGCATGTCACTATCCGCAATTTTGTCAGAAGCCTATAACTTCTTCCGTAATCATCTGGCGCAACTCGCTATGCTGACGATCCCATTACTCTTGATCCAAGTTGGGATCCAGTTATGGCTTGGTATAGAGATGAGTAAAGTTGATCTAGAAAACCCACAGTTTGGCGCGCCGCATATGATCGCCATGATGCTGTTACTACTTACATTTTCGGTATTAATTGCCGCTTTGACTCTGTTTTTAGAACTGCGCTCACAAGGGCATAGTCCTTCAGCGGGAGTGGTGTTGAAGGCGAGTTTACCTTTTGTTCCACCATTATTATTGGCTGGGGTGTTTTCTGGTCTAGCGATTTTAGCACCAGTGATGCTGTTTGCCGCCTTCGGTCCTGTGTGGCTGGTAGGATTGGTAATTAGCTTCTATCTCTTTGCGCGTTTAGCCTATGTGAACTTTATGGTTGTGGTTGAGCGCTTAACACCGCTAGAAGCGATTAAGGGTAGTTTTAGTTTTAGTGGCCCTATCGTACTGAAAACCATTGCATTATTGATGTTATATTTACCACTCTCAGTCATAGGTAGCCAGCTTTCTGGGTTAGCGTCCATGGGCGGATTACCTGTGCAAATGTTAGCGGATACTTTTATGTCTTTTATTGGATTATTCGTTAACGTCGCTTTGTTCCGCTTATATATGGTGTCGAAAAAACCAAGCGTCGAATAGTGCAACATCAATTCAGCCTGCAGGGAATCACTCATGGGGACGAAAACAGTCATTAAGGATAGTGAGTTTATCCACGATTTTTCGGTCTCCTTGAGTGATGATTACCTCAAGGCGAAAAGCTATGTGCAGGATGTGCCGACACAGTCGCTACTGCACATTCGCAGTTTTACCCATAAACTTACAGAGTTACTGGGGCAAGATAAGCAAATCGCGTTTTCCAGTCCGAATTTATACGATAGGATCGAACAGCTAAATCAGCGGCGCGTGATTGATGTGAAGACCACTCGTGCCCTGCATCGATTGCGTGCCGACGGTAACCGCGGTGCTCATCCTGAGAAATACCATCTCACCCAAGAACAATTACTCGCGCTAGCGCAAAAATCCATTAAAGATGTCCTGACTTTAGTCGAGCACTTGTATCCTAAGGCTAAAGGTCGAGTTGCCCCTGACTACTGTTATGAAGCGACTGACGCAATGACGGTGAGGGACTTATGTTACCGCGCTGTGATGGAAGATGACCCGCAAGCGCAGTATTTGGTGGGGATATCGTTTAAGACCAAGGCTTTGATACTGAAAGAACAAGAACTGATAAAAGATCAAGAGCTTGTGGCTGAAGTCGAAGCTATATCAAGCCAAGATTTATCCACAGTTTCACCTCTAAATGCCATTTCTCACATTAGCGCAGCTGACAGTTTTGCCCGGGCGGCCTATTGGTTTTCCCTTGCGGCACCTAAGCACATGGAAGCCTTACATGAGCATGGCGTAGCACTGATCCACGGTTATCAAGGCGCGCCAGAAGTGGCTAAAGGTGAACAGATCATTGCCACTGCAGCAGCAGCAGGTGTGGTCAATGCGATGGCGTTATTGGGATATTTTTATCTTGTAGGCAGTGAGTCGTTTCAACCCGACAGCAAGTTAGCACAGCAATATTTACAAGGTGCGGCAGATGGCGAGCAAACCGAAGCGATGGCGAATCTAGGTGTATTGCATTACCAGCAAAAGAACTTAACTCAAGCCTATCATTTTATAAGCAAAGCCGCGCAAGCAGGTTATCCCCATGCCCAGTATCATTTAGCATTAATGCTTGCCAATGGAGATGGTTGTACTCGAGATATGATTGCCAGTGAGCATTGGATGGCCGAAGCTGCCGAGCAAGGACAACTCGATGCTATGCTTACGCGGGCGCAGCATATGCTCAATGATGACAATGCCTTTGGCAGTGATTTGACTCAAGCAGAGGATTATTTGCGCCAAGTGATCAAATATAGCCACAGTGTGCCTGCGATGATTGAGCTGAGTATGGCACTGGCCGACGGTATCTTAGGGCGAATTGATGTCGTTGGATCTGCGGCTTTACTTAAGCTGGCACGGCAAAATGCCAATAAAAAAGAGGCGGATATTATCGAGCCTCTGTGGCGTTCACTGGTATTACAGATTGAAAATGTGCTTGAGGTAACCCAAGATCCCGCCGAAATTCATAGCCTTAAACGCGCCCAGACCTTACTCGCTTGAGCGCAGTTTTGCTTCGATTGAACTAGTGTTCATCCTCTTTATGCTCAAAAGTGCGCCCTTGATGGCGTGTCGCATTAGATTCCCTAACAATAGTGTCAGATCCATAAACCTGACTCTGCGGCTCCTCTGTCGCGTGGGCATGCTGCATTGCGTTTGCCTGAGCCTGATTAAACTTAGCCAACTGACGTGCCATATAAAAACGGCTAAATAGGACTAAACAACCGAGCGCAATGGCGCCAAATAAGAGCACGAAGGGCAATAAAAATAGTGATAAACAAATTAGGCTAATGCTAATTGCCATCGCTAACCAAGCCCGTGGGCCAGAAATTCGGGTCTGCAGTGGGCTCTGTTGGAACTGTTGAAAAATCATAAGAACTCCTCGATAGGCAGTGGACATTTAGTGTGCAATAGCGAGTGCGTATAGGTCACGTTAATCTTGATTAATTTACTTTATTTTACTCGGGAGGCCATTTTGGTGTTGCGCATTACTTTGATATGTGATCGCATGTCTATCTATATGTTGTTGCTCGAATAACAGTTGGTTAATTATATGTGTTTGCTAAAATCTTTTTGATGTAAATCTGAGCAATTTCTTTGCTAACTGTACATAATATGAGAAAATTCAGCTCAAATTTAACTGCAGTTTTAACTCAGTTAGCCGCCTTATTATATTGGTTGTAAATATTCGTTCGACCCGCTCAAACACCCTCTTGTTTCACTGCTTTGTTAATTAATTAGACGCCAACATGAACTCATATTCGCTCAAGCAAAAAATTCTGTTCTCTGTCGTGGCAGCCCTTTCACTCGTGATTGGTTTGTTGTCATGGCAAAGTTATTCCAGCCAAAAATCCCAACTGTTACAAAACAGCCTAGAACAAGTGCAGCGCTTAGGTGAACAGCAGGCTGAGCGGATACAAGAATGGTTGGCTGGCCGCCAAGATATTATGGGAGCCCTGGCGAATAAAGTTGAAGGTGACAGCCTCAATACACTTCAACAAGCACAGGCATCGGGCCGTTTTCAGCTGACCTATTTTGGCTCTCAAGCTGGGCAAATGTTGGATTCTGATCCGAGTATTGATCGTACGGGCTATGATCCTCGCAGCCGCCCTTGGTATCAACAAGCCATCAGTGAGCGCGGTCTTATTTTGACAAAACCTTACGTGGATGTTGCCTATAACATTCTGGTTGTGACTATGGCGCAGCCTACCGCACAAGGTGTTGTGGGTGGTGACTTATCTATCGCAAGCCTAGTTGACGGTGTTAATCGGATGAAGTTACCGGCAAACGGTTATGCCATCATGATGCACAAAGACGGCACTGTGATCGCTTATAAAGATCAAGCTAAGACGATGAAACCTATAGGTGAAATCGACAATGAGCTTAATCGCAACTTACCAGAACAGAGCCGTGCAGCGGGTACTCTGTTGCCTATGTATTTTGAAAATGAAGGACGTGACAAATTAGTCTGGAGCGTTGATATCCCTAATACAGATTGGGAATTAGTGTTAGTGCTTGATAAGGAAACGCTAGAAGCACCATTGTCTAACCTATTACTCACTCAATTGGGTCTCTCTGCACTCGTACTGTTGCTGAGTGTATTAGCCATTTCTTGGTTAGTTGGCATGTTACTGGGTCCTCTGAGTCGAGTATCGCAAGCTCTTGCGCGTATTGCCGATGGTAACGGTGATTTAACTCAGCGTATTTCTGTCGACACTCAAGATGAAGTGGGCGTGCTTGCCGACAGCTTTAACCGCTTTGTGGGCAGTCAACATCAGCTGATCAGCCATATTCGCCAATTAGCGAATGAGTTAGATGCCGATGCTGAACGTAGTCTTGCCACCACGCAAACTTCAGTTGCCGAGTTACAACGTCAGCAGCAAGAAGTCGCTATGGTCGCGACTGCGGTAACTGAAATGGCGAGTGCGACTAATGAGATCGCAGCCAATGCTGAGAACACGGCAACGGCAGCTCAACAGTCTGCAGCGAGCAGTTTACAGGGCAAAGAGTTAGTGAATAAAACTCGTAACTCGATTAATTCACTCGCCGATGAAGTGACTCAAGCAACGGATGTTATTGGCGATTTAAGTCGTCACGCTAAGTCTATCTCGAGTATTCTGGCGACAATTCAAGGGATTGCAGAGCAAACTAACCTGTTGGCGCTTAACGCAGCCATTGAAGCGGCTCGTGCTGGCGAGCAAGGCCGTGGTTTTGCGGTCGTTGCCGATGAAGTTCGAGTACTGTCACGTCGTACACAGGATTCGACTCAGGAAGTACATACCACGATTGAAACACTACAACGCACTACCGCCAGAGCAGTCAGCTTGATGGAAAGCAGCCAAGCCTTAGCGGGTCATAGCGTAGAAGATGCCAATGCAGCGGCGAAAGCCCTTGAAGAGATTACACAAGCGGTCAACGTGATTTCAGATATGGCAGGCCAAATTGCTACCGCAGCGGAAGAACAGACTCAAGTGACGGGTGAAATAACCCAGAATACGGTTGCGATTAAAGATGTGACCGATGAGATTACCGCATCGGCTATGGCAGATTTGGCACAGGCGAGGGGCTTAAAAGCTCGCGCTAATGACCTGAATGCGCAAGTCGCGACATTTATTCTGTAGCCTAAGTTTAAAATAGCGAATGATTTGATCTTGATATAAAAGTGCCATGAAATAAAAATGGCACTTTTATTACTTTTTCATCTAAATGCTTTTATAACTCATTTCTATTTAAGTTGAATTTAATTCGTAACTATTAGCATTAAGATAAGAGTCATTTTAAATTACATGAGATTTATAGTGCATATTTAAATATGCATAAATTAGGCGTCCTATTAAATAAGAGGTCGGTGCTCAGATACATACGTTGATCTATCTTGGATTTGTTGTGAGTTTGTTTATTCTTGCGGTCAAAATAAGTGTATTCGCCGTTATTTTTACGTATCTAAGTAAACTAAGCGCTACTAGGAATAGTTATTATTTTTGGTCAGCATAATTATCCAGTTTTTATTCGTGAAATATATTATGAAATCATATTCATTAAGACAAAAAATCCTTTTTTCCGTAATTCTCGCTCTCTCATCGGTAATTTTACTGTTATCTTGGCAAAGTTATACAAGTCAGAAGAAAGTACTATTAGACGTGAATTTAGAACAGGCTCAACGTCTTGGAGACCAGCAAGCGTTACTGATTAGTGAGTGGCTTGCAAGTCGTCAGAAAATTGTTAAAGGTCTTGCTGGGCAGCGCAATAATGACATTGTGCAAGCAATGAAACAGGCTAAGCAATCGGGAGGGTTTGAATCGACATATTTTGGTGAGTCTAACGGCAATATGAGAGATTCAGAGCCTGCAACTGACTATACAAATTATGATCCTCGTACACGACCTTGGTACCAAGAGGCTATGCGAACTGGTGGAAGTGTATTTACTCGACCTTATCTTGATACTGCTTTTAATATTTTAGTGGTGACTTTGGCCGAGCCTGTTGCAGGCGGAGTTATTGCTGGAGATCTATCGATTAGTAATCTTATCGAAGAGGTCAACCGCATGAAGTTACCGGCAAACGGTTATGCCATCATGATGCACAAAGACGGCACAGTGATCGCTTATAAAGATCAAGCTAAGACGATGAAACCTATAGCTGAAATCGATAACGAGCTTAATCGCAACTTACCAGAACAAAGCCGTGCAGCGGGCACTCTGTTGCCTATGTATTTTGAAAATGAAGGACGTGACAAGTTAGTCTGGAGCGTTGATATCCCTAATACAGATTGGGAATTAGTGTTAGTGCTTGATAAGGAAACGCTAGAGTCGCCACTGTCGAGCTTGTTACTCACTCAGTTTGGGCTTTCTGCACTCGTGTTGATCTTAAGTGTATTAGCCATTTCTTGGCTAGTAAGTGTCTTGCTGGGTCCTCTGAGTCGAGTATCGCAAGCACTTGCGCGTATTGCCGATGGCAATGGTGATTTAACTCAACGTATTTCTGTTGATACTCAAGATGAAGTGGGCGTGCTTGCCGACAGTTTTAACCGCTTTGTGGGCAGTCAACATCAGCTGATCAGCCATATTCGCCAATTAGCGAATGAGTTAGATGCCGATGCTGAACGTAGTCTTGCCACCACGCAAACTTCTGTTGCGGAGTTACAACGTCAGCAGCAAGAAGTCGCTATGGTCGCGACTGCGGTAACTGAAATGGCGAGTGCGACTAATGAGATCGCAGCCAATGCTGAGAACACGGCAACGGCGGCTCAACAGTCTGCAGCGAGCAGTTTACAGGGCAAAGAGTTAGTGAATAAAACTCGTAACTCGATTAATTCTCTCGCAGATGAAGTGACTCAAGCAACGGATGTCATTGGCGATTTAAGTCGTCACGCTAAGTCTATCTCGAGTATTCTGGCGACAATTCAAGGGATTGCCGAGCAAACTAACCTGTTGGCGCTTAACGCAGCCATTGAAGCGGCGCGTGCCGGTGAGCAGGGTCGTGGATTTGCGGTCGTTGCCGATGAAGTTCGAGTACTGTCACGTCGTACACAGGATTCGACTCAGGAAGTACATACCACGATTGAAACGCTACAACGGACTACTGCCAGAGCAGTCAGCTTGATGGAAAGCAGCCAAGCATTAGCGGGTCATAGCGTAGAAGATGCCAATGCGGCGGCGAAAGCCCTTGAAGAGATTACGCAAGCGGTCAACGTGATTTCAGATATGGCAGGCCAAATTGCTACCGCAGCGGAAGAACAGACTCAAGTGACGGGTGAAATAACCCAGAATACGGTTGCGATTAAAGATGTGACCGATGAGATTACCGCATCGGCCATGGCAGATTTGGCACAGGCGAGGGGCTTAAAAGCTCGCGCTAATGACCTGAATGCGCAAGTCGCGACATTTATTCTGTAATCGCTATTCTTAATTGTTTGTCTCGATATTAGCCCGATAAAGCCTTTACTTTGTCGGGCTTTTTACTGGCCGTTTTTGTCGTGTTAAAGCATTTCTGTGGGATTGAATAACTTAGCCACACTTTGACAAATGGTTTCTCTAATCCATTTATGCCCTTGATCTTCATCATTTCTTTGATGCCATAACAGCACATAGGCCATTGGCATAAATTCGAAAGGCAGTGGCAGTTGTTTGAGCGGATAAAGTTGGCAGGCGTGACGGGCAAAGCTCGACGGCAGAGTGAAGATTAAATTGCTGTGGGCACAAACGCTGGCGGCACCATAAAAGTCGGGTACAGTCGTGCTGATCCGGCGTCTATGCCCAAGATCGGCAAGAAAGTAATCCAGTGCCCACCAATCACTACCTTCACAACGAACCTGCACATGGGCCATATCGAGGTAAAGGGGTAAATTCCATTGTTCTGAGGTGAGCGCCGCCATCAGCGGGTGATCCTCTCGCACTAAGCAGACTTGTTGATCGGTAAATAATGTTTGATAGGCAATCCCTTCGGGCAGGCGATCCACTTGAAAATCCGACAGTGGATGCAAATCTCGCCCTGAAATGCCAAAGTCGATTTGCCCTTGCTGCAAATCCTGCATCGATTTTTCGGTCCAGACATAGGAGTCGAGTTTGACGTTGGGTGCCGTGGTCAGCATAGGGCCGATAAAATATGGGATTAAGGTTTCATAGGCGCTTTCCACCATGGCAAAAGAAAATTGTCGATTGCTACTGGCAGGATTAAAGGTCGGAGGCTGAGTGAGTTGATACAAGTCTTGCAATATATTCGGTAGTTTTTGCCCAAGAATGAGGGCGTGCGCTGTGGGTTTTAAGCCATGCGCCGTGCGCTGAAATAGGGGATCATCTAAGGTTTCTCTGAGTCGATTTAAGCTCTTACTGAGGGCTGACTGACTTATATGTAATCGGCTGGCGGCGCGAGTGACACTCTGCTCCTCTAGCAGTACTTTGAGTATGACCAGCAAGTTCAAATCGATTCTGGCTAAGTTGTCGATATTCACAGATATTCCTCAGAGGAAATTTACTTTGGAAATTATACCATTTCTGTTCATACCTTGAGTTAATTAAAATAGCGCCCACTGAAATACCTTTCCCTGATCAACTGAGATTATTTATGCGGCGCAATCTGTTACCTATCCTGATGTCTATGGTGCTGCTCAGCCCATTAGCCATCGATATTTATTTACCTTCAATGCCAACTATGGCGACAGAATTCGCCGTATCTGCCAGTGATGTGCAATCCACACTCGTATTGTTTTTATTCGCCATGGGCTTAGGCCAAGTGTTGATTGGGCCATTAGCCGACCGTTATGGCCGCCGTCCTGTGGCCATTTTCGGGGTCTTACTCTACGGCGCAAGTAGTCTTCTCGCTGCCGCGGCCATCGAATTTCATTGGTTACAGATTGCTCGTGTGCTGCAAGGTTTAGCCGCCTGTTCAACTTCTATCGTGGTGTTTAGTGCAGTGCGCGACTGCTACTCACAAAAAGAAGGCGCTAAAATTTACAGTTACTTAAATGGCGCGATTTGCGTGATCCCAGCTTTAGCACCAACCTTAGGTGGCTTGTTAGCGATGCAATTCGGCTGGCGTTCAACCTTCGTTTTCATGACGTTATATGCCATGTTGATGATGCTCGTTGTTGGTTATCGCTTACCTGAGACTCGTCCAGCCAACACTGTTACTACTGGCCCGCTTTACCGTTGGGGCAGATTCAAACCTGTACTCGGTAACACCCACTTTTTGTTTTATGCCTTTGCTTGTATGTCTGCTATGGCGGCTATTTTGAGTTATGTGTCTTATGCGCCTGTGTGGTTGATTGGGCATTTAGGGGTTTCAGAGCTGGCGTTTAGTGGCTTATTCGGACTCAATGCTGTGTTCAATATCGTGGCCTGTTTTGCGGCACCGATCGTCATTCGCAAATTGGGTAATCGTCCAACGGTTATTTTGGCTCTGTCTTTACTCGTTCTGTCTTCAGTGGCGACAGTGGCGGGCCAACAGTTTGGTCCAAATACAGGGATGGCAGCAGCTTTTAACTTCATGTTACCTATGATGTTGTTATGTGTGGGATTTGCCTTCTTACTTGGTCCTGCGACTAGTATGGCGCTGTCAGCTTTCGGTGAGCGAGCGGGGACTGCCGCGGCGATGCTAGGTTTTATTCAGATGAGTGGTGCATCCGTTTTAGCTGGACTTATACAGCAAACGAATTTAACTGCACCTTACGCAGTGGCACTCGTCATGGGCGTATTTTCTATCGGTTTATTGTTGATGATGGCGCTGAGTCGATTCGACCACTGGCACCAAGAGCAGTTAGTTGGCGAGCATTAGTTCGCGGCACTGATTAATTACAGAGTACACCCTTTACCCACAGTTTGTTTGACCGCGAACTGTGGGTATTTTTTATTGTGTCTAATACCCTTTTATCCTTTGGTATACTCGTAAAATAACTCACTAAACCGAGGGTAAAGCTTGTCCCGTCACTATTGTGTTATCTGTCGTTATCCGCAGAATGCTTGCTTATGTGCGAGTGTTCAGCCTATCTCTCCAATGACTCAGTTGGTGGTTTTACAGCACCCGAGTGAAGTCGAACATAAGAAGAATAGTGTGCGGGTATTGAGTCTTGCTGTACCTAAAACGCAAGTTTATGTGGGTGAAAGCGAGTCTGATTTCAACGGTTTACGGGAATATTTAGCGGCGTGTAATAAGCCTATTTATCTCGTCTATCCCTCTGCGTTAAGTGTAAGTGTTGAACAGCAAAGTATTAATCCTGATTGTATATTGCTGTTGCTCGATGGCACTTGGCGTAAGGCATTCAAAATGCAGCAGCTGAATCCTTGGTTAGCCCTGTATCCTGCGGTGCATTTGGCTGAAGGTTATGAATCGCGCTATCGGATCCGTAAATCGAGTCGTAGCGATAGTTTATCGACCTTAGAAGCATGCGCTTATATGTTAAGCGCCCTTGATCCTACCCTTGATGTTCAGCCGTTAATGATGGCATTTGATGCTATGGTGGAACTGCGGATTAAGGCGATGCCGAGTACAGTGCAGGCCCGTTATCAGAACTCAAATGAATCCAGTGGTAAGGTATAGTTGATGGGGTTAAGGCTATTGAGTCTTAGATGTTTTAGGTATGAATTAGTGCTTTTAAGTTATTGAGTTTTTGAGACTCCGTACGAATTAAAATAGTCAAAATCTTATTCAGATCACGCTAACTTAATGTGAAATACGGTTTAATAACTAGGATTCATTTGCGCAGCAAATGATGAGATAGCTTTGCCAGCCAATTGCTTTGCAGGGGAGTGATTCCATTCATTACTATTAGTAAATGGCGTGCTGGCAGGGCTATCGAGCTTAAATATAGTGTTTTTATTGATAATGATGAGCGCGCTTTGCCAGGCCATCACTGGCTTTGCAGGAGAGTGATTCTATTCATTACTATTAGTAAATGGCGTGCTGGCAGGGCTATCGAGCTTTAAATATGGTGTTTTTGTTGATAATGATGAGAGTGCTTTGCCAGGCCATCACTGGCTTTGCAGGGGAGTGATTCCATTCATTACTATTAGTAAATGGCGTGCTGGCAGGGCTATTGAGCTTTAAATATGGTGTTTTTGTTGATAATGATGAGAGTGCTTTGCCAGGCCATCATTGGCTTTGCAGGGGAGTGATTCCATTCATTACTATTAGTAAATGGCGTGCTGGCAGGGCTATCGAGCTTAAATCATATGTTTTCTGCAAGAAAATCTTTCCCCTTAGTTCGCGACCCATCAAAATATTTCGATAAAACCTTAGCGGAATCTTTCGTTTTCCGTTGTAAACGTTGAGAGCGTTAATTCGGTACGCAAGTCGGATTATCGAGCCGATGCGAACATCGGCAGTCCTAAATCTGTTCTAGGCTAAGCGTTTTTCCGCAAGAAAGGCTTGGGTGAAGTTTTCAACTGAACTCGGGTAGCCAAATAGAAATCCTTGGGCGAAACCTTGGCCCATGTCAGTCATTATGTCTTTTTGTTGTTGAGTTTCAATACCTTCTGCGACGAAGTGAATGTCGAGTGCTTGTGCGAGTTGCACTATAGCATTGCAGAGCTTTTGTCCTGAGACTTCGTTTAAGCGCAAGGCAAACTCGGCATCAATTTTGACGCTGTCTATTGGCAAAGTCCCTAAGCGACTGAGTGACGATAACCCAGTCCCAAAATCATCGATGGCTATGCTGACACCTAACGCTTTGATACGATTGAGTGTGAGTCGTGCTTGCTCCGGTTGTCGTAACAATGCCGATTCGGTAATTTCTAAAATCAGTGCTTCAGCGGGTAACTTCGCCATTTCTAAGGCATTTATCACTTGGTCGATAAAATCTAAGTGTTCCAATTGCAGTGGTGACACATTGACTGAAATTCTAAAGTCGGGTTGATAATGTGCTCGCCAGAGGGCCGCTTGTACACAGGCCTGTTCTAATACCCATTGGCCAATGCTGACAATTAATCCTGTTTCCTCAAGCAATGGCACAAAGTCGGCAGCTTCATAATATTCTGTCGGTGACTTCTGCCAGCGGAGCAGGGCTTCGGCAGCAATAGTTTGATTTGTGTGTAAATCGACTATGGCTTGATAAGCGAGAGTGAATTGTTTTAGGTTATGCGCATGCCTTAGGTTATTGATTAACTGTAATTTTAACTCGGCTGCTAGGCTCATTTCCTTATCGTAAAACACGAGATGCGGTAAGCTCTTTTTAGCGCAATACATGGCAGTATCGGCAAGACTAATCAGCTGTCCCGCTTGGTTACTGTGGGTAGGAAATAGCGCAATGCCTATGCTAGTGCCGAGGAAGAACTTTTGGCCTTCAATTTCAAAGGGGCTCTCAAATAAGCTGAGAATCTGTTCTGCAAACAGTTGGATTTCATCTTTGCAGCTACAGTCTTGCAGCACTAAGGTAAACTCATCTCCGCCCATACGGGCTATGTCGGCCTTTTCGATACAACCTGCTTCGAGTCTGGCGGCGACGAGTTGTAATACTCTATCGCCCATGGAGTGACCGAAGCTGTCGTTGATATTCTTGAAACCATTGAGATCTAAAAACATCAACGCCCCCAGTGCGAGGGGATCAGTTTTAAGTTTTTCGAGGGCACTATTGAGGATCTGTTTGAGATGGAACCGATTAGGTAATCCAGTCAAGGTATCGTACATAGCCCGAGTTGTTAGCTGGGTTTCTAATAGTTTTTTAGTACTAATATCACTGAAAATATTCACATTATAATGAGCATCATCTTCAGTGACGATTTTACGACTGCTCTGCCAAGCAGGGAAGTTACTGCCATCTGAACGTCTTTTCCACGTTTCGCCCTGCCAAAATCCCCTTTGCTTCAAGGCGATTTGGCATTCGGTTTCTTCCCCCATATTATGGGTTCTTACCTCTAAAAATTCAGGGGTTTTACTGATGAGCTGCTCAGCGCTATAGCCGCAAATACGGCACATGGCTTTATTGACAGCCAAAATTTGATTATCAGTGTCAGTGATATACACAGCTTCGGCACTTTCTTCGAGCGTGGTCGATAAAATTTCTTTGGGAATATGAGCAAAACCATCAGAAATCGTTTCGCGCATTTGATTGCGGCGATTAAGAGCTTGTAATTCAACGAGTACCACGGGCTGTTGTTGCAGATAACAGCGATAGAGATTAATTCGAGTCGGCAGTTCATTGCCTTGTTGGCTCATGTGCAGCCAGTTGAATTCAACATTATTGCCTGCAATGGCTTCAAGGATCATTTCCCGCGCAAATTCAACACTATTGCGGCCTGAAGATTGGATCCTCGGAGAAAAATCATAGGGAGTCGCATTCACAAAAGCATCGTATTCAGTCTCAAAATAACTGAGGGTGGCTTGGTTGGCACTAATAAAGCTAAAGCCTTGAATTAAGGCTAAGGGGGTTTTATGGGGATGTGCTTGCCAGAGAGACAGCTTTTCTTGCAGTACAGGATCATCTGTACTGAGTTTCTTAAGTAAGTGTTGCCATCTGATCATTCAGGATACTCCCTTGTGACGCAAAATAGTCACATCCCATTTTTAGGTCTTCGTTGAACACGAAGTTGCCCAATAGTACATCATTCCAATGGGGTTAAAAATAAACCTAATTGTTGTTTCACTCAAATAGAAACTTAAAAAGTGTAGTTTAAGACTTGTATTCAAGCATATTTTTTAAGAACACCTGCTGCATATTTCAAGCTTAGGTAGATTTTATGCTATGTTTTGCACATCTTGCGTGAATTGGCTTTTATCATTGATTCATTCAATTATCGAATAAAGGAGACAGGAAATGGCGTATTTATTTAAAGTGTTAATCTCTAAAATATTAATATCGCTAGTCCTCATCTTTAGTTTTCATCTCGCGTTAACAAATGCCGCCGAGGCGCCAAAGCCTAGATTGACCCTAGAGCAAAAAGCCGATAAGGCACGCATCGACTCACAGCGATTAGAACAGGCTCAATTAGAAAAGGCCCGTCAAGCCACTAAAGAGACGACAGAGCGGGAAGATAACATTAAGCAACAATCCCAAACCAACGATTGGGAAGCGCAGCAAAAACTTAAGGCACAAAAACAGTTCGACGAAAGAGAAAGTCGCGAGCAAAAATATTTACGGGAAGCAAAAGAAGCCGCCGCAAAAGAGCGTAAAATCCCTAAACCTTAATCAGGCCATCGATATAGTCGATTTCAGCTGGTCAGTGCTAGCATTATTTGTGGGCATTACGACTATTCTCATTACTATGCACCTTAATATCCCTAGGAATTGTTGTTGAATATCTGCCCCTTATGTCATGGCGTTGAATTACTCGCTTATCATCAAGATAGGAAGCGTAGCTACCAGCAATGCCAAACCTGCCAACTGGTGAGCGTGCCTTCTGAGTTTTATCTTTCGGCCGAGGCAGAAAAAGCCGAATACGATAAGCACGAGAACCATGCCGATGATCTCGGCTATCAAACATTTTTAAATCGCACACTCGAGCCACTACTTAGCCGTGTTAGCACTTTGGCCCAAGGGCTCGATTTTGGCTGCGGAGAAGGTAAGGCATTGAGTCTAATGGCAAAGGCGCGCGGTTATCAGATAGATAATTACGACCTTTATTACGCCAATAATCCCGAAACGTTAGCCCGCCAATACGACTTTATTACCTTAACCGAAGTCATAGAACACGTGAGTGGTGCCGCAGGTTTGCTTACTCTGCTCGATAAGTTATTAAAACCCAACGGCATTTTGGCGGTTATGACCAAGCGTGTGCAGGATAAAACCGCATTTGCCCGCTGGCACTATAAAAACGATCCCACCCACATCAATTTTTACGCTGAAGCGACTTTTGAGTGGCTCGCGCATCACTATGGCTGGCGACTCGAAATTATTGATAAGGACGTAGTCTTCTTGCATAAAGAGAGGCATAAAGAGATGCATAAAGGAATTTATCAGTCGAGTTAATGCTGTTGTCGCTTAAATGTACTTATCATCAATTTGTGACGCTATAGATACCTGATTTTCTATGGTTTTTGTTGCAATGCCAGTGGCTATTACTAATACCTCAAGCTCTGACTCAAGATTAGGGTTAGCCGTTAGCCCGATAATTACTATGGCATCGTGGGGGGCATTTTTTGTTTAGCACGCCTATCTGATTATATTAACTGAGTTCTATGGTGTTCCTCGCGACGACACTCACAATTGCCGCCAGTGCTTGGTCTATATCATCGAGTAGTGGATGTTGCACCGAACGTTTACTCGTATTCTGCGTGTGGTTTTCAAGACGCTCGATTAATTCATTCACCTATATTTTGCGGGGCGAGCGAGGGTTCAAACTGAGTAAGGGTCACTTGACGCTGAAAATTAGGCTGTATATCTAGTTAATAAGGTATGACTGGAATAGCGGCTTAGTAAGTAATAGAAGGCTGAGACAGAATCTGTCGTAGCAATATGAAAATAGAATTTATGTGGTTAATTCGATTAACTAAGTTCGCCAAGTGTATATGTTCGCGGTATAAAGCAAATGGATTAATACTGCGGCCAAGTGTCAAGATGAAGGAATAAATACAATGGATGTTAAGACGTATCTACAAGCATTGAGTGCTATTTACGCCAACATGAATCAAACATTAGAACTGGATCGTGGCTTATCAAACTCAGTCTTAGATGAAGCCGAAAAACAATTAGGTTTTAAATTTGTTTCTCCGTTAAGGGAGCTTTGGGGATATGCCAATGGCGGCAATGAGTGGAGCACAGTCTTTGCCCGAAAAGATTACTTTTGCCGGTATGATTTTTTGTCATTAGCCTCATCTCTTACATATCGTGACCGAATGAGAAAACAGGCCCAGTACTACGTTGATTACCACGAGCCAGAAGTGCGGGATCCCAAAATCCAATCAGGATGGTATCAAGAAGGTTGGTTGCCCTTCGCTCAATTTGGGGGCGGCACATTACTCTTGATTGCGGATCATTCACCCTCAGCATTAGGTAAAATGGGACAAGTCATCGCATACACCCATGACCCCGATATGATGGACTTTATCAGCCCAAACCTAAGCCAATTTTTTGCACAATCCTTGGCGCAAATCGCACTATATCCAGGTGAATTAATTGAGGATTAAGGATAACGAAAATGAACGATCCATTATTCAACAAACCTAGTGAACTGATTATTGAAGGTGAGCTTCAGGGCAACGATAAGTTACGCATAAAAATGCTCGAAGACGTTTCTCTGATGACACCAGAAACGAAGCATCAAATTCTAAATGCTATGCTCAAAATGCATAAATATTTTGAAAATTATTGCGGTGATTTGGAGGTTTCTTTAAATACAATCAATGAAATAGCAGAAAATACCCAGCCGTTGTACATTATATTGGATGACACCAGCACAATGGAGACTCGGGCAATTCGTTATCATTACGCCTGCAACTGGGAAACCGATCATGGGGTAGAAGTGATGGTACTCAATGGTAATCAAGTGATTTTTGTGGGCAACTGCGGTTACACCTATGGTGTGTTATTAGCCTCCATTGATAGTGCTTTATCCCTTCAAGATGAAGAGCTTAATTTTCTATGAGTTGCTGACTAAATTTTACTACTATTATTCCCGCGCAATACTGTGTTACTCAGAAAGGCAATTTTAGCTAAGCATTTTAGCCAGACATCCATATATGATGGCTCTTGTTCAAGTAATTTTAGCCAGTATAGGTGGTAGAGAAACCGAAAGTGCATTATGTTGTTGATTTAAAATGGGTGGCTAGACTTTGGCGGGTAAACCAAGCTAAGGAGCCAAAACGTAACAAAGCGTTTAAAATCCTTCGCTTTACTCACTGGAAGTTCAAACTGCTGATTCAGTTTGAAACTCCTTTAACACGGAGTTAACTTCCTATGACACCTGAATATCTAGCCAAACAAGTTGAATTTATTGACTGGCTCTCGGCCGTAAGTCCCATTGAAGGCATATTGGGTTCTACATATGGATGGGAATGGCTGCCTACAAGCAGAGATCAAGAGGATCCTTTGAATGGTCCGAAAAAATGTGAGGAAACAAAAGACGCAGAGATGCTTGTGTATAAATCGGCGCTCAGATCTCTGAGAAAAATTGGCCGGTCACATCCTTTGCTTGTGTATGGTCCTCATGATTTTACTGAGAGCTTTAGAGGCGGCGCACTCTTTGCCTTCAAAATGGCAGCGAGAGAGGCCGCTCTCAGACAAAAGGGCGTATGGAGTGAGGTGGCTGAGTTGTATAGCCAAGGCCGATGGCCATGTGGTTTTAAAGAAAATCGTGAATTTGTTGTTTTGTGACTAAAGCTAACGATGCCAAGCATTGGGACAGCTTTTCCGTTGCCTTGAGTTTCTTTAACTGAGATCCGCCATCCCTATCTTTTTTCAGGTTGATTTATCTAAAAGCTAGATTCCCGCCCACAGCATTGCGGGAATGACGGTTAAAGACAGCCTCTAATGAAGCACAGTCTTTTTTACCTTTATCATTAAATCTATTAACAATTTCTCCTTGTCCGTGTAGTTTAGGTAGCTTATAAAAACAACAATAGGCTATCGCTATGACTTTACCCTCAGTATCACTTGCTGCATCAACATCATTTGAATTTAAGCCCCTAGTAAATAAATCCCATTTTTCCAAGACCTTACTCGCGTCGGCCTTAGCCTTAAGCTTTATGGGCACAGGTTTAACCTCAGTGCAAGCGGCGACCAGTGCTATGCCTGATGCGGCTAAGTTGGCGGCGGGTGTGGAGCAAAAGGTGATCGACTGGCGTCGTGATTTGCATCAACACCCTGAGTTGTCTAACCGTGAGTTTCGTACCAGCAAGATTATTGAAAAACATCTGAAATCCTTAGGATTAGAAGTGCAAACGGGTATTGCACATACGGGCGTGGTGGCCATTTTGAAAGGCGGGAAGCTGAAGGGCGGCAAGCCTGGTCCGTTGATTGCGATTCGAGCAGATATGGATGCACTGCCTGTGACTGAAGTGGTCGATGTGCCTTTTGCCTCTAAGGCGACTGACACTTATCGCGATCAAAAAGTGGGTGTGATGCATGCCTGTGGTCACGATACTCATGTGGCTATGTTAATGGGCGTGGCCGAAAACTTGGTTAAAGTGAAAGACAGCCTAGCGGGGGATGTGATGTTTATCTTCCAACCCGCTGAAGAAGGTGCGCCAGAGGGTGAAGAGGGTGGCGCGGAATTGATGCTCAAAGAAGGGCTGTTTGCTCAGCGCAAACCCGAGCAAGTATTTGGTATGCATGTTACCTCGAGTATGCCGAGCGGCATGATTGGCCTGCGCAGTGGTCCAGCAATGGCGAGTGAAGACTCTTTTACTATCAAAGTGAAAGGCAGCCAAACCCATGGTTCGCGTCCTTGGAATGGGGTCGATCCTATTGTCGCTGCGGCACAAATTATCACTAACGTGCAAACGATCGTCAGCCGTCAGGTGGATATCACTAAAGCGCCGGCTGTGGTGAGTTTTGGTGCGGTCAATGGTGGCATTCGCTCTAACATTATTCCCGATGAAGTCGAGCTGATTGGCACGATTCGTACTTTCGACCAACCCATGCGCGCCGATATTAAACTGCGTTTAGCGCAAATGGCCGAGCTGTCGGCGAAAACCTTAGGGGCGACTGCAACTACTGAGATCCACCAAGGCTATCCTGTGGTGGTTAATAATCCCGAATTAGTCGCCAGTATGCGGCCTGTGCTTGCGAGTGTGGTGGGCGATAAGATGCTGATTGAACCCGGGTTAATCACAGGTGCCGAAGACTTTGCTTACTATGCCTTAGAAACGCCGGGGATGTTTTTCTTCCTCGGGGTGACGCCAAAGGGAACGGACCCTGAAACGGCGGCCAGCAATCATTCGCCGGCATTTTATGTGGATGAAAGCGCGCTAAAAGTGGGCGTTGAGGCCATGACCAAAGTGGCGTTAACGGCGCTCAAAGCCCAATAAGTGGCTAATGCATTATTCCGTAAGCGCAGCGGTATAACTTGAGCTTACAAAAAATCGGCGCGGGATACGCTTCCTGCGCTTGATTTGTTAAACAATTTACCTCTATATGTGGATATTTACAGCAAGGAGCGAACAAGATGAAGCGCACGCTATCGGCTCTGGTGTTGGCCATGGGACTTTTGACCCCCCTAAGCCAAGCACAGGCCACCACGGCAGAAGACATTAAGAGTTTCACGCTAGATAACGGCATGAAAATCATGGTGCTAGAAGATGCCTCAATTCCCAATGCCAACATGTATTTATTTTGGAAGGTCGGTTCACGTAACGAAGTGCCCGGCATTACCGGTATTTCGCACTTTTTCGAACACATGATGTTCAACGGTTCGAAAAAGTACGGCCCAAAAATGTTCGACCGTACTATGGAAGCCGCCGGTGGCGCGAACAATGCGTATACCACTGAAGACATGACGGTTTATACCGATTGGTTCCCCGCCAATGCGCTCGAAACTATGTTCGATCTCGAGGCTGACCGCATCGCTAACTTAGATATCAACCAAGCCATGGTCGATAGCGAACGTGGCGTAGTGCAGTCGGAGCGTTCCACTGGCTTAGAAAACTCTAACTGGAATGCCCTCGAAGGCGAAATCAAAGGCGTGGCGTTTTTAGCCCACCCTTATTCGTGGTCGGTGATCGGTCACGAGTCGGATATCGCCGCTTGGTCGCTGGAAGATTTAGTCCAGTACCATAAAACCTATTATGCGCCGAACAATGCCGTGGTCGTGATTGCCGGCGATGTAAAGCTTGCCCAGGTAAAAGCCTTGGCAGACAAGTACTTTGCGCCTATTCCGGCACAAACTCCGCCTAAAGCGATTCGCACCGTCGAGCCTGAGCAAAAGGGCGAGCGCCGTACCTTTGTGCAAAAGGCGTCGGTCAGCACACCTAATGTGATGTTGGCGTACCATATTCCGGCGGCAACTCATGCGGATTTTTATGCGCTGGATTTATTAAGCTCGATTCTAAGCCAAGGTAATAGCTCGCGTTTATATCAATCATTGGTTGATAAACAAGTGGCCTTAGAAGCGCAAACTTATATGCCAATGTCGGTCGATCCTAACCTCTTCTATGTGATGGGTGTTGCTACACCTGAGGTGAAAGCCTCGACGCTAGAACATGCGCTGATTGAACAAATCGATGCGATTGCGACAACGGGCGTTACCCAGCAAGAACTGGATAAAGTTAAAAATATCAAGTTGATGGATTTTTATCGTTCTATGGAAACCATTAATGGTAAGGCCAATACTATAGGCACCTATGAGATGTATTTTGGCAGTTACGACAAGTTATTTAATGCACCTGAAGCCTATAACAAGGTGACGCCTGCGGATATTCAACGAGTTGCCCAAACCTACTTACGTAAATCGAATCGCACTGTGGCTGTGCTGGCGGCAACTGAGGAGTCTTCCCTATGAAATCGACAGCAGTGAAATCACTTAAGATGGCATCACTTGGGAAACCGTCTAAGTTAATGGCAGCATTGGCTTTAGGCACAAGCTTAGTCTTAGCGGGCTGCACGGCGACATCGGCACCAAAGCGGGTCGATACTGGCAGCTTTGCGATGCCAAGTTACGATAAGTTTGTGTTAGATAACGGCTTAACTGTGTACTTAATGCCGCAGCGCGAAGTGCCGTTAATTACCTTAAATGCCGTGGTACGCGCCGGTGCAGTGAATGACACCACCGCAGGCGTGGCACAAATGACAGCAGAAGGTTTGTTGTTAGGTGCGGCGGGGAAATCTAAGGCGGATATCGAGCAGCAAGTGGATTTTCTCGGTGCAAGCTTAGTGGCCGAAGCGGATAAGGAAGGCAGTTATCTGAGTGCTGACTTTATGGCGAAGGACATTGACTTGATGCTGGGCTTATTTAGCGCGGCGATGTTAACGCCTGATTTTGATGCCGCCGAGTTTGATAAGCTCAAACAGCGCGCGATTGCTGGGCTGCAGCAGGATAAAGAAAGCCCGCGGGCGGTGATTGGTCGCTATTTTGATAAGCTCGTATTTGGTGCACATCCTTATGGTAATGCGGCTTCGGGTAACAGCGATTCGCTTGAACAAGTAACCGTGCCGCAACTGCGCGCCTTCCATAAGAGTTACTATCAACCTTCCAATACCGCGATAACTGTCGTGGGTGACTTTGATGTGGCGACGATGAAAGCCAAGCTGACGCAAGCCTTTGGTCAGTGGCAAGGCAGCGAAAAACTGGTACAACCTGATTTAAACCAAGGTTTGCCTCAGTTAACCGAGGCCAAAGTCTTGTTGGTGGATAAACCCGATGCAATCGAAACTACTTTTGTGATTGGGGGTTTAGGCATTAGTCGTGACAATCCAGACTATGTAGGTTTAACGGTAGTGAACACTATTTTAGGTGGTCGTTTTACCTCTTGGCTTAACGACGAGCTGCGGGTGAACGCAGGCTTAACCTATGGCGCACGCTCAGGTTTTAGCCCTTATACCGATTCGGGCGTATTCACAATCAGTACTTTCACTAAGACGGAAACCACTCAAGAAGCGATGGATTTAGCCTTGAAAACCTATGCTCGTTTATGGGAGAAAGGTGTAGATCAAGCGACCTTAGATTCGGCTAAAGCCTATGTTAAGGGTCAGTTCCCGCCTCAGTTTGAAACCTCTGGGCAGCTGGCGGGGCTCTTATCAGGCATGTATCTGTATGGTTTCGATGATAAGTTTATCAATGAGTTCCAAGCTAAGGTGGATGGTTTAACCCTAGAAGAAACCCAAAGGTTAGTGAAAACTTACTTCCCGCAAAAAGATCTGCAATTTGTGCTGATTGGCAATGCGGCTAAGATTGCACCTATTGCCGCTAAGTACGGCAAAGTGCAAACCGTCGATATTAAAGCCACGGGATTTGGCCAATAAGCTATTATTGCGAGGCTTGATTCGATAAAGAAAAGGTCTGCATAGTGCAGACCTTTTGCTTTTCTGTTCTAGGTTCAGCGTTTATTGTCCGCCCGGCTTAGCATAATGGGTCATCCAATCCTTCACTTGGTTATACCAATAGATAGAGTTATTGGGTTTCATAACCCAATGATTTTCATCAGGGAAGTAAATCATCCGTGATTCCACATTGCGAGTTTGCAGTGTGCGGAACAGTTCAAATCCTTGTCCCACAGGTACCCGGTAATCGAGCTGACCGTGGCTGACTAAGGTCGGAGTGTTAAAGTTAGCCGCAAAGTAATGCGGAGAAATGGCTTTATACAGCTCAGGATTATCCCAGTAGTTGCCAAATCGGGTGCTGTGCACGGCAAAATCCGACGCCATTTGTGAATACATGTCGTAAACCGCAGCATGGATCAACAAGGCTTTAAAGGGATGTGGTTGACCTAAAATAATTGAGGTCAGATAACCACCGTAACTTGCGCCACCCGCCACCATACGATCGCTATCAATCCAGCTTTGCTGTTTAAACCAGTCGGCCGCCTTGAGCACATCTTCGAGGGATTTATTCTTCCAATCTGGGTTAATCGCATCGGCAAACGCTTGTCCGAAGCCGCTAGAACCATGGAAGTTTGGCCAAGCAGTGACATATCCCCAAGAGGCGAAGGTTTGCGCGTTCCAACGGTAATGGAAACCGTCGGTAATGGCGTTATGTGGCCCGCCGTGAACCAGCATAAAGAGGGGATATTTTTTACCGCGATCGAATCCGGGAGGATAGTGAACCCACATTTGAATATCTTGATTTTGATATCCCTTGTAGGTCACTGATTCGTAAGTGCCTAAATCAACATCTTTGAGAATATCGTCATTAAAATTCTCTAGGCGTACCGTCTTACCATTGCGGGGATTAATGCTGACCAAGCGCGCTGGGTGCAAAAAGCTCTCGTTGGTGGCAATCAGTTCACCGTCTTTGCCTATGGCGGGTTGGCCAAAGTCAGTTGCCTCTGTAATGGCTTTGACTTTACCGTTTTTGGCATCGATATGATAAATGCGGTTAGTGGCGGCATCTTCAATGGTGGCATAAAAGCCTTTACTGTCGGGGGTCCAATTAAATTGGCTGACCGAACGATCCCACTCAGGTGTTAGCGTATTAAGTTTACGGCTATCGATATCCAGTAACATCAGCCTTGAAGTATCGGCATAGAAACCGGGGATTTTCTGACGGGTAAAAGCCAACGTTTTGCCATTGGGGCTAAAGCTGGGATCAGCATCTGCGGCTTGATTTTCTGGGGTGATATTCTCTGCTTTACCACTGCCAATCGTCGCAAGGAAAATATCCAGTTTAGGGTCGATACGGTTGTCTGAGCCATAAGTACTGAAAGCAATTAAGCGTTCATTAGGCGAAATATCGTAACTTGAACTGCTTTGGCTCGAGCGTGGTAACTCATGGCTGAGCGCTTGCGTCACGGATTCGATTTCGCCGCCCGAAGCGGGGAGCCTAAATACATGGGCTTGGCGACGTTCATCTAACCAGTGATCAAACTGAGCGTAGGGCAAAGCGTTCCACTGGCGAGCGGAGACCTTATTGTCCTCGTCGGCTTTTAGTTGGGTTTTCATCTCGTCCCATGTTTGATTTGGGAATACATTGCTGATGAAATACAAATGCTTGCCAACCCATTTAATACCATTTACGCCAGTAGGTATGTCGGTTAAGCGTTGCGCTTCACCCGGACCGTCCATAGGCAATAGGTAGATTTGGCCTGCGTCGTCTTCATTTCGCTCACTCACAAAGGCCAAGGTTTTACCGTCGGGCGAAAACACGGGTTCACTTACCTTTAACCCTTTGACTGTAATCGCGCGATTATTTTTACCTTCGCCATCAAAACGCCATAACTGGGTCGAACCTTTATCTTCCTTTAGATCATATTCTGTGACTGGCGCAATAATATGCTCACCAGAGGGCGATACGACTGGGCTACCAATACGCTTAAGTTGCCAGAGCAATTCCACCGAGAGCGGTTTACCCTGCTCCGCAAATGCTGAGCCGAATGGCATCAACAGACAGAGCAATAAGATTCCTGTCTTCTTCACTGTGAGTCTCCTTATCATACATGTAGTTATAATGATTTTATTTGTAGTGCAGATTCGAGAGTATAGAAACCGAGCATGAAAGCAAACTGAGTGATAACCCATAGCGGGACGCTTTGTGTAAGCATCTGTGAATGGTTGTCGGCTAATTGTGATTTGTTGATGGCAGAATTACAGGCTAATCTAGGGTGATATTTCGGCTGAGGACTAGGTAGATGCAAAATAAAATCAACCGATTAAGACTATTATGGGGAGTGACAATTGCACTGAGTGCTGTTATTCCTCTGGCTGTGCACGCGGCTAGGGTAAGTTTTAGTGAGTTTTGCCCTCAGTTTACCGGTCAATGGGGGGGCGATGCCGCTAAAGTGGGGGAAGTGCCACGAAAAGTCACAGTCACCGGATTTTGCTCCCATGATAAGCGGCAGCTGTTATTGTCTGTGAGTGTTGGCACGCGTGCGCCCTATAGTGAAACCTGGTGGTTTAGGGAGCAGGGCGAGCAAGTGTTGTTGACCTATTACGATGGCGTGTCCCAAGAGAAGCAGCAAGTCTTTAGCTTATATCGTCAAAATGGCGATTATTCTTTGCTGGGTGAGGGCGTGGTGACTGCTCGGTCTGCGTTAATTCAATTACTGTTCGAGGCAAAGGGGGCGGGTGCTCAAGCTAACGCATGGCAATGGACGCAGAATATTCAATATTTAGACGATGATGTTGATCGCTACCAGTTATTTCGTGGGATAGAGATGACGCCAGTCGCGCCATCTCAATAAGTGTACTAACTCATACACGAACTGGCAGTTTTGATTATGTAGTACGACTTAATCGTACAATCTCCACTCGACACCACACAACTCACTTCGGGACATGTACGTGATAGATCCCTTGCTTTCATCTGTAGATTTCGAATGACTAAAGTCGGGTGAAAAACTCGTGATCAATTGCTTAGAGCAGGGATTGTGGCAGAGGGGCAACCCAGATCCTAGGCTAACTTACAGGAGCTATTAATGCTGTCACAAGTGGGCTAAAATTAACTTCGCGACTGGTAACTAACAGAAAATGCTATATATCTACGATATTACAGCACATCCAAAGTCACTTTAACTCTATCCAGCACCACAATTGTTTTGAACCATTTTACGTTAGCATTATTGTGGAACATTTGATCACATATCTCTTGGAATCGTTGCATATGAGGAACTAACAGCACCAACATAAAGTCGGCATCCCCTGTTACGTAGTAACATTGCTGAACTTCTGGACCAGAAAAGTCTTTTTTTAACTGCCGAAGCGTATTCATATCGTTTTTTTCAACCTGAACTTCAACAAAAATGGTGATGACTTTATTTAGCTTATCGGGATCTAAAATGGCGGTCATAGATTGAATGTAACCGCTGTCTTTCAGCTTTTGAATACGACGCTGAACCGATGCCGTAGATAAATGAACGGCTTCCGCCAACTCCCGTAGAGGGGTTTGGCAGTTCAGTTGGAGTAACGCGAGAAGAGCATGGTCGTATTTATCGAGTGACATATTGACATCCAAGTGAGAAATTTTACCGGAAATAGCATCAACTTAGAGAGCTTATTTCAAAGGTAACACAATAAAATACAGCTAAATTACTTTTTGCGTTATGGATGTCATGAAACCAATCTCCAATACCTTGCTCGGCGTAAGTTTGAATGTGGCCGCATCAGCACTTTTTGCGTTGATGTTTGCTTATACCGCCCTATTGGACGCTCTCAGTGGTGAGGAAATTTATGGTTGGCGCATACTATTTACGCTTCCACTTTTAACGGTTTTTATCGGCGTGCAGGGGTACTGGTCGCAAGTCATCGTTATTTATCAGCGAATAATCCGTGAAAAGCACTTTTGGTTAACTCGAATAGCATCAAGCTTTTTAATCGGCATTCAGCTTTGGTTATTCATGTGGGCTCCCAGCAATGGATATGGCTTAGCGGTGTCACTTGGCTATTTTATTATGCCCATCACTATGGTGGTCGTTGGCCGATTTGCATTTAAAGACAAAATGTCACGAATGCAATTGATAGCTTGCCTGTTTGCATTGCTAGGTGTGTTAAATCAACTCGCCATTTCCCAAACATTAGCTTGGCCAACACTTGCCATTTGCCTAGGATACCCAATCTATTTCTGGTTAAGACATAAAACCGGTACGAATAACATTGGTGGAGTATGGTTTGATATGATACTCAGTGTACCAGTGAGTATCTACTTTATCTTGAGTGGTGGCTATGTGATTGAAAGCTTATTAAGTCATAGCAGCTCACCACTATGGTTAGTCATTGGCTTAGGTGCAATTAGTGCATTAGCGCTCGGGTTACAATCCTTATCTGCACCATACCTAAATCTAAGTCTTTTTGGGCTGCTTATCTATGTCGAACCTTTACTATTATTGGTTGTTGCAATAATGCTTGGTGAAACCATCAACCCAGGTGAATGGCCTACCTATATAGGAATTTGGCTTGCCGTTATTGTGCTGATACTGGAAGGGGGGCTTAGAATATTTAAATCGAAAAACAGCTAGGTATGAAGCATTAGCAACATTTGGCCTATAGCTGACTACGAATCAGTACTTGGCTGATACCGCTAAATTGGGGCAGTAGCTTTTTAGCTAAACGAACAGCAGAAGGGTTAGTGAGGATTGGCATTGTTGCACCAGTGATCGCTGGCGGCATGGATGGATATATGCCGCCGTCGAGTCTATAGGGATATATTTATGGCGTGTCACTGGGGAAGCAATGACAATTAATGCGTAATGCGCGTAGCTCAACTGTCTTGCTTTAGGGGCGAATGGAGTTAAATTAACCTGTCGGATCTGATTGCATCGTGATTTGAATATTGACAGGTTAAGTCCAGACTAATCCACTTAAGCATCACTACGCATTAAACCGCGCCTTCAAACCCAAGCTGACGCCATGCTTCATAGCTGATAATTGCCACCGCATTAGACAGATTCAAGCTACGGCTGGTGGCCGCCATGGGGATGCGTAGTCTCTGCTCAGTGGGGATGGATTCGATAATCGTCATCGGTAAACCTCGGGTTTCTGGGCCGAATAGCAGCACATCGTCTTTGGCAAAACTCAGCTCAGTATGCGGGCGACTCCCCTTAGTGGTGCAGGCCATAATGCGCTTGCCAGCCATGGCTTCGAGGAAAGCATCGAAGTCTTTATGGCGAGTCACATTGGTTAAGTCGGCATAGTCCAAACCCGCGCGGCGTAGCTTTTTCTCTTCTAGATCAAAACCTAATGGCTCAATCAAATGCAGCTGGCAGCCATTGTTTGCGCAAAGGCGAATGATATTACCTGTGTTAGGTGCGATTTCTGGCTCATAGAGTGCGATATGGAACATACTGGCCCGCCTGTAGAAAATGACGGCCGATTATACGGCAAACGGCGCCCAAGCGCAGTGTCTGTTGTGGGTGGATTTGGCTAAGTTCATGCAATAGAGGTTGTAATCGGTGGAATTGTTATCTCAAGGCTTGCCTGTTTTATTATCTCAAAGTAATATATCTCAACATCAAGATACTTTTTAAGAAGTCATTATGCCCTTTATTATTGCGTTACTCGCCCCTGTATTTTGGGGGACGACCTATGCGTTAGTGAGTCTCTACTTACATGATATGTCGCCCTATTGGGTGGCTGTGTGGCGCGCGCTGCCTGCGGGGATTCTGATGTTGATGCTGCGTCCTCGTTTGCCAACTTTGGTTTGGTCAAAGCTTGGTTTGCTGGCTTTTTGTAATATCGGTGCCTTCTTCACTTTGCTATTTATCGGCGCGTATCGTTTGCCGGGCGCGGTGGCGGGAACCTTAGGGGCCACTCTGCCGCTCATCTTCTTAATACTGGCTTGGCTCATTGATAAAAAACGCCCAGCAATGAAGTGGTTATTATTAGGCTTAATGGGTCTTGGTGGGGTGATTTTACTGCTTAACCCTTCGGCGGATCTCGATCCTATCGGCGTGTTGTGCATGTTGAGCGCCACTACGTTAATTGCCTTTTCTTCTCGCTGGATGCAAAAGTGGGATGTGGGTGACTTTTTAGTGCTGACCGCGTGGCAGCTATTATTAGGCGGTTTGATGTTGATCCCACTGGCTTGGTTTATGGCAGGGCCACCGCAGCTACCGAGTATGACGCTTGTACCTTCACTGATATGGTTAGTGATTGCCAACACCGCCGTTGCCTATTGGGCTTGGTTATGGTCTATGCGAAACTTAGGGCCAGAAATCATGGGTATGGTCGCTTTAGTCAACCCTGTGGTTGCCGTATCATTAGGGGTCATGATTGTGGGGGAAACTTTAGATATGCGCCAATGGATGGGAATAGCTGTGATTTTATTGTCACTGTTATTGATGAAGTTGCCGCAGAATTTAAGGTTAAATCCATTTAAAAAAGTGCAACCCTAGTCATTATTTTGGGGTGAATGAGGCATAGATGCTAAAACGTTTGGATCTGAATTTACTGCCCGTACTCGAAATTCTACTTGAGGAGCAAAGTGTGACCGCCGCTGCTGCGCGGTTGCATTTGAGCCAGTCGGCGGTGAGTAAACAGCTCACACGTCTGAGGGAAGTATTTGATGATCCTTTATTTGAGCGTACCGCCTACGGCCTAAAACCGACGCCCAAGGCTTTGTCACTCGCGCCTGAGTTGCGCCAATGCTTACAGCAATTGGCGCAATTTACTCGGCCGGACACCTTCGAACCCGCCTTGAGCCAACGACAGTTTAGAATGCATTTGGTCGAAACCACCTATTCACTGACCTTTCCTCATTTTATGCCCATGTTGCTCACTCAAGCGCCCGGTGTGAGTCTCAATTGCCAAACGTGGCGACTCGATACCATGGACAGATTACTGCGCTGCGACATCGACTTAGCCATAGGTTGCCGCGAGTGGGATGAGCGCTCGCCCATGCATGTGAATAATATTCCCGATGACTTATGCCATGTTGAGTTAGTGCAGGATTATCCCGTGTGTTTGATGCGTCGTGATCATCCGGCGTTAACACAAGAATGGAATTTAGATACCTTCTTGAGTTATCGCCATCTGCAAGTGGCCTTTGGCGGTTTAGAGCATTGGTTGCTGGATGATGTGTTGCAACTCGAGGGCCGTAAACGGGATATTGCCGTGAATATGACCGACTTTCAGAGTGCTCTCAACCTGTGTGAACAGAGCGATTTAATCCTCTGCGCACCTTCGCGCTATGCCTTGGCTGTGATGAAGTCTTTTGAGCTTCAGTCTTTACCATCACCCATCAAGCTGATCCCCGGTGCGTATTTATTGATGTGGCACAAACACTTCGAACACGACTTGAGCCATAAATGGCTGCGAGAGTTGATTATTAGCCAAGTGCTGCGTTCGATTACACTTCAGATTTAGGCCGTTTTGGTGCGGCTAACCAAGTGATTAATGCGGGCAAGATATTTTGCCCATCTGTTAAGCCTTGCTGATAGACAGCGGTTACTTTACCGATATTGCGATCGAGCCGCGATAGATTAAGTGGTTGCGCTGGGCGGATCACAAAGGCTTTATTATTCGCAACGGCTTGGTTTAACTCGACTAATGCTTGATTATAAACACGATGGCGTTCATTTAGCGCATGGGCAACGGCGGGATAGTGTTTATAGGTTTTGCGGGCTAACCAATTCATTTTCATCGCGGATTTTTGATAATGCTCATCTTGAGTCAGGATCACGACTTGGCGTGCGTAACTGTCCTTTCGTGATTGCGCTACTGGTATCGGTTCGCCGATGCCGCCATCGAGGTAAGGATTTTGGTTGATCACGCTGGGTTTAGACATAAAAGGCAGGCTAGAGGAGGCAATGAGCACGTCGAGCAATTTATCGTGTTCATTAAAATCGGCCATCCCAAAGTAATCGGTTTTTCCTGTGTTGCAGTTAAAGGCGCCGACCTTGAATTCGGTATTACTATTTAAAAATGTATCAAAATCAAATGGCAGCAACTCATAAGCCATGCGACGGTAGGTAAAGTCTGTGTTGACATAATTACCCGTTGCCAGCCAATGGCGGATGCCCATATAGCGTTTGTCATTGAGATATTGCTGCTGAATGTGGAGATTGCGACCAAATTGGCGGGATACATAGGACGCGGGATAAATGGCACCTGCAGATACCCCAATTACATAGTTGAAGTGAAGTGACTGCTGTAAAAACGCGTCTAATACACCTGCGGTATAAATGGCCCTGAGGCCACCACCTTCCAACACTAAGGCCACATCTTTCATCGAGTTACATCTTTTTATCGGTTTATCACCGCAGAATACCCCAGCTTAGCGCAGAAATGAATGCGTGTAAGGTATCCTCAAGATGCGTGACCAACATCAAGATGATGTGACTTTTTCTTAGTTTTAATTGGTAAGATATTGGTTACGTTATCGTTTACACCATCTTTTTGATGGCCCAGGTTAACATGATAGGCTTGGTGAAAATCTGCCTGACTAAAGTATTGGCTAAGTGCATTGAGTGCTTCTTTCACTTTTGCGGGCTGCTTATCTCGCGCCGACGTTACGCTATAAACACTGTAGGTATTGAGTGACCATTCGGGTAATAGGGTGACCAGTTGGCCGCTTTCGAGGTATTTATGCACTTCAGGTTCGGGCAGAGCGGCAAATCCTAGACCATCGAGTGTGAGTTGAATTAACGCCTGCATATTGTTGACGCTAATTCGCTGGCTTGTCAGTTCAAAACACTCTTGGCTGAAGGCGTGGGTTAAGATATCGCCTTTAGCATAAGTGTGATAGATCCGATTTATTTCAGCTAACTCCGTTGGGTGGCTAAGGTTTTTATGCATTGGCAGATAATTGGGGGAGGCGCACAGTAACATACGCCAATCGGCTAAATGGCGGGCAATTAAGTTGGAATCCGATAAGGGGCCGATGCAAATCGCCAGATCGATACCGTCGTTGACTATATCTATCGGGCCATCTTGCAGCAGTAAATTCAAACTTATCTGTGGATGTGCTGCCAACAGGTAATTAAAAGGTTCGCTTAACAGGCCGCCGCCAAATCCTATAGGCGCGGCAATCTTTAATTCCCCTGATGGAATACCTTTCAAGTTATTAAGTTTCTGCTCTGTGCTTTCGACTATCGCTATGACCTTGCGGCAATTCTCATAGAACAAACTGCCCGCTTCGGTGAGTGTGAGGTTGCGGGTATTGCGGTGGAACAGGCTGATCCCCATGTCCATTTCGAGCTTGGTCACTTGCTGACTTACCGCCGACGAGCTGAGATTTAATTGCTGCGCTGCGGCACTCATTGAGCCCTTTTCTGCGATTGTCGCAAAAACGATCATCCCTTTGATCATGTTTTTATTCATTTTTAAGTAACTCTTACAAGTGAATACCTAAAGTCTAACTTGAGCTGATTGTAACATAGAGATACATTTCCGTATTGAAAATTGTTCTCATTTACAATCTTTGCTCTAATGGAGACTTGTCGGTTATGTTGTTAAGTCGTAAGAAGTACCTCGCTCAAGTGATCACCGCTTTATGTTTGTTGCCCACAGTACCAGTAACAAATGCCCTTGCGGATACCGCGTCAGATAAAGAAAAGATGATGGAAAGAATCGTGGTGACTGCATCGGGATTTGAACAGCAAATTCGCGATGCGCCAGCTTCTATCAGCGTGATCACCCGTGAGGATCTGGATAACCGCTTCTACCGCGACTTAACCGATGCCATGTTAGAAGTGCCCGGCGTGGTGATTACGGGCGGTGCAGACCGTCAGGATATCAGTCTGCGGGGCATGGGTAGCCAATACACGTTAATTTTAGTGGATGGTAAACGCCAATCCTCGCGCGAGACACGGACCAACAGTGACGGCCCAGGCGTTGAAGGCGCTTGGACGCCACCATTGGCTGCTATCGATAGAATTGAGATCGTTCGTGGGCCTATGTCGTCACTTTATGGTTCGGATGCCATTGGTGGGGTAATTAACATTATCACTCGCAAAGTGCTAAACGAGTGGCAGGGTGAGGTGCGACTCGACAGCACTTTGCAGGAAAAGTCTGACTCGGGAAATGTGTATCAAGGCAACTTTTTCGTCAACGGTGGTTTGATCAAAGATCTGCTAGGGATGCAACTTTATGGTCAATATACCCAGCGTGAAGAAGATCAAATCTATGGTGGTTACCGAGGTCGCGATGCGACTAACTTGACCGCGAGATTTGCGCTCACACCCAATGAAAATCACGATATCATGTTTGAAGTTGGTACTTCTAACCAAGAACTCGACAGCAGTTTAGGTAAAACCGTCACACCGTTAGCACCGGGCGAAGCCTGTGGTCGTCGCGGTTGCCCTGAATCTTCAACGACAGAATATGAAAACAGCACTTTCTCCCTTTCACATACAGGTCGTTGGGACTTTGGTACTTCGGATAGTTATATCAAGCATGAAGTGTTTGATAATAAATCCCGTAAGATGAAAATCACTAACACGGATGCGCAATCTAGCCTTATCACTACGTTAGGCCAAAGTCATACAGCGACCTTTGGCGCAGCATTCAACCATCAAGATCTCACCGACGAAACAGGTAACCAAGTGAGTGACTTAACTGATATTAGTCGCAAACAATGGTCGGTGTTTTCTGAGGATGAATGGCGCATTGTCGATAACTTTGCTCTGACCATGGGGCTGCGTTTGGATGATGATGAGAACTTTGGTAATCATGTCAGTCCGCGCGTTTATGGCGTGTGGGGATTAACCGACAGCACCACCTTAAAGGGCGGTGTATCAACAGGGTTTAGGGCGCCGAGTTTACGCCAGACAGTGCCCGACTGGGGACAAGTTAGCCGCGGTGGCAACATGTACGGTAATCCAGATTTACAACCTGAAACTTCAGTTAACTACGAGTTAGGTTTGTATTCTGATCTGACCGAGAGCATTACCGCTAGCGCGGGTGTGTTCTATAACGAGTTTAATGACAAGATCACCCGCGTTGCCTGTCCTGCGACTCAATGTACCGATGGTCCAAATCAATTTGGTTCTAATCCGACGACTTATGTGAACGTCGACGAAGCTGTGACCCAAGGGATTGAACTGAGTATCGACTATCGCATTCGCTCAAATTTGAGTTTGACGGGTAACTATACCTATACGGATTCGGAGCAAAAGACAGGTGTTTATAAAGGTAGCCCATTGAATCAATTGCCTAAGCATTTGATCCAAGCGTCTTTCAACTACGAGCCTATTGATAATTTAAGCACTTGGTTGAGGGTGAACTACCGTGGCGAAGAGAGCCAACCGACGACTGGACCTTCATCGAGCAGTTTAATCGCCCCTTCTTATACTCTGCTGGATTTGGGGGCTAACTATCAGTTGAACGATAGCTTGAAATTTAGTGCGGGCATTTATAACGCCTTCGATAAGGAAATTACCCAAGAAGAATACGGTTATATCGAAGATGGCCGCCGTTACTGGTTAGGTATGACCTATAGTTTTTAAATTAAAAATAGCGAGTTATAAAGAAGCCAGCACTTAGCTGGCTTCTTTTTTGATTATTCAAAATTCGGTTTACGAATAAACAGGACGCTGAGATCTTGCTTTGGCGTGAACTGTTTTTGCTGGAACTCAAAGGTGAGTGGGTCAGTTTTTTTAAGCTCGCCATCAAAACACAAGCTAATGAGATCTGTGGGCTGGGATTTTTTTAGGGTGAGTTTGAAGTCCTTAATTGACCCTTGCCAGTTATTAGCTGTGACCAAAATATAACTAAGATGGCTCCATTCGACGCCAATCTCCTGATCTTCACCGTCTTGTTTGACGACGAGATTGCGTTTCTTAATCCCTTGCTTGGCGCTTTCATCTAAACAGGCCAGTTCAGTGTAAGTATCAATAATACTACTGGCAGTATCGGGGATGCCCGTTGAGAGGCTTGGCGTGTAGCTATGGCTGATAGCGACAGATTGGCCCGCAGGAAAGGTTTGTTCCCACACAAAGTAATCACTTAGGGTAAAGGCGATTTGTTGGTTCTCATCCAACCATTGCTTGGGGAGTGCGGGTTTACCCTTGGGGACTTCGGCATATTCGGCAAAGTAAGCGACTTCATCTACACCCCAGCCAAGCTGTTTCAGCTCGGTTGAAATATCGGTTTTATCGGCAAGTTGGGCAACAAGCCTGTGCTGAGTTGGCTGGGTTTTGCCATTCACTTTAAGGGTGAAGTTATCAATGCTGCTGTGATCGGCTGAGCCAAAAAACATCGGCGGCATGGGGAAAGCAATGGGGACGATAAGATCCTGCGAACTGGTGTTGGTAAACACATAATCGACCCTGACTTCGGTCTCGCTGATGAAGAGGGACTCTTTATCCATACTGATATTAGGCTGATATTTCAAGGTAATAGAGCCATTAGCATCGCCAAAACTGCTATCATTGGCAGAGGCAGTTTCTCCGTAGACGAGTAAAACTATAGCAAAAAGGGGTATGGCTAAGTGTGCTGACATGTACTTCTTAACTCTAGTTGGATGTTTTAGTATCAATGGGGAACGATTATTGCGCGCGGGCGAGGTCGATGGCCGCACTTATCGCATTTCGCGCTTGTGGGCTATTTTTCCAGCAAGTGGTGCGCAGCATGCTGGCGACTAAGTTAGCAATATCATCCACTTCGTGTTGGGCGAGTTGTTGCAGCGAGCTGATGCCAATTTCTTCGAAGCGTTTAATTACCGTCGGGCCAACGCCTTTGAGTGCTAATAAGGCTTGTTTTTCTTGTTCATTAAAACCCATAACGAATACTCCTTTATTGTTGGGATTGTGCTCAATTAATAGTACTGGGCAAGATTACCTTTAAACCGAGTTAACAAAAAGGCCCTCGAAGGGCCTGTTTAGTCTTTATGAATCAACAATCATCAATAAGTGTTACATATCACAGGGTTTGAGCGGTTTACGCAACTGGGCGCGTACGTTATCCATGCCTGAGTAAAACTCTTTCATCATCAATAGACCCATCATCTTGCCGTTGTCGGTGACGATCAGATTGTCGGGATCTGTTGGGTCGTTTTTGATGGCGCCAATCAGTTTCATCGAGGTCATTTCTTTAAATAAGGCGGTATCTAAATTGACGCCAAAGGTTTCGCGGAAATATTTACGCGATAAACGGCCGGAGAACATGCCCAGCAAAAAGCGATATTGCATCACGTCTTTTTTGCTGTAGTTCTTTTGTTGCTCGACACCCATTTGACCCGCTGCGATGCGTTCTTGGTACTTACGTAGCGAGAAAGTGTTCACATAAAGCGTGTCATTTAAGAAACTAAATGAGCCAGAACCTACCCCTAAGTATTCGTCGTAATCGATAACGTATTCATCAAATCCTTCGTCATCGGTTTTACCAAATGCCCATGCAGACAATTGATTATATTGACCATTAAGGCTGTTTAATATTTGGCGATATTGGTTTGCCATATCCGCTTGCGGCGCCGCTAATTTGCCTTTAACGCTCTTACGGGTTTGATGAGTGATCATCAGCGGATAGGTGGTAATTTGTCTTGGGTCTAAGCGCGATGCCATGTCGAGATCGTGTTGGATCACTTCATCGGTTTGGCCGCGGAAACCAAAAATCAGGTCGACGTTGATAATAGGGAACAACTCTTTGGCACCCATGATCTTGTCGAAGGTTTGCTGACCCGTGCCGAATTTATCGAGTCGGTCGGTCATTTTTAAAATATCGTCATTAAAGCTTTGTACGCCGATAGACATGCGATCCACTAAGCCTTTGAGCTGTTTAAAGCCTGGGCTGTCTAAATGCTGTGGATCGGACTCGCAGGAGACTTCTTTAATGCTAGGAAATAGGGTTTTAGCGTGTTCTATGGTACGGGCTAATTCGTCTTCTAATACCGTGGTGGTACCACCACCAATGTACATAGATTCAAAGTCATAGCCGAGGGCCTTGACCATTTCCATCTCTTTACGTAATGAGATGAAGTAGGCACGCGCCTTGTCTTCCTTAAACATAAAACGGTGGAAGGTACAGTAAGAGCACAGGGTATGGCAGAAGGGAATATGTGCGTATAGCATATATTTTTTGCCTTCAACCGGTGCTGGCATCATTTCTGCGGAAAGCGTATCGAGGCGAAGATTCTTATCGACATAGTACTGCATGACCCGTTCCATCGAGCCGAGCATCCAGTTAGGGACGGTAATATTCGCTTGATAAGGCGTTGCGATAGCGCCGCTGAGCGTTTGAATAACTGATGACATAACGATTCCTATCTGAGAGTGCTAACCGTAAACACCGAAATTGCTTTAGGTAATTCACGACCACCTAGCGCAATAAGACTACCTCGTATGTAATTGTTAAAACGTGAACTGGTTATAAGTTACGGTTTCCTAACAAGGAAATCACGGGCTTTTTGTTAAGCAGATCATGTTTTAGCGATTGGGAATGCATTTTTATCATACATTTTTTAGCGGAATTTATTGTAGATTTGCGGGGTTAGCTTGCCGTGTCAGTCTAAATACTGAGATTGAAAATCACCATTCTAGGCATTTTGTTGCTGGCGGATTAGCGCTTGTCTATCCAAGGGACGGCTGTCATCATCCGAACGATAAAAATAACCTCTTGATGTAAAGGGCCCGCTATGTTGGCAAACGTAAACCGCTTCTTCCCGCTGTTGGCACTGATAGGCGCAATGACAGCTTATCTGATACCTAGTTGGTTTACTGAGCTTAAATCCGCCATAGTGCCGCTGTTGGTGATCATCATGCTCTCTATGGGGCTCACCTTAGAACTGCAGGATTTTGCTAATGCATTCAAACAGAAACGTGCTGTACTCACAGGACTCGTGCTGCAATTTTCTGTCATGCCGCTCAGTGCATTACTAATTAGCCTGTTATTAGGATTAGATAGGGAACTCACCATAGGCATGGTGTTAGTGGGCAGTGTTGCAGGCGGCACCGCCTCAAACGTGGTCTGTTATTTAGCAAAAGGCGACGTGGCTTTATCGATAACCATGACGGCACTGTCAACCTTAGCGGGCGTGGTGTTAACACCACTGATTATTAAGCTGTTGATTGGGGAGATGATCGATATACCCTTCGCCGATATGCTGCTGAGTTTAGTGAAAATTGTGCTGATCCCTGTCAGCGTTGGCGTGATTATCAATCATTTTTTTAAATCGCTGGTGGCTAAAGTCGCTCCTGCATTGCCACTGATTTCTATCTTGGCAATTGTGATGGCGATTACGATTATCGTGGCGTTAAATGCCAATCAGTTTGATAAAGTTGGCCCCATTATTCTGCTGGCCGTGTTCTTACATAATGGTCTTGGTCTCGCCTTAGGCTATTTCTGTTGCCGTTTATTAGGCTTTAACCACACAGTCTGTAAAACTATCTCCATCGAAGTTGGCCTACAAAACTCAGGTCTCGCCACTGCTTTATGTATTAAATTCTTTAGCCCCATTTCTGCCATTCCCAGCGCGATATTCTCGATATGGCATAATTTGTCTGGCGCCATGTTGGCGGGATATTGGGCGAGGGAATCGCAAGATTAATAAGATGTTGCTGTCGAAAATAGATAATTCCTGTGGCCTAGCAAGCGAGGCCACAGGCTTAAATTGCTGTGACTAATTAACCGGTAATGGGGTCTCGACAGGCATGAGTGTTAGCTGCAAGATATTTTCTTGCCGGCTTAATGCCAGTGGCAGAGTGTAGTTGGGAAAGCGTAATCCGAATACGGCACCTTGTTGTAACAAGTGATACAGCTGATCTGTCATGGTAATCGTTAAACTGGCGCAGCCATGTTCATCGACTCTGCCTTCTAGTGGTAAGGCGATTTTGTCAGCTAAGGTTAGATACGCCGCCATACGCCAGTGAGAGTTTTCTCCAATATTGTATGTGCTGCCATGCAGTTGGTTGTAGCCTAAACCACAGGCCTGCAAGCTTAATTTGGTTTTGGCCGCTGTTGGCAACGAAATAATCTGTTGTCGCTGCTGTGCCAGAAACTTACCCCACGTCAGGCGATGAATAACTGAGTCAAGTGAGATGGGAACATACTCATCTTGCTGTTTTAGTGCATTAAAGCGGGCAATGCCTTGTTCCAATTTAGTGAGATCGTCCTCATATTCCAGTTGTGCCTTAAGCAGTTCATAAGCGGGAGCCTTCGCTTGTTCCATGCCGGCTAACGCCGCTTTCTCGTAGTATGCCAGTGCTTGCACTTTATCGGCTTCTGCGCCCAAACCGCGCTCTTCCATGCTGCCTAAATGATAATTAGCGATGGCAACTTGACGTTTAGCACCTTGTAAAAATGCGGCTTTCGCACCGCTGTAGTCATTTTCATTCAACAGCAGGGCGCCGTAGTTTGTCCACGTCGTACCGTCATCTGCTGCCATACCCAATTCCAGCCACTTTATGGCTTGCTGGCGTAACTGCGGGAGGTCGAGACTTTCTCTTTCGCTGCCGACACTTTGCATCGCTATTAAGTAAGCGCGCAGATACTCGCGTGAGGCATTATCCAGATAGAGGTTATCGGGTTGAAGTTCAAAGGCTTGTCCAAAGTAACTCCCCGCTTGCTGCGCCGCAGTGATTGCTTTCGCTAGATAGAACCTTGAGCTGGGATCTGCCGGACTGTGTGCCCGTCCTAGGTTATATAAGGTCGGTAGTTTAAGACCCCGCGCCAGCGCTTCTTCTAACAAGGGGATTGCCTGCGTTTTTCGATCATTATCCAGCGCCATGCTGCCTAGATTATGGCTGGCACGGGCCGAACCTAAGGCTCTGGCTTGTTCATAGTATTGGCTGGCGGTGGCATTGTCTTGCGTGACGCCACGGCCGAGATGGTAGGCTTTACCCAGTAAGAATAACGCCTCAGCATTGTTCTCTGCTGCTTGCTGCTGTGCTTGTTGCAAGAAAGCGTCGTATTGTTGTTGCTCAAATACCTGTTCCAGCGCGGACTTTTCTGCAGTTGCTGCAAAGCTTACGGTCAACAGTAATAGGAGAGTAGCAATAGTGAATATCTTCATAACATCCTTGTCGTTAAGCGGGTACTTGTAAGCGGTAGTGCTAGTGAAGTTGTTTAACGTAGAGGCTTGTTATGCTACAAGCAAGCCTTGTGGTTTACCACTGTGTTATGGACAGGCGGATGAATTGCAGCGGTAGCACTGCCGTGTGTTGGCCTTACATGGAAGCCGACGATAGCTAATCGTTGATAGCTGAGTCCGAAGTTTTTTAGTGGTATTCAATATTGTGGGAGTGGGAGATGGGCAATACGTATCTTCATTCCTGAACTTTAGGCTTCACGCCCTTATTATTGGTTTAGCACTGTTGACACTGAATCAATTTAATCATTTTTTGGTAAATAATTTTTCTAAAAATACAGCATTAATAATAGGTTATTTTTCTTGGCTGCGATTTATATTGCAGGTGTGTGACGCGCTTTATATTTCATCTAAAAATCTGACAGCCCAATAATTTTTGTTATTAGGCCGCAGATTTAAAAGCTTTTTTCAGGGAGCCTAAACCTAAACTTAAAGCTTAAAATGCGAGACCACGCCGACGAGTTGTTCCTTCGTCGCGGCCAAAGAGGTTGCGCTATTGAGGGTGGCTTTACCGCTTTGATTCAGTTCATCGACCATTTCACGAATGGTGGCCAGATTACGGTTTATCTCTTCGGTCACAGCGCTTTGCTCTTCTGCTGCGGTGGCGATTTGATTACTTAGCCCATTAATATCGAACACATAAGTGGTCAGGGTATCAAGGTTTTCCGTCACTAGATTAGTGGTATCGGCGGCTTGTTGGCAACTGTGTTTGGTTTGCTCCATTGCGGTTACGGCGGCATTGGCACCAAGATAAAGTTGTTCCAGCATCTGGTTGATTTCTGCGGTACTTGCTTGCGTGCGCGCGGCCAGTGAGCGAACTTCATCGGCGACAACAGCAAAGCCTCGACCTTGTTCACCTGCACGAGCGGCTTCGATGGCTGCATTAAGCGCTAGCAGATTGGTTTGATCGGCAATCTCGCCTATTACATTCAAAATCGCGGCGATATGACGAGTATTTTCGTTCATATCATTAATCGCATCAGCAGCGACATCGACTTTAGCGACCAAGGCAATCACAGTGTTGGCAGCTTGTTCAACGGCTTTCTTCGATTTATCCGCTTGCGCATTTGCTTGTTGAGTAAACTGGGCTGCGGATGCAGCATCACCCGCGACATTATGGGCCGTGGCGCTCATTTCAGTCATGGCTGTCACGACTTGGTCGGTTTCAACGGCGTGGATTTGCAGTGCATGATTATTGGCATTTGACTGTACATTCAATTGTCCTATTTGGTCGGACATATGATCTGAGGCTTGGGCAATTTCAGACATAATTTCACGTAGATTACCTATCACGCTGTCGAGATCTTCTGCGAGTGAGCAGAGCTCATTTTGTCCTTTAATATTTGTTTTATGAGTTAGGTCGCCATGGGCAAGACGTTCCATTACCCGTTTTATTTCATTGATTATGTGGACGAGTTGTTTACTCATAATGAGGGCGCTGAAGAGTGACGCTACAATCGCGAACAAGATCAATCCCAGTAGGATGCTTTCTGTTGAGGTGACTTTATCTTCAGCTTGTTTGCCTAACTCATGATTTCTCTGAGTGATCAGCGTGACTAATTGGTTGATTTGATTACTGACCTTAGGCCCGAGCGCAGCACGCTCAGCGGTTAGTTCAGGTACTGCTCCAGTTTGTTTAGCGAGTGCCAGTTCATCTTGGTAGAGACGAACATAATGTTCTGTTTGTGGTAAAAGAGTGTGAATAGCTTGAGCATCAGCGCCCATGAAGTCGGTATTAAATTTGGTCAGTTGAGAGACAAGTTGTGCGACCTTATGTTGTTGATCGGCGATAGCTTTACCGTTGTGGACTAAGGTGGCTAAGCGCAGCTCAAAAAAGGATTCTCGTACTGTAGTGAAAGTTTCTGCGAGCTGAGTGTTGTCGACTAGGCTTTTACTGGTCTCACCGAGTTCATTAAAACTGCGATAGCACGAAATACCTATGATGATCAGTAAGATACTTGTAAACACTGATGGCAATGCCGTCAATGTACTGGTTTTGGCATTTTTAAACATGATGACCTTCTAGGATAAAAAGCAGCAATGCGTAATTTAATTACGCTATAGGTAATTTTAGCGTGCGCGTGAGCTAGCCAGCAAGTGAGTATTTTATGGGAATTAACACTAAGATACTGTTTTTAATTGAATTGTTTTATTGTTGTTGCATCTGGTTGGTTGCTAAGTTACGAAATGTTGTGTTGTTTAAATTCAATTTTTATCTAGATGATTGTTTTTATTATTAAATAACTATGATACATGCAATTTTTTTACAGTGATTTAGCATTTAAATTGGTCTTTGTGATCTCGTACTCAAATGTTACAAATGATTCAAAATGTAATTCAGACATATACTTAAAGCCGATGACTAATGCTGAAATAAAAGCCCCCGCCAGTAGTGATTGACGGGGGCTCTACGTTTGCTAGTGGCTAAGTATTTTTGGAATACCTACAGCTAGATTCCAGTCTTATTCTTTATATTTAAGCGTGCCGTTGGCTTTGATTTCATCAAACCATAGGTTGTGATGTTGGCTGGCCCAGTTTTCATCACAGTAGCCTGACACCATACATTCCATACCGCCTTCTGACATCACAGTTGCCATGAAGATGTGTACGATAGAGAAAGCACAGATCACGATAGCGCTCACTGAATGCAGTACCAGGGCGATCAAGCTTAATGTACGGCTTGGTTCGAACAGGTTAGGGAAGAGTAATAACATGCCCGAGGCTGAAATGACTAATCCAAACAGGGCAAATGCCCAAAACCACATTTTTTCACCCGCGTTAGCAAAACCTGCATCTGGGTGCTTACCTTTGAACGGACCAAAGTTAATGTAACCGCCTACTACCATGAACCACTTTACGTCGTACATTTTTGGCAGTTGGTTTTTCGCCCATAGGGTGGTCATCAATGCCCAACCTATCATGAAGGGAATCGCCATCACGTCATGGATTTGCTTCGCGCCATAGACGATTGCTTCCCAGATGCCTTCGCCCAACCAAGGTTGGAAGAAAAAGCGACCCGCCAGCAAGGTTAAGCCTGTTAAAATCAACAGTAAGCATGGAATCGCGCCTAACCAGTGGATTGAAACATCAAACTTAGACCAGCGATGCACTAACTTGCCTGAAAAACCATGGTGCAGCTTGGAGATGCCATTCACCTTGATAAATAGGACAAAGATAATGATCATACCGAATAGTGCTGCCATTAAGGCGGGCGCTAACCAGTCGCTACGCAGCGCTAATACCCGTAAATCATAGGTATTGATCGGCTGAGCATGAAACTCACTTTGGGAGGTAGTGTATCCCGTGGCACCATCCTTCAGTTGTGCCCAAATTTGGGCATCAGACTGTTGAACTTGATTCGCCAGTTCATCACCACCATTGGCTATACACACAGCACTAAATAACAGTGCTATGGCTAAACCTATGTGTTTGAACCATTTGTTCATCATACATCCTCTCTCACTTAGTCGCGCCCACCTAGGTAGGCGCTAAGCTAAGTCTGTGGACAGATCCTGTTGACCTGAATTAATTCCAAGCCGCGTTTTTAGCACCACGATAAGCCACACGCTCACGGAAGATGCTTGAAACCACTTCGGCATCACCTGCTAACAGGGCTTTAGTCGCGCACAGTTCTGCACACATAGGCAGTTTGCCTTCGGCAATACGGTTTGAACCGTATTTTTGGCGTTCTGCATCTGAGTGGTTTTCTTCTGGGCCACCGGCACAGAAGGTACATTTATCCATCTTACCGCGGCTACCAAAGGCACCTTTTTTCGGGAACTGAGGTGCGCCAAATGGACAGGCGTACAGGCAGTAACCGCAACCAATACAGGCATCTTTGTCGTGTAGCACTATGCCGTCGTCGGTTCTGTAGAAGCAGTTTGCTGGGCAAACCGCCATACAAGGTGCATCTGAGCAATGCATACAGGCGACAGAGATTGAGGCTTCACCACGTTGACCATCGTTGATCGTCACTACGCGGCGGCGTTGGATCCCCCACTCGAGAGCGGAGTCGTTTTCGTTTTTACAGGCAGTGACACAACCGTTACATTCGATGCAGCGCTTGGTATCACACAAAAATTTCATTGTAGCCATAATGGCAATTCTCCTAGCTTAAGCTGCACTTACGCTTTAACAATCTGACAGAGTGATGCCTTGGTTTCCTGCATTTGTGTCACAGGGTCATAACCATAGGTCAGCGCAGTGTTACAAGATTCACCAATAACGTAAGGCACTGTTCCCTCTGGATAATTAGGCGCTAAACTTTCTCCGTGCATCACACCCGCAAAGTGGTATGGCATAAAGGTAACGCCGGGTTTTACCCTTGGGGTAACCATGGCTTGTACCTTAATACGGCCACCTTCGGCGCCTTCTAACCAGACATCTTCACCGTTACGAATGCCGCGATCGGCAGCGTCGGCAGGGCTTATCTCAACGAACATTTCCTGTTGAAGTTCTGCCAGCCAAGGGTTGGAGCGAGATTCTTCACCACCACCTTCGTATTCAACCAGACGACCCGATGTCAGTACCAGCGGGTACTTGCCGCTCATGTCTTTGTCTTGGATAGACTTATACAGCGTAGGGAGACGGTGTACTTGCATGTCGTCATAGGTTGGGTATTTCGCCACTAAGTCACGACGTGCTGTGTATAACGGTTCACGGTGTACAGGGACTTGATCAGGGAAAGTCCAAACAATACAACGAGCTTTAGCATTACCAAAGGGGATGCAACCGTGCTTGATCGCCACGCGCACTATGCCGCCTGACAAATCTGTTTTCCAGTTTTTACCTTCGGCTTCCGCTTTTTCTTCCGCCGTCAGATCATCCCACCAACCCAATTGTTTGAGCATATCGGCAGTAAATTCTGGGTAACCGTCTTGAATTTCAGCGCCTTTAGAATAAGTGCCATCGGCTAAAATGCTTTGACCCTTATATTCAACACCGTAACGGGCGCGGAAGTTACCACCGCCGTCTTTAACGTGTTTGGCTTGGTTATAAAGGATTTGAGTGCCAGGGTGCTTAGCTTCGGGCGTGCCCCAACATGGCCAAGGTAAACCATAGGTTTCGCCTTTAGCTGGGCCGCCTGCGGCTTCCAACGTCTTGTTGCTGAAAGTGCCCCAGTTTTGGGTGTGTAACTTGATACGCTCAGGGCTTTGACCTGTCATACCGATAGTCCACATACCGCGGTTGATTTCACGGGTGATTTCTTCAATCACAGGTAAACCATTTTCAATCGCGATGCGTTTAGTGTACTGCTCGGCAATACCCAGTTTTTGGGCTAAACGGTACATGATTTCGATGTCGGTTTTAGACTCGAACAGTGGCTCGATGACTTGCTCACGCCACTGGATAGAACGGCCTGAGTTAGATACTGAACCGTGAGTCTCAAACTGAGTTGCCGCAGGCAGCAGATATACGCCATTCTTACGACGGTGCATAACACCTGCCATCGTTGGGAATGGGTCGACAACGACGACTGTGTCCATCTTGTCTAAGGCATCACGCACTTCACGTTGACGGGTTTCAGTGTTGACCGATTGTCCCCAGAAAAACGCCATACGGATATTATCTTTCTGCGCTAATTTGCTCTTATCTTCTAACACACCATCGTGCCAACGAGAACAAGGGATACCCGGTGTCGTCATTGGATCTTTGCCAAGGTAGGCTGTTTGATCGAAACGACCTTTCACCCATGCCATGTCCAGATCCCAAACATGGGTCCAGTGACTCCATGCTGCTGAGGTCAAACCGTAGTAACCGGGTAAGTTATCAAATAACAAACCTAAGTCAGTTGCGCCTTGTACGTTATCGTGGCCACGGAAAATGTTAGTGCCGCCGCCTGAAACGCCCATGTTGCCCAGTGCTAATTGCAGAATACAATAAGCGCGAGTGTTGGCATTACCAACGTGGTGTTGAGTTCCACCCATACACCAAATCACAGTGCCAGGACGGTTATCAGCCATTAATTTAGCCGCTTGATAAACCTCGGCTTCGCTCACGCCAGTGATATTTTCGACTTCTTTAGGTGGGAATTTCTTCACTTCAGCACGGATACTTTCCATCTCGAATACGCGGTGCTTGATAAAGGTTTTATCTTCCCAACCATTTTCAAAAATGTGCCATAACATACCGTAAATAAACGGAATATCAGTGCCTGGGCGAATTGCACAATGCAAGTCTGAATGCGCTGCAGTGCGAGAGAAACGTGGGTCAACGACGATGATTTTGGCGTTGTTTCTTTCTTTAGCGATCAGAATATGTTGCATCGAAACGGGATGCGCTTCTGCTGGGTTTGCCCCGATCAGGAAGATGGCATGAGCATTCTGGATATCGTTGAAAGAGTTCGTTTGCGCACCGTAGCCCCAAGTGTTAGCAACACCGGCTACCGTGGTAGAGTGACAAATACGAGCTGAATGGTCGACGTTGTTTGTGCCCCACATAGCCGCCAACTTGCGGTACATGTAACAACCTTCGTTAGAAAACTTAGCGCTACCCATGAAGTACACTGAGTCTGGGCCAGATTCTTTACGAATGTTGAGCATTTGGTCGCCCACTTCGTTAATAGCATCTTCCCAAGAGATTTTTTTCCACTTGCCATCAACCAACTTCATTGGATATTTCAGGCGTTTTTCACCATGACCATGCTCACGCAGTGCAGCACCTTTCGCGCAGTGACCGCCAGCGTTGAATGGGTGGTCAAATGCGGGTTCTTGGCCCGTCCACACACCATTTTGTACTTCGGCATACAGGCCACAACCGACGGCGCAGGCACTACAAATAGTACGTTTGATTTCGATTGGCGCATCATGCGGCACTTCTTTGGCTTCGACACGACGCATCATGCCTGTGCCCATCAGAGATGCTGCGGCAATACCACCTGTGGCGATACCTGCGTGCTTCATAAATTGACGACGGCTGATGCCTAACGCCGGTTTGTCTGCCACTGTGGCAACATTAGACTTGCGAGTTAACTTCATCGCTGACTTCTCCTAGATTAGCTGCGCAAGCTATCGTAATAGCTGATGATATGCGCAGTTTCGTGGTAACCCTTTGACTCTTTAGTGGTTACCTTGCTGCTCTCGCTGACCTGTGCCACGCTCATGCCGGTTGCGGCAATGGCGGCACCCGCTACGCTGCCGACGGTGAGCGCTTTGAGCAAAGATCGGCGAGATAAATCGCTGGGTTGCTGCTTCATGCTGACTCCTGAAATTAGGGTTTAGTTTTTGAGATCGCACGGCTTTTTGTGGGGGTTTATCTTGTTATCAAAAAGTGAAGATTAGCGGCGAAAAAGATAATGAAATCATCTTGTTTACCATCAATCATCGCGCGTGACGGCAATATAGTAGGAAAGGGTTGAGTAGGAATTGATCTAGGACAGTTTGCAGCCCTGAAATCGGCGACCGTTCTCTTAAAGCGTTAACTCGCTCATAGTTTAGTGAATTACTGGGTAAGAGGGCGTTGGCGGATTTTTGTATCTCGCTGTTTCAGTTGTTAATTTTTTGTACTGTTGAATTAATGCGATGGGTATCAGTGCGAATAAAAAACACCCCGCGATGCGGGGTGTTTTGAGGATGTAAAAGCTGCGGTTTAACTTAGTCTTTATACTTTAAGCTGCCGTTGGCCTTGATTTCGTCATACCAGAGATTATGGTGCTGGATTGCCCAGTTTTCATCACAATAGCCTGACTTCATACACTCCATACCGCCTTCGCTCAGTACGGTCGCCATCCAAATATGCACTATAGTAAAGGCAATCAAGATAATGGCGCTGATAGAGTGGATCAGCAGCGCGCCCATAGAGGCTTCGCGGGGTAAATCCAAGCCTGGCAATACCAACATGATGCCAGATACGCTGATGAATAAACCAAACAACATCAGGGTCCAGAACCACATTTTTTCACCGGCGTTAGCGAAACCACTGTCAGGGTGCTTACCTTTGAACGGGCCAAAGTTGATATAACCACCTACCACTAAAAACCATTTCAAATCATACATCTTGAAGGTTTGTAGCGGCATCCATTTCACCACACATACAGCCCAAGCCGCGATAAAAATGGGACCTGCCCAATCGTGGATTGTTTTGCTGCCATAGATCAATGGCGCCCAAAGGTCGGGGCCTAACATTGGCTGTATGACATGCTTACCTAACATTATGGTTAGACCGGTAAACATTAGTGCCAGACAGCTGCTCGCCATGATCCAATGGATCCACAGATCCGCCTTGGACCAGCGCGAAACCATCTTGCCTGAAAAGCCATGACTCAGTTTTGATGGACCATTCACCAGATAAAACAATAAGAAAGCACCAAACACACCTACCACGGCTAGCGCCATGACGGGGGTTAAGTATTCATTTCTCAGTTCTTTACCTTGGTTACCGGCAACGTTAATCAACACCCCAGTATCTATCCCTTTGGCAGTGGTATAGCCGGCATCGCCTGCTTTTACCGCTCGCCAAAGATCGGCATCGCTGGTTTGCGCTTTCGCCTGTTGTTGACTCGATTGCTGATCACTTGCGTGTACTGGGTTTGAGCTCATGACTGAACCTAATCCCAATCCCATGACGAGCACCAACAGAGCAAACAGACTGCGCAGTGATTTGTTTAACTGTTTGTTTAACATTTTCACTCCTTGCCAGAGGTTAGGGATTTCTCCCTAACCCTCGCTCTGCTTAGTTAATCTCACCTGTCTTGGGGTTGTAACCCCAAATCACGTTAGGATTGCCTCGAGAGGCCATACGTTGACGGTAAATGTTTGATACCACTTCCGCATCACCTGCGAGCAGCGCTTTAGTAGAACAAAGCTCAGCACACATAGGTAACTTGCCCTCAGCAATACGGTTGGCACCGTATTTTTTACGCTCGGCTTCGGAGAAGGTTTCTTCTGGGCCACCGGCACAGAAAGTACACTTGTCCATCTTGCCACGACTACCAAAGGCAGTCTTTTTCGGGAATTGCGGTGCACCAAATGGACAAGCATAGAAGCAATAACCACAACCGATACAAGTATCTTTGTTGTGCAGCACTATGCCGTCTTCGGTACGGTAGAAACAATCTGCCGGACATACGGCCATGCAGGGAGCGTCAGTACAGTGCATACATGCCACTGAAATTGAGGCTTCGCCAGGTAGACCATCGTTGATCGTCACCACGCGGCGACGTTGAATTCCCCACTCGAGAGCGGAGTCGTTTTCGTTCTTACATGCAGTGACGCAACCGTTACACTCGATGCAGCGCTTGGTGTCACACAGAAATTTCATGACTGCCATAATGGCTTATCTCCTCATCAAGTAGGTTAGGCTTTGCTGATTTGGCATAGGCTGGACTTAGTTTCTTGCATCTGAGTCACAACGTCGTAGCCATAAGTTAAAATGGTGTTTGCAGATTCGCCTATCACGTAAGGCACTGTGCCTTCTGGATAGTTTTTCGCTAGGCTTTCGCCTTCAAACACCCCAGCAAAGTGGTATGGCATAAAACATTCACCAGCAATAACGCGCGGTGTCACCATAGCCTTAACCGTGATTTTGGCGCCTTCTGGACCATGAACAAAAACATTGTCACCGTCACGAATACCACGATCCGCTGCATCTGCAGGGTTCATTTCGATGAACATTTCTTGTTGTAGTTCAGCTAACCAAGGGTTAGAACGGGATTCTTCACCACCACCTTCATATTCCACTAGGCGGCCTGATGTGAGTGCCAATGGGAAGTCTTTAGCAAAATCCTTGTCTTGAATTGACTTATACAGTGTCGGTAAACGTGCAACCATACGATCTTCGTAGGTGGGGTATTTAGCAACTAAGTCACGACGAGGCGTGTAAAGTGGTTCGCGGTGTCGTGGAATATCGTCTGGGAATGTCCATACAATACAACGAGCTTTAGCGTTACCGTAAGGGATACAGCCGTGCTTGATAGCAACACGTTGGATACCGCCGGAAATGTCAGTTTTCCAGTTTTTGCCTTCGGCGTGTTTTTTCTCGTTTTCGGTCAGGTCATCCCACCAACCTAATTGCTTAAGCATATCGGCGGTAAATTCAGGATAGCCATCTTGGATCTCACTGCCTTTAGAGTAAGTACCTTCGGCAAGAATATTATTGCCTTCATGTTCCACACCATAGCGAGCACGGAAGTTACCGCCACCGTCTTTCACATGTTTGGCTTCGTTATACAGAATTTGGGTACCAGGATGTTTCATCTCTGGTGTGCCCCAACAAGGCCAAGGTAAGCCGTAGGTTTCGCCTTTGGCAGGACCACCGGGGGCTTCTAGGCTATCAGCATCAAAAGTACCCCAGTTTTCTTGGTGCATTTTTAAACGCTCTGGGCTTTGTCCGGTATAACCGATAGTCCACATACCTGTGTTAAATTCGCGGGTGATATCTTCAATCAAAGGCTCTTCACCATTGACTTTAATATGCTTGAATAGCTCTTTATCTATACCCACTTTTTTGGCGAGTTTGTACATGATCACATGATCAGGCAGGGATTCGAACAGGGGTTCTATGACCTTAGAACGCCATTGTACTGAGCGGTTAGTCGCAGAGATTGAACCGTAGGTTTCAAACTGGGTTGCTGCAGGAAGTAAATAAACCCCATCTTGACGTTGGTGCATAACACCCGCCATGGTTGGGAATGGATCGACAACGACGACGGTGTCCATTTTGTTTAAGGCTTCACGCACTTCACGGCCACGGGTTTCAGTGTTGACCGATTGTCCCCAGAAGAACGCCAGACGAATATTGTCTTTTTGCGCTATCTTGGTTTTATCTTCTAACACGCCATCGTGCCAGCGCGAACAAGGAATACCCGCAGAGGTTTGCGGTTTTTGTCCTAGATATTCGCCTTGATCGAAACGGCTCGCTACCCAATTAGGGTCGAGATCCCACACATTATTCCAATGGGCCCAAGCGCCAGTCGTTAAACCGTAGTAACCCGGTAAGTTATCAAATAACAAACCAAAGTCGGTTGCGCCTTGCACGTTATCATGGCCACGGAAAATGTTAGTGCCGCCGCCAGGTACACCCATGTTGCCCAGTGCTAACTGTAAAAGACAGTAGGAGCGAGTGTTAGAGTTACCCACGTGGTGCTGAGTACCACCCATACACCAAATAATGGTGCCGGGTTTGGTTTCAGCCATCATTTTGGCGACGCGGTACATCTGCGCCTTTGGTACACCCGCAACTAACTCAACTTCTTCAGGGGGATACTTCTTCACTTCTTCGCGGATACGATCCATGCCATAGACACGGTGTTTGATAAACTCTTTATCTTCCCAGCCGTTTTCAAATATGTGCCATAACAGGCCATAAATGAAGGGAATGTCTGTGCCAGGACGGATATGCACGTACTCGTCAGATTTCGCTGCAGTACGGGTGAAACGTGGATCAACAACGATGATTTTGGCACCGCGTTCTTTACCAATCAAAATATGCTGCATGGCAACAGGATGCGCTTCACTGGGGTTTGCCCCAATAAACATGATGCACTTAGAGTTGCGAATATCGTTGATTGAGTTGGTTTGCGCACCGTAGCCCCAAGTGTTAGCAACACCGGCTACCGTGGTAGAGTGACAAATACGGGCAGAATGGTCGACGTTGTTCGTGCCCCACAGTGCCGCGAATTTGCGATATAAATAAGCTTGTTCGTTAGAGAACTTAGCGCTACCCATAAAGTAGACTGAATCTGGGCCTGACTCTTGACGAATTGAAGCCATTTTATCACCGACTTCATTAATCGCTTGATCCCAAGAGATCTTTTTCCATTTTCCGCCTTCTAACTTCATGGGGTATTTCAGGCGTTTTTCGCCATGACCATGTTCACGCAGTGCAGCACCTTTCGCGCAGTGACCGCCAGCGTTGAACGGGTGATCGAATGCGGGTTCTTGACCCGTCCATACACCATTTTGTACTTCTGCATACACACCACAACCTACGGCACAGTGAGAACAGATGGTACGTTTGACTTCGGTGGGAACATTATGGCCAATATCTTCTTGGGCCTGTGCTTTACGCATCATACCTGTGCCCAGCATGGATGCCGCAGCGATCCCTCCTGTGGCAAGACTTGCCGATTTTAAGAACTGACGACGATTGAGACCCAGTGCTGGCGCTTTAGCTTCGACAACCTGGTCTGTTTTGCGGGTTAATCGCATCACACACTCTCCTCTATTTTAGTTTTAAAGCGACGCATAATAGCTACGAATATGGTCGGTTTCGCGGTAGTTCTCACTTTTAGGCTCTGTGGTCGCTGCCGTTTTTGTCGAAGCTAACGCTTGACTACTCACAGTGACCACTGCGCCTGCCGCACTGCCGAGTGCCAATGCTTTAAGCAATTGACGACGGCCCATGTCGGAAGCTGGCTTCTTCATAGTGTCTCCTTGTGTTACTGGATAAGGTGGTACAAACGGCTACCACCTCGGTTATTGTGGAAGCCTAAGCTTCCGTGATTGTTGAGAAGGTGAACATTAATCTCACCTTCGCAGTTTGAACTCATCTCTAACATTTACATTTAGCACGCACATGCCGCGCTATCACTCAGTTTAGTCTTAGTTCATTAACTCTACTGGTTTTGCTAAATCGCTGGTGGCTGGCTGTAAGTCTGCGCTGCCCGGGCAATTGACTGGAATATCTAAGCTTAATTGCTCAAAAGCACTGGCTTCCATTGCAAAAAACGCTTTTGCTAGCTGTGCAACCGTGGCGTAAAACGCCGCACTTGGCGCCTTGGCTAAATTATCGCAAAAACGGCCAATCCAGCTGCCGATATGGCGTTGGTAAAAAGCCAATTGGCGATAACTTGGCGCTTCTAAAATCAGGGTTCCCATCACTTCACACAGGGCTGCAACGTGATCTTCGGGTTCCTTGACGTTGTCTTCGCGTTCAAACCCCAGTTGCATTAAGTCTTGGCGTAGCAATGCCAGTGGTTTATCCATCAATGAGCCCGTCATAAACCAGCTGCCGTAGGGCAGGATCTCACCGCAACCTACACCGAGGAACAGGGCAAAATACTCGTCTTCTAGTTGTGCGCTGTTGAACTGCTGTGCGGCGAGTTGGAGTGATAACCAAGCTTTAGTCATCTCGTTGTCTTCATTGGCATCAATTTCAAGATTGGCCAAAAAGTGTAGCAGTTCAGGGCTTGGCTGACGGCGCAATAGGGCGGCTAACAGTTGATAGATATCGGCTCTCAACTGATCGTTTTCTGAAACTTGTCTTACTGATTCGGTCATAGCGGATCTCTTATCGCAGTTGCTTTTCAGGATCTTGAAGAATGTCTTCAAACATGTCTTTTACCCGGCAGTCGCCACACATTTTCAAGCGTTCAATATTGGCAGAAAATGCGCTGTGCGCGCCGACCATATCCAGCATCCGATGCACCATAGATTGGGTCGCAAAAGGAGAGCCGCAGCGAATACATTCGAAGGGGGCTTCTTCTTTCAGGGTGTGTTGTTGCTGACGGGCAGCTTTATCAAAGTTAATTTGTGGCGTAAGGCTTATCACTTTTTCAGGACACGCTGCCTCACATAAACCGCATTGCACGCAGTTTTGCTCGATGAAGTGTAGTGCAGGTTTGTCGCCACCATCTTGTAATGCCATCGTGGGACAAATTGCCACGCAGGACATACACATAGTGCACTTTTCTACATTCACACTGACTTTGCCAAAGGGAATATTGTTGAGGCTAAGGCAAGTATCGATTTCACCCGCTTGGCTATTGAGGTGATCTATCGCTTCAAATAGCGTGTTGCGTTTAGTGGTCGAGGCAAATGCAGCGGGCACGATCACGGGCCAATCTAAGCTGATATCGAGCATCGAATCTAAATCGGCAAGCATGCTCGGGTCGATGAGGCTAATGCGTTGTGGCTGGCCCATTTCATCTAAAATGCTATTGGCTAACGACAGTTCGCCTTTAAGCATTTGCGTTAGGGTTGGCGCTGTTGCATCGGTGTTGAGGATCAGCACTTGGCGCGCGCCCCAAGCGAGAACTGACAACCAATGATCTACGCTAGCAACGGTAATTTCTTCGAGGGCAACGGGGAGGATGTCGCCTGCTAAATCGTCGCTAATAAAGTTGGCGCCGACGGCATTATCGTGGAACAAGATCACTGGTGCGGTTTGTGCTTGCTCGCGGAAACGGCTAACGACTTTGTTCAGGTATGAATGCAAAGCTTGCGGCGTAGGTAAATCGTAACTGATAGCACCCGTTGGGCAAGCGCTGGTACAACTGCCTGCGCCGTGGCAAAGATATGGATCGATTTCAATTTTCTTTGCGACACTACTGATCGCATCTGCTGGGCAGAAGTTGAGGCAACGATTACAACCATTGATGCCATTGCGGTCGTGGGCACAGATATCTGGGTTAATTTTGACGTAGCGCGGCTTATCAAATTGGCCGATGAGATCGGGAATTTGCGCAAGGGCATCTTCGAGTTTTTCAGCGTCTTGGCCTACGTAAAAATAGCCGGGTGGCAGCATTTCTAAGTTCAAACAAGCTGCGCTGCTCAAATCGAGCACGATATCGAAATGGGGTTTACGGATTGACACTAAACTGAGTTCGGCAGCACCATCTTGATGTTCAACACTGACTTGAAATTGGCCTAAAAAGCCTTTTACACCAATGAGTTTGTTGTAATAGCTTTCGACATCAGTTGCCGCTGCCATGACACGTTCTAGGTGCACTTCATCTTGGCTGGTAATGGCTTCGTTGGCTAAAATCACCCTATGGGCCATAGTGGACAATTTGTCCGCGGCGAGGCGAGCCAGATCTTCTGGGCCAATAATAAGAACATTGCCTTCGGTGGTATAGCTGACAGTTGGCGGGATCAGATTCTGCAACATCTGAGTTTGCGTTAATACCTGTTGTCGCGCTTGTTTTAACGCTTCTTGGGTTTGATTGGTCATCAAATAAGTGCTCACATTGCGTTCCTGAACAGTACTTTGGCTGTTTCTTGTTTTACTGTATCTGGGCAGATTTAGGCGGCTGGTAATAAGTAAGTCATTGCCTTTTCTGCTTTTATCTAAGCTTTTTTATATCTTAGTACAGCAATTCACATACCAAAGTTACGGACATTAAAATTAGCTAAACTGACGTTAAACAACTCGGGTATGTGCCTGAGCTAAGGGCTCTGGTGCATTTTGGGGTAGGTCATCAGTCTCCCCATCCAAATTGTCCGTTATCGGCTCAGCTGCCCATTCGATTTCGACTTCATTAGTCTCATGAGTTGTTGTTTCGCTTACATCAAGACTCACGGATGGATTGCTTTCTTCAGTTTGTTTGGCTAAAACAGCTGATTCTTCATCCGAGGTCTCGCTGTCTTCGGCTATGTAACGGAAGACTTTTTGCATCAATTCAGCTGAGACTTCTGCACTGAGTTTCGGTTGATTACTGTAATCGAGTGCATATTCCAAAAGCCCATCTATCTCGTTGAAATGCGGTTGTTTCCACAGTGCACGTAGCGCTGCAGATTTAGCCGCAGGGTCAACATTGGCGCCCATAAAACTTGCAAAACTGCCGCCTATTTCAATTTCGTCGGGATTGGGTAAATCCGCTGCAGTGAGGATGCGATTAGGATCGTCATGTTCTGCAGTATTAGGTTCAAAGGCTGACTCTGTGGGTTGAAGCTGCTCAACTGCCATAGTGGGCTCGGCTACGATGGTCTCCAGAGGTGTGGTTTCCCCGTCAGCTCGCGCTTCCTCTGCTGCAACTTGTTCGCGCCGTTGGTTCCAGCGACTCAGTAGCCCGCCTGTTTTTTGTATGGATTCAGCCATTAGTCCCTCCGTAATGGATCGTGACTCGGGCCTTGATTATTACGGCCATCGACATGTTTACGGCGATGAGCGGCAATTTCGACTTCACCATATTGGGTGATAAAGGCTTCAATCCAACAAGCGATAGCTTTTGGCATCAATAAGTTGAGGACAGGGGTATTGCCCTCAAGACAACCCGCCGCGACATTCTGATCCGCCGATAATGCCGCCGGTATCCAAGTGCCATCGGCCGTTTCATCACATACTAAATACAGCATGGCGTTATCTAAATCGAGATTGAGGCGATAGCTGGCGCGTTCGTCTTTGTGCAGTTCGAGTAGCACTAAGGTTGCATCGTCAGGGGCTTGATGGGTGGCGGGAAGTAGGTGATCAATTTCCCATTGTACTGAGGTCCAGCGGCCAACTTGCTTCTCTACTTTCTTGAGTGAAACGTACATAGGCCAAACACTAGTTGTATGTTGCATTGTCTCTCCGTCTCAGCCGTGTTGATGGACAAACCGTAGAGTGAACGGTTCGGTTTTACCAACAAATTGCGATAAAAGGTCACTGCAATATTGGTGCCAGTAAACATAGTGGATTAGTTTGAGCTAGATCATCAAAAACACCCTATAAATTGGACATTTTGTCCAGTACAGGATTTTGTTTGGGACATAAAAGGGCTAATGAAAAACCAGCATTGCGGCAGATCACGCATTTAACCCCAATTTTTATGTCTAGGTATAAATATTGCTATGCTCTGGCCATGACTCGTTAAGCGGTAACATTATGATCTCTGAAAATATCACTATTCCTGATAACAACATGAGCACAGATAGCGAAATAGCGGCAGCCAATCCTTCTCAAAAAACTCAGCATCAGTGTTCTTTTGTGAGAACTCAAGTGGAAGTACCGCTAACCATTGCTGTAAAAGCAGTGAATGAAGCTGGGGAAGTGTTGGATAAATTTGTCGCTTGCGAACGTCCGCTTACCGTGTATTTGAACTGGCGACCAATAGTGACACTTATGACCCTAGGGGCGAAACCTGAGTCACTGGCGTTAGGTTATCTTAAGAACCAAGGCTTTATTTCGGATGTGAGCTTACTGGACTCTGTTATCGTCGATTGGGATGTGAGTTCTGCAGCCGTGGTTACCCGTGAACAAACCGCTGAACTTGATGAGAAACTCTCTGAAAAAACGGTGACATCAGGCTGTGGTCAAGGCACGGTTTATGGCAGTTTTATGCAAGATTTAGACGGCATCAATTTACCAACGCCAAGTCTTAAGCAAAGCACCCTTTATAGCTTATTGAAAAATATCAACGAATATAATGAAACCTATAAAAATGCGGGTGCTGTACACGGTTGTGGCTTGTGCGAAGACGATAAAATTATGGCTTTTGTCGAGGATGTTGGCCGTCATAATGCCGTAGATACTTTGGCTGGGGATATGTGGCTTACACAGGATCGCGGCGATAATAAGATATTTTATACCACTGGCCGCTTAACTTCGGAAATGGTGATTAAAGTCGCCAAAATGGGGATCCCTATTTTGCTATCACGCAGTGGCGTGACTCAGATGGGCTTAGCACTAGCGCAGCAGCTGGGTATTACTATTATTGCCCGCGCCAAAGGTCGTCACTTTTTGGTGTACCACGGCAGTGAAAATCTGCAGTTTGATGCCAATACCGCTCCTTAGCCCCAAGTTAGCTAAGACAGTAATGCTAAGACTTACATGCAGTAACGAAGAATAAGACAAGGAAACAAGATGACGTCTGCCAGTGAATTGGTCTACATGAGCGCGAAGCAAGTGGCCGAGTATTTAGATCTTAATGAGAAAAAAGTCTACGCCATGGCTAATGACAGAATTCTCCCCGCCACTAAAATCACCGGTAAATGGCTATTTCCGAAAGTGTTAATCGACCGTTGGGTAATGGATTCTTGCCACAGTGGCATGCTGACCGACCGTTTATTGATCACTGGTAGTGACGATCCACTATTATCTATGCTGGTGGCGCGTTTGATGGCGCAAGTTGGTAGCCGTGAGTTGATAAGCTACAGCGCAACAGGTTCACGCTTAGGGTTAGAGTTGCTTGCTAAAGGTTATGCCGATGTGTGCACCTTACACTGGGGTAGCATGGAGGATAGAAATATTCGCCACCCAGCTTTACTTAAAGGTTATCACAACCATCAGCAATGGATCATGGTGCATGGTTACTCCCGTCAGCAAGGGTTGATCATGCGTGCCGATATGCACCACAGATGCCAAGAAGAAGATAAAGTCGTGAACTTGCCTTGGCGTTGGGTGAGTCGTCAGGGGGGCGCAGGTAGCCAACAGCACTTAGAGCATTGGTTGTTAAAGCAAGGTGCTCGCTTAGATCAACTGAATGTCGTGCTAACTGCCTATAGTGAACGCGAGTTGGCGGGTTATATCGCTAGGGGGGATGCCGATATTGGTTTTGGTTGTCAATCTGTGGCTTTGGAAAGTGGTTTAAGTTTCGTGCCACTGATTAAAGAGTCTTTCGATTTCGTTATGCCGCAAAGCATTTACTTCCGTCGTCAGCTTCAACAACTTTTTACTATGTTGGCGAGTGGTCACTCGAGGCAAATGGCGGCACTACTTGGTGGCTATGATCTTACCGACTGCGGACAACTGCTATGGAGTGCGAGCTAATCCACTCAACTTGGTAATGGATTAAGGTGAATAGAGTTGAATGGTCTCTGAACTACTTATTACTGCTACTACATGCTGATATCTAATGGAGCCAGTTACTAACGAATAAGTATCAAAGAGACCCTCTTTATATTGCTGATTACGTTGTTTCGACTTTCTATGGTGGGTTGATGGGAGGCAACTACTATATATAGGTAAAGTATCTTTATCGCCAAATACACTCAGAGTGTCATCTTCTTCTGCTGTTCCCCGTCATTCTCCCATAAACGACTCCATATAAAAGTGGAGGTGAGATATTCCGGTTCGAGCAGCCGTTATTCTCATTTAAATCTGATAGCATTCATGCTCATGATCCCTTTGTCTTGATACTGTACGCTGGTAATCAATTGGGCCAAATTACAGATAAAGCGCTATTTTGTGGATAACTTTGGGGGTAAGTGGTGGGTATGGTGTGGCTAGATTGGATAATTAGAATTAACTGCAAATTTACTTAAAATAGGGGTTGCACAAAATCTCCTGCTGCCTATAATGCGCATCCACTGACACGGCAGACAGCGAAAGCCAACTGACGAGTTAGGTTGAATTGAGTCGCTTTTAAGCACTTAATTCAAGCGCAGCAAGAAGTTGTTAAAAACTCCTTGACGCGAAACGGGAAATGCGTAGAATACGCAGCCCTAGCCAACTGGAAGCGTTCGACGCTCAGTGTGGTACTCAAGTTCTCTTACGAATATTGAGTTGCTCTTT
>NZ_JAHKQX010000016.1:0-154417 GCF_019345515.1 Shewanella sp. NKUCC06_TVS | reverse complement strand
ATCCCATCCCGAACTCAGAAGTGAAACGCAAACGCGCCGATGGTAGTGTGGGGTCTCCCCATGTGAGAGTAGGTCATCGCCAAGCGCCTAATTATCTCATTGAGATGTAACTAAGCCAGCTGAATAAGCTGGCTTTTTTGCGTCTGTAATTTGTGAAATCCAGCCTAGTGTCTATTTAATTAGTCAGTTTTCCTCCCATTTTTCTCTCCTTAACACATTCTTTCATTCTTCATGACATCAATAGTAAGTAATGGTTGTCGATTGTTTGTTCGTTTATTTTGTCAATGCTCCGATTTTGCTACAGCTATCTTAGTTTTCGATCGAGCCTAGCTATTGCTATTAGTTAAGCGGTTACTTACCTTATGTTTTAATTTATTGGGGTAGATAAGGATCTGAGATGAAGTTAGAGATGATTTGCACTGGGGAAGAGGTGTTGGCGGGACAGATTGTTGATACCAACGCCGCTTGGTTTGCCAGTACTATGATGGAGCATGGTGTCGAGATCCAGCGTCGAGTAACCGTCGGCGATCGCCTCGAGGATCTGATTGCGGTTTTCCAAGAACGTAGCTTACATGCCGATGTGATTCTCGTTAATGGTGGTCTCGGGCCGACGAGTGATGATATGTCTGCTTTAGCGATGGCGAAGGCGAAGGGCGAACCATTGGTTGAGAATGCGGAGTGGCGTGAGCGTTTAGAGGAGTGGTTTACCCGTAATAACCGTGAAATGCCTTTAAGTAATCTCAAGCAAGCTATGCTTCCAGCCTCAGCTGTGATGGTTGATAACCCAGTGGGAACCGCTTGTGGTTTTAGAGTTAAGCTTAACCGCGCTTGGTTATTCTTTACGCCTGGTGTGCCTTTTGAGCTGAAGCACATGGTTACAGAGCAGTTTGTGCCCTTTATTCGCGAAGAGTTTAACCTTGATGCTAAGGTCGCCTTAAAGAAACTATTGACCATAGGCCAAGGTGAGTCTGCTTTGGCAGATAAGTTAGAACCGCTAGAGCTGCCAGAAGGCATTACTATTGGTTACCGTTCTTCTATGCCGCATATTGAGATTAAGATTTTCGCCCGTGGCGAGAAAGCGATTGCGGTATTACCTCGCGTCGCTGGGCACATCAAAATGGTGCTGGGTACTGCGGTTGTCGCGGAAGATAAAGCCACCCTTGCCGAAGAAATTCATTATAAGTTACTTAACTCAGGCTTGACCTTAAGCGTTGCCGAGTCTTGCACTGGCGGCATGATCACCAGTCAGTTAGTTGATTTCCCTGGCAGTTCATCTTACTTACAGCACGGATTAGTGACTTACAGTAATGAATCTAAAGTGCGCGTGTTAGGTGTTAATCCTTCAACCTTAGATGATCATGGTGCAGTCTCTATTGCGACTGTGGAAGAAATGGCTAAGGGGGCAAGGCAAATTTTAGACAGTGATTATGCGCTGGCAACCAGTGGAATTGCGGGGCCCGATGGTGGCACAGATGAGAAACCTGTGGGGACTGTGGCGATCGCTTTAGCAACTCGCGGCGGTGTTTATAGTCAGATGATTAAACTACCGAGACGTTCACGGGATCTGGTACGCAGTTTAAGTGCTGCTGTGGCTTACGATATGCTAAGACGTGAGCTTTTAGCTGAAGCTGTGATCGTCGATTATCAGTCGATTGGGCGATTCAGTAAGTAACTCTTATACGGGTATATATCCATTTATGCCCGCCAACAAAAATGCTCCCGAGGGAGCATTTTAACTTCTACAGAGATACAAAAATGGCAGATTATTTAGTGAACTTAAGCACTAATTTGCCTGGGGCAACTTGAATGCTTTCGGTCATTTTTGCCATCAGTGCTTGGTTACTGTCCTTGGTATCTAGTACATACACAGGCTGGTTTTCTAAGAATTGCCTTAGATAACCCATCACCTGCGGCGTGGCACTGCTAATCGCTTTTTCAATATCCTTGGGCGTTGACTCCACTTTGACTAATTCGAGTTGGCGCAGATAGACACTGTGCGTTGCGGTGTCATACCAAGGCTTGGCTTCGAAAGTCGTAGTGAGTTTGGCACTCAATGGAAAGATCGGATTCTTAATTGATACTTGAGTTGCGGCACTTACGCTCATAGTGTCAGGTTTTGCACCTAGCTTGACACTGATGTCGTTAATGCGTACTTCTGCGCCAACTAATTGATTGCCTTGTTTAATCTCAAAATGGATCTCTTTACTGAGGTACTGCTCCATTTCATGCTCGCTGATACTGTACTGCGAGACGCAGCCGCCAAGCAGTACAGTCAGTCCCAAGCAAATCGTGCGGGAAAGTTTTTTCATTAACCAGTGTTTCTCATACCCGCGGCCACACCTGCAATAGTCAGCATTAGCGCTAATTGCACATGTTCAGACGCAGGAGTTTCGGTTGTTTCCTTACGTGTCCGCGCTAATAGCTCGGTTTGTAAGAAGTTTAATGGATCGATATACGGATTTCGCAGTTTAACTGATTCGCGATTCCACGGCGTATGCGCCATTAAGCTATCTGATTTTGTCAGTTCAAGCACGACTTTAATACCCAGATCTAAGCGTTGGCGCAAGGTTTCGCCTAAGTGATGCAATTCCTTAGGTACTAAACAGGTTTCGTAGTAGCGGGCTAAATTAGGTTCCGCCTTGGCGTAGACCATTTCCAGCATTGAAATGCGAGTGCTGAAGAAAGGCCATTCCCGTTCCATATCTTGCAGTAAGCCCATCTCACCGCGTTCACTGGCGGCTTGTAGTGCTTCACCTGCGCCGAGCCATGCAGGTAACATCAAGCGGTTTTGCGACCAAGCAAAAATCCATGGAATGGCTCGCAGACTTTCTATTCCACCATCGACACGACGTTTGGCTGGACGGCTGCCGAGTGGCAGTTTTCCTAATTCCACTTCTGGCGTTGCCGCGCGGAAATAAGCCACAAAATCAGGTTCATCACGCACTATACCACGGTAAGCACCCACTGATTCTTCAGCGATACGTTGCATGCAATTGCGCCATTCTTGCTTCGGCTCTGGCGGTGGTAATAGGGTTGCTTCCAATACGGCCGAGGTATACAGGGCCAAGCTTTGAACCGCGAGTTTTGGCAAGCCAAACTTGAAGCGGATCATTTCGCCCTGCTCAGTCACACGAATGCGGCCATCTACCGAACCAGGTGGTTGCGATAGGATTGCTTTGTGTGCAGGACCACCCCCGCGACCAATGCTGCCACCACGGCCATGGAATAGCGTAAGCTTGACGCCTGCTTGTTTACAGACCGCCACTAACTGCTCTTGAGCGTAATACTGAGCCCAAGCCGCCGCCATGACACCGGCATCTTTAGCTGAGTCAGAGTAGCCAATCATGACCTCTTGCATGCCTTTGGTATAGCCACGATACCAGTCGATATCGAGCAAATCGGTAATACAGGCCGCGGCGTTGTTTAAGTCACTTAAGGTTTCAAACAGCGGTACCACACGCATTGGGTGCGAACAGCCCGTTTCTTTGAGTAGCAGTAAAACCGTTAAGACATCCGATGGTTTACCCGCCATCGAAATCACATAGGATCCGAGTGCTTTAGCCGGATGTTTAGCAATCAAACGACAGGTATTAAGCACTTCGGCCACATCGGCCGAGGGTTGCCAGTTACTTGGGATCAGTGGACGACGGTTGCTGAGTTCGCGTAATAAGAAGGCTTGCTTCTCGGTTTCATCCCAATGGTTGAAATCACCCATGCCGAGATAGCGAGTTAACTCGGCGAGCACATCGCTGTGACGGCTGGCGTCTTGGCGAATGTCGAGCCTGAGCATATGAATGCCAAAGCAGGCGAGACGGCGGAGAATGTCGAGCAATAAACCGTTGGCAATTAAGCGCATACCGCAGTCGGTCAAACTCTTATAGAGCATTTCTAACGGTGCTTTGAGATCGCTTTCTTGCCAAATCAGGCTCGACTTATCGACTTCAGGATTGTGGCCTTCGATGCGCGCATTTAAATAATCTATGGTGTCACGCAGTCTTTGACGAATAGATCGCAGCACGTGGCGGTAAGGTTCGCAGCTGTTATTGGTATAAGCCTTTAACTCATCATTGGCTTCTTCCATCGACAGTTCGCCGACCAGCAGCACGATATCTTTTAAGAATAATCTGGCGGCGGCATGGCGGTTGCGATCGAGCACCTCTTGGGTGACCTTCGCGGTAACAAAGGGGTTGCCGTCGCGATCGCCGCCCATCCAGCTTGAAAAGCGCACTGGCGCTATATCAATCGGTAATTGCTGCCCTGTGCGTTGCTGCACCCGATCGTTAAGTTGTCTTAAGAAGTCAGGCACCGCATGCCAGAGTGACTCTTCAATGGTGGATAATCCCCAGCGAGCCTCATCTACTGGAGTTGGGCGCTCGCGGCGGATCTCATTGGTGTGCCATATTTGCGCGATTAATTGGCGTAGGCGCAGATTGATCTGTTGACGTTCTCTATCCGACAGTTGGTCGTTTTCTTGCTCTGTTAAGCAGTCGACAATGGCGGCGTATTTTTGGATCAGGGTGCGACGGGATATTTCAGTGGGGTGCGCTGTTAGCACCAGATCAATATCCAGTGTTTTTAGACAGTCGAGCATTTTAGCTTGGTCGACACGACCATTGAGCATGCGGCCTAGGAGTTGTTCCACTGGGTCTGGCACGCAGACAAGTTCGTCGCAATTACGACTGATAGTATGAAATTGCTCGGATAAGTTAGCTAAGTTAAGAAATTGGTTAAAAGCTTTTGCAAAAGGGACTAATTCTTCGTCTGGCAAAGCTGTCAGTAACTCGAGCATTTGCTCTCTGGCGGCTTGATCGCCTCGGCGTGAGTCTTTGGCAAGCTTACGGATCTGTTCAACCTTCTCAAGAAAAGAGTCCCCAAGATGGGTACGCATAGTATCACCAAGGATTTGGCCTAACATACTCACGTTCGATCTTAATGACGCATACATATCTGTCATATTGTCTGCCATGGTTACTGACATAGTTACTCCGAATAGAAAAACATGAAAATTCCGCTGTGCATTTAGCCCGTTAGCACAATACCTATCACTTGGGGCTATGGTCAACAGCAGAACTTATAACTTATACGACTGGCTTATCCGATATGCAACCAATCACGGTATTTGATGAAGAATATTCAATAGAAATGCGAAGTCACGCAATATTTTTTGATGATTAGTGCAAGTGAATATGAAGTGCATCATTTTATGCTTTGCAGACATGTATCTTAGCTGTTAATGAAAAGGACTGATTTTGACTCATGTTGACCCTGGATAACAGTGTTATTAACGAGTTAGCTGAATGGGAACTGTGTCTTCGATATCCTAATTTGAGCTTAAAAGATGAAAATAAATTAAAAATATATATTCACATATATTGCATAAGTAGATCTTTGTGGTAGTCTAGCCATCAGTTGAGATGAGTCACCCCCTGTGACCTGTAGAGTGAATATCATGATGCACAGTATTAGCCTGACAGTGAATAAAATAACAACCTATTACGATTTCCTGCGACGATAGTCTTGTCATCATTCATCATAGATATGCGCGGTTGCGTGTAAGCTATTCATCTACTCTTTAAGTTTCTTTGATTCGGTTAATAAGACAAAAAACATGAAAAATATCGCCATTATTGGTGCCAGTGGTTACACAGGCGCGCAACTGACCGCTTTAATCCATGCAGAAGCAGATCTGATGATTCAGGGTTTGTATGTTTCTGAAAACAGTTTAGATAAAGGTAAACCTTTAGCGGATTTGTATCCTAGCTACAGCCATATCGCATTAACGCTGTCGCCATTGTCCGATGAAGCTAAGGCAAAAATCGTTGCCGAAGCCGATGCTGTGGTGCTCGCGACTGAGCACTCGGTGAGCCTGCATTTAGCGGCTTGGTTTTATAGCCAAGGGTTAGCGGTATTCGATTTAAGCGGTGCCTATCGTTTCAGTGATGTGGCGCAATATCCGAAGTGGTATGGCTTTGAGCATGAATATCCTGAAGTTTTAGCCAAAGCCGTGTATGGCCTTGCCGAATGGAATGCTAAAGAAATCGCTGCGACTAAGATGATTGCCGTGCCAGGTTGTTACCCGACCGCATCATTGACAGCGTTAAAGCCGCTAGTGAGTTTACTGACATCGGCTTATCCGGTTATCAATGCCGTGAGCGGCGTAACAGGGGCGGGCCGTAAAGCGCAGTTACACACCAGTTTTTGTGAAGTGAGCCTGACACCTTACGGCGTATTAGGCCATAGACATCAACCCGAGATCGCAACTCAACTTGGCCAAGAAGTGATATTTACCCCGCACCTTGGCAACTTTAAGCGTGGCATTTTAGCGACCATTACTGTGCAGCTAAAACCAGACACTACGACTGCCGATGTGGCAGCGGCCTATAGCGTATATGACCAGGCGCCATTGGTAACCGTAAAGCACAATCAGTTCCCGAAAGTGGACGATGTGGTGCTGACACCTAACTGTCACTTAGGTTGGAAGTTTGATGAGAATAGTGGTTACTTAGTGGTAGCCAGTGCCATCGATAACTTGATGAAAGGTGCTGCCAGCCAAGCGCTGCAATGCATAAAGATTCATTTTAACCTTTAATTGTTCATCCTTATTTAAGAGAGTCGTCAAGATGTCTACAAACAACTCAGTATTAGTGCTTAAAGTGGGCGGCGCGCTGCTGCAATGTGAAATGGGGATGGCGCGATTGATGGATACGGCTGCGGCTATGTTAGCCAATGGTCAGCAAGTGTTGATGGTGCATGGCGGCGGCTGTCTGGTGGATGAGCAGCTAGCAGCGAATGGTATGGAAACCGTCAAGTTAGAAGGTTTGCGTGTGACTCCGCCCGAGCAAATGCCGATTATTGCCGGCGCACTTGCGGGGACTTCGAACAAAATTCTTCAAGGCGCAGCGACTAAGGCTGGCATTGTGAGTGTGGGCATGAGCCTCGCCGATGGCAATACTGTTTCGGCTAAGATTAAAGATGAGCGTTTAGGCCTAGTGGGCGAAGTCACGCCAAACGATGGCACTTATCTTAAGTTTATCCTCGCCCAAGGTTGGATGCCGATTTGTAGCTCTATCGCCATGATGGACGATGGCCAAATGCTTAACGTCAATGCTGATCAAGCTGCGACGGCCTTAGCCAAATTAGTGGGCGGCAAGTTAGTGCTACTGTCGGATGTTTCTGGGGTGCTCGATGGTAAAGGCCAGCTCATCCACAGTTTAAATGGCAAGCAGATAGCAGACCTTGTTAAGCAAGGTGTGATCGAAAAAGGAATGAAGGTCAAAGTTGAAGCTGCGCTCGAAGTCGCACAGTGGATGGGGCAGGCGGTACAAGTTGCCTCGTGGCGTGATGCAAGCCAATTAATCGCATTAGCAAAAGGTGAAGCCGTAGGAACACAAATCCAACCATAAGTGGAGTAGGTTATGAAGCATTTACTATCGATAAAAGACTTAACCCAGAAGCAGTTACAGGATCTAATTGCCTTGGCAAAAACGATTAAAGCCAATCCGGCTGAGTATCGTCATGCGCTGGATGGCAAGAGTGTGGTGATGTTATTTGAAAAGCCCTCACTCAGAACACGCGTTAGCTTTGATATCGGTATTAATAAGCTCGGGGGCCACTGTTTATACCTAGACCAGCAAAATGGTGAACTGGGAAAACGGGAATCGGTTGCTGACTTTGCTTCTAACCTGTCATGTTGGGCCGACGCAATTGTGGCGAGAACCTATTCACACACCACTATCGAACAATTAGCCGAGTTCGGCTCAGTGCCCGTGATCAATGCGCTGTCGGATCTTTATCATCCTTGCCAAGCCTTAGCTGACTTTTTAACACTGGCAGAGCAGTTTGAGGATGTCAGTAAAGCTAAATTAGCTTATGTTGGTGATGGTAATAATGTCACTAACTCGCTGATGTACTGTGCGGCTATTCTCGGTGCCACCATGACAGTGATCTGCCCAGCGGGTCACTTTCCTGATGGCTACGTAGTGGCAGAAGTGCAAGAGCTCGCCAAACGATATGGCGGCAAGATAGTGCTGACTTCAGATATCGATGCGATTGAAGGTCACGACGCTATTTATACTGATACTTGGATTTCAATGGGCGATCCAACGCCTTTGTCTGATATCAAAGCGAAGTTTGCACCATACCAAGTAAACAAAGCTTTGATGGCGAAAGCGGGCGCTAACTTCTTTATGCATTGTTTGCCCGCCCACCGTGGTGTAGAAGTAACAGATGAAGTGATGGACGGTGCAGGCTCCTTAATTCTGCAACAAGCCGAAAATCGGATGCATGCCCAAAATGCGGTACTGGTAACCTTATTTAGTTAAATTAACCCTGTTTAGCAGCCTGTTTTCTCCTTGAGAGAAACGAGTCATAGGAATTTAAGATGTCTATCGAGAACAAAAATACTGGCGTGAAAAAAGTGGTTTTAGCCTATTCAGGTGGTCTAGATACCTCGGCCATTATTCCTTGGTTAAAAGAAAACTACGATAACTGTGAAATCATCGCATTCTGCGCCGACGTTGGCCAAGGCGAAGAAGAGCTGGTTGGCTTGACTGAAAAAGCTTTAGCTTCAGGTGCTTCTGAATGTCATATCGTCGATCTAAAAGAAGAATTCGTTAAAGACTATATCTACCCAACGATTGCGAGCGGTGCGATTTACGAAGGCACTTATTTACTCGGTACGTCAATGGCGCGTCCTATTATTGCCAAAGCGCAGGTTGAAGTGGCTCGTAAAGTGGGCGCCGATGCTCTGTGTCACGGTTGTACCGGCAAAGGTAACGACCAAGTGCGTTTCGAAGGTTGCTTCGCCGCATTAGCACCTGATTTAAAAGTGATTGCCCCATGGCGTGAATGGACTATGCAGAGCCGTGAAGATCTACTGGCCTATTTAGCTGAACGTGACATCAAGACGTCAGCGTCAGCGACTAAAATCTATAGCCGTGATGCCAACGCTTTCCATATTTCCCATGAAGGTGGTGAGTTAGAAGATCCATGGAACGAGCCAAGCAAAGGCGTATGGACACTGACTGCCGATCCTGAAGATGCACCGAACAAGCCTGAATATGTGTCGCTAGAAGTAGAACATGGCCGTATCACTAAAGTGAATGGTGAAGCCCTAACGCCTTATGCTGCGCTGATGACATTAAACGCCATTGCTGCGCCACACGGTGTGGGTCGTATCGACATTACTGAAAACCGTTTAGTCGGCATGAAGTCTCGTGGCTGTTATGAAACACCCGGCGGCACTGTGATGTTCGCAGCACTACGTGCAATTGAAGAGCTTGTTCTCGACAAGACTAGCCGTAACTGGCGTGAGCAAGTTGCCGCACAAATGGCGCATTTAGTGTATGACGGCCGTTGGTTCACGCCACTGTGTAAGTCATTGCTGGCAGCATCTGAGTCACTGGCTGAATCAGTTAACGGTGAAGTTGTGGTTAAACTCTACAAAGGCCAAGCGAGCGCAGTGAAGAAACGTTCACCTAACAGCTTGTACTCTGAAGCGTTTGCGACTTTCGGTGAAGATCAAGTGTACGATCAAAAACATGCAGAAGGCTTTATCCGCCTGTACTCATTAGCGAGCCGCATCCGCGCACTCAACGCTAACGATGTAAAGTCTAAGTAAGAGGTCGTGTAAAAGGGCGCCTAGCGCCCTTTTTTGTTTTTAGGTTTTGATTGAGTTTTTGATTCAGATGAGTCGATTTTAAATAAGTAGTGAGTAAGGGGAGTTAGCATGGCTTTATGGGGTGGAAGATTTCAGGGCGAAACGAGCGCGCTATTCAAATTATTCAACGATTCGTTGCCTGTGGATTATCGCTTGTTCGAACAGGATGTGGTCGGCTCCATTGCTTGGGCGGATGCGATTGCCAGCGTGGGAATTATCTCGGCAACTGAATGCCGAGACTTGAAAAAAGCACTCAATGACTTGCTGGTGGAAGTGCAGGGCGATCCGGCGATTATTCTTGCCTCGGGCGCCGAAGATATTCACAGTTTCGTCGAGTCGGCTTTGATTGCCAAAGTGGGCGATCTCGGTAAGAAATTGCACACCGGTCGTAGCCGTAACGATCAAGTTGCCACCGATTTAAAGCTTTGGTGTCAATCCGAAGGCAAAGCATTACTCGCGCGCCTTCAAGGCTTACATGCTGAATTACTGGCGTTGGCTGAGCGTGAATTTGATGCGGTAATGCCGGGTTATACTCACTTGCAGCGCGCGCAACCTGTGACATTTGGCCACTGGTGTTTAGCGTATGTGGAAATGACTGAGCGGGATATCAGCCGTTTAGCCGATGCGTTAACCCGCGCGAATACCTGTCCATTAGGTTCTGGTGCCCTTGCGGGCACAGCTTATAAAATAGATAGACATGCACTGGCTGCTGCGCTGAATTTTGCCTCGCCAACGCTGAATAGCTTAGATAGTGTATCAGACAGAGATCACGTGGTAGAGCTTTGTTCAACCGCATCGATCAGCATGATGCACTTAAGCCGTATGGCTGAAGATTTGATTTTCTTTAACTCAGGTGAAGCGAACTTTATTTCCCTGAGTGATGAAGTGACCTCGGGTTCATCCCTGATGCCACAGAAGAAAAATCCAGACGCATTAGAGCTTATCCGTGGCAAAACCGGCCGGGTGTATGGCAGCTTAGTGGGCATTCTCACGACGATGAAAGCACTGCCTTTGGCGTACAACAAAGATATGCAGGAAGATAAAGAAGGCCTGTTTGACGTAGTTGATAGCTGGGCAATTTGCCTCGATATGGTGGCGTTAGTGTTGTCAGGTTTGAAGGTCAATCGTCCTAATGCACTGTTAGCCGCACAGCAAGGTTATGCAAATTCTACTGAGCTTGCGGATTATCTCGTGTCTAAAGGTATGCCTTTCCGTGAGGCGCACCATGTTGTGGGTGAAGTCGTGGTTGCTGCGATAGCGAAGCAAATTCCGCTCGAGGATTTCTCCTTGGCCGAATTAAAAACTTTTGCCGCTATCATTGAAGATGATGTCTATCCAAACCTGACTATTGAAGCTTGTTTAGCGAAACGCGACGTGCTCGGTGGTACTGCATTGCCACAAATTCAGCAGGCGATTGCGGCCAAGAAAGTTCGTTAAGCGAGTTATTCAAATCCACAATTCAAGCCAATAAAAAACGCGACATTAGGTCGCGTTTTTATTGGGCCACAATTAGTGGTAATGACTTTTTAGCATTTGTTTATTGGAATAAATCATCGGTTGGTGCATCGATGAATAAATTGTTTTCATCCTGAGTTTCGCTGATGTATTCCTTCGGCTCCGTACCTGAAATAAAGTACTCGAACGCACTGGTATAGTCGGTTTTTCGGGTAAGTTTACCCGTCGCTAAATCGATGCGTACCGAAACTATGCCTTCTGGCGGAATCGAGGTTGTCTCTGGTGTGCCTTGTAAGACACTGTTCATAAACTCGTTCCAGCCCGGACCTGCTGTTTTCGCTCCCGCTTCGGCGCCAGTTATCTGATCTTTTTCGCCGTTTGCATTCCATGCGGTTCTGCCCAGTTGGCGACCGTGATCGTCGAAACCGACCCAGAAAGTGCTAGTGATGACTGGGCTAAAACCACTGAACCAAGTGTCGCGCGATTCGTTGGTTGTACCCGTTTTACCTGCAATATCATGGCGCTTAATCAATTTTGCCGCGCGCCAAGCCGTACCTTGCCAACCCGTGCCTTTACTCCAATCGCCCCCACCCCAGATCACGCTCTTCAGTGCTTCGGTAATGAGGAATGCCGTTTGCTCTGAAATAATTTGCGGAGCGTAGCGACCGGTTTGATTGAAACACTGCGCAACAGGTGCACTACGCTCAGCACCAGAGTCTCCACTTACGCTGAACGCTATAGAGTCGCTCGGTGTAACTGGTTGGCTAGGCTTACAGGCCAATGTAGGGTTCGCTTTTTCGATAACATTGCCGTAAGCATCTTCTACGCGATCAATATAGAAAGGTTCGAGTAAGAAACCGCCGTTAGCAAATACGTTAAATGCAGTAACTACTTGCAATGGCGTGACTGAAGACGAACCTAATGCAATCGATTCGTTGCGAGGTAAGTCGTTAGGATCAAAACCAAATTCAACGAGTTGAGCAATGGTTTCGTCGAGTCCGACATGACGCATTGCACGCACAGACATAACGTTAATAGATTGCGCTAAACCCACACGTAAACGAGTGGGGCCGCCATAGATATCGGGTGAGTTTTTAGGGCGCCATGCTGTGCCTTGGCTGATATCGGGTTTATTAATTGGCGCATTGTCTATGAGGGTCGCTAAGGTAAAGCCTTTCTCTAATGCTGCGGCATAGATGAAAGGTTTTATATTCGAACCTAATTGACGCTTCGCTTGAGTCACTCGGTTGTATTGGCTTTGGCTAAAGCTATAACCACCAACTAAAGTGCGAATAGCACCATTTTTGGGGTCGAGTGATACTGTTGCGCTGGCGACTTCTGGTACTTGCGATAGTTGCAAATATTGGCCGTTATCACGGATCCAAATACGCTCGCCGACCTTGAGTATGTCAGAAGCTGATTTCGGTACACTACTTTGACGCTTATCAGTAATAAACTTACGTGCCCACTTCAATCCATCCCAAGTAATAACTTTAGTTTCGCCCTTGGCGGTCATTATACTGGCTTGCTGATCTGCAATGCTGATGACTGCGGCGGGTTGCAATTCTTGTACTGAAGCAATCTTGGCTAGTTCAGTTTTGATTTGAGCAGATTCAGGTTTTTCGTCCGTCCACAACACGGCAGCAGGACCACGGTAGCCATGGCGTTCATCATAGGCATAGACGTTATTACGCAGTGCCTGTTGAGCTTTAAGTTGTAGATCCGATGAGATAGTCGTATAGACGTTGTAGCCATTGGTATAGGCCTCTTCTTCACCGTACTTCTGTACCATGTAATCCCGAGCCATTTCAGAAATGTAAGGGGCATACAGATCAATTTCAGCGCCATGATATCTGGCCACCAATGGCTCTTGTAGTGCCATTTGGTATTCGGTTTGGCTGATGTAGCCGACTTCATTCATCCGCATGAGGACGACATTACGGCGAGCCAATGCACGCGAAGGTGACGTGATTGGATTGAGTGTAGAGGGCGCCTTGGGTAGGCCTGCAATAACGGCCAGTTCAGATAAGCTGAGTTCCTGCACGTTTTTACCGAAATACACTTGCGCAGCAGCCCCAACACCGTAGGCCCGTTGGCCTAAGTAAATGCGGTTTACGTAGAGCTCTAAAATTTCATCTTTGGTGAGTAACTCTTCAATATGATAGGAGATAAAAATCTCCTTCACTTTACGAATAATAGTCTTATCTCGGGTTAAGAAGAAGTTACGTGCGACCTGCATGGTAATCGTACTCGCACCTTGCTTTTTCTCACCAGTGGTCAACATCACTAATGCGGCGCGAAGCACGCCAACAGGGTCTATACCACCATGTTCATAAAAGCGGGCATCTTCGGTTGCGATAAACGCCTGTAGCAGAGGTTTTGGCACTTCGTCTAACGTTAGTGGAATGCGACGTTTCTCACCGAATTGAGAAATAAGTTTGCCGTCACTACTGTAAATACGTAAAGGTGTTTGAAGTTGCACATTTTTTAGTGTTGAAACATCCGGTAAATCCGGCAAAACATAAAAGTATGCTGCCACAATGGCGCCTACGCCCAAAAGGGCTAGACTGAATAGTGCTATAACAATACGTTTTAACCACTTCACCAAAATTTATCCTAATGTTCTGTTAAGTGCGACAGTATATAAGGCGCACACGTCTTGGTGAAGTAAAAACGTGAGACTCACAAAATAGCATTTGTAAAATGATGAAACATTCGATACAAGTAAGTATAACAAGTTGATTTTGTGCTAATCTCTTTTACTGAAATATAAATAAAAAAGTGACAATGGATATGCTTTCAAATTTATGGAAGCGTCAGGCTCCGCAGATGGTGGGAATCGATATCGGTTCCCATGAAGTTAAGGCCATTTTGTTGAGTAAGACTGCTGACGGATACAAAATATTGAGTCATGCCGCGGTACCCATTAAGAAGGGGGCCGTTAACGATCATGATATTCGTGATGCTGATGCCGTTGTTGAATGCCTTAAGCAAATAAAACGTAGCCTGCCTAAATCCGTTAAATATGCCGCTGTTTCTGTTTCGGGTTCTGCTGTGATGACGAAAGTGATCTACATGGATGCCTCTCTTAGTGAGGAAGAAATGGAGGCACAGATAGAAATTGAAGCCGATAACCTTATTCCGTATTCACTCGATGAAGTTAGCATAGATTTTGAAACGCTAAACGTAAACAGTACCGATCCTACTAAAGTTGATGTGCTGTTGAGCGCATGCCGCACTGACAATATTGATGTCAGAGTCGATGCGCTGGATAGCGTGGAACTTGAGGCTAAAGTGGTGGATGTTGAAGGTTACGCTCTAGGTAGAGCTGCAGAGTTAATTCTGGCCCAGCTTCCAGAAGGAGCGAAACATAAAGCCGTCGCTATGGTTGATATCGGCGCGAATATGACGACTTTCTCTGTGGTTGAATCGGGTGAGACGACTTTTATTCGTGAGCAAGCTTTCGGTGGTGAGCAATTTACTCAGTCAATATTATCCTTCTATGGCATGTCTTATGATCAAGCTGAGAAAGCAAAGATTGAAGGCGACTTACCCCGAAATTATATGTTTGAAGTTTTGTCACCTTTTCAAACTCAGCTATTACAACAAATAAAACGTACGCTGCAGATTTATTGCACTTCCAGCGGTAAAGATAAAGTCGACTACCTCGTATTATGCGGTGGAACATCTAAATTAGAAGGTATGGCTAATTTACTGACGAATGAATTGGGTGTTTATACTATTATCGCCGATCCTTTTCAAGGGTGTTTGCATGCCGATGAGTCGGTTAAAAGTGCGCTGCAACCTACAATCAGCAAATATATGGTTGCTTGTGGCTTAGCATTGAGGAGTTACGGTCAATGGCGAACATAAACCTACTCCCTTGGCGAGAAGAGGCGAGAGAAAAACAAAAGCGCGACTATATTGGTATTTTAGCGGCAGTATTTTTAGCGTCGGCGATTTTAGTCTATGTCGCAGTATCTTTATTAGATGTTATGACCGATGAGCAAAAAGCACGTAACGCTTATTTGCAATCGGAAATCAGTCTGCTTGAAACACAAATTTCTGAGATCAAGAAAATTACAGAACGTAAGAAAGACATTGAGCGGCGTACAGAAATTATTCTTAATCTACAGCAATCCCGTAATTTGCCTACTCACGTGTTAGATGAGCTGGTTCGAATAGTACCTCCAGGAATATATCTGTCTAGCCTAGAGAAAAAGGGCAGTTTATTGCTGATTGAAGGGCGTAGTGAATCGAACAATAACGTCGCCAACATGATGCGAAAGGTGAAAACTTCCGAATGGTTAACCGATCCTAATATGCAGTCGATCGTGACCCAAAATGAAGAGTTACGGCAATTACAGCGTTTTAGTTTGAGAGTCACTATTAAAGGCGCGAGTGTAGATGAGCCTGAGAAAATGACAAAAGGAGCGAGTAAATGAAACTCGATCTAAGTCAATTTAATGATATCGACTTTGAAAATATTGGTGGTTGGCCAAATCAAGTTAAAACTTTTTTCGCGATCCTTTTAGCACTCAGTGTTTTTGCTGCGGGATATTTTTTGGTCGTCTCCGATTCAGTAGATATTTATACCGCAGAGCAAGATAAAGAAGTGCAGCTCAGAGATGATTTCAAGAATAAGTATCAACTTGCGGCAAATTTAAAACTTTACCGAGAGCAGCTAGCGACGATGGAAGTGCAGTTTGCAGAGTTACTGAAGATGCTGCCCTCTGAAAATGAAATGCCAGGTTTGCTAGACGATTTAACTTTTGTGGCAACGGATGCAGGACTCAAAATTAATAGTTTGAATTGGGAGGCCGAAATCCAGCGGGATTTCTATATTGAGTTTCCAATTAAAATGTCTGTGACGGGAGATTACCATCAGCTAGGTAGTATGGTGAGTGGTGTCGCTAAGCTGCCGCGTATCGTTAGCCTCCATGATTTCACCATTAAGCGAGATGAAGCCGGCAACTTAGCAATGGATATCTTAGCCAAGACATACCGCTTTAAAGAAGGGGCTGAATTACCGCCTGAAAAACCTGCTAATAAGGGGAAGAAATAATGAAATTCTTACCTTTGTTAGCCTTGAGTCTTTTTTTAATGGGTTGTGTTGGCGATCGTAGTGATTTAGAGCTATTTGTTACTACAACCAAAGCGCAACACGTTGCTCATATCCCGCCCTTGAAAGAGCCGCCAAGATTTGAGCACTTTGCCTATCAAGCCGAGTTAATGCGTAGCCCTTTTGTACCACCTTCGCGTGAGTTAACGGAAGAAGTTGTTGATACCAGCAAAGATTGTTTACAACCGGACTTAAAGCGTCGAAAAGGACGATTAGAAACTTATCCTTTAGATAATTTAAAAATGCGTGGCACCTTAAGTGAAGCCGATACAACTTGGGCGTTAGTTGAAACAAATGACGGCAGTGTTTATCGGATGGGCGTTGGTGAGTATTTAGGTCTGTTTAATGGACGCATTTCTAAAGTTACTTCACAAAATGTCGAAGTAGTAGAATTAATTCCAGATGGTTCAGGTTGTTGGTCCGAAAGGACGAGCAATTTAGAACTTTCTGGAGAATAACGAGCGAAGGATGAGGGAATAATGAAATCTTCTGCCGCGATAAAAGTCCCGTTAATTTCTTCAGGCTTAATCAAGTCTGTTATTGGGATCGCATTGGTATTTGGAATTTTGCCATCGAGTTATGCTGCAAACCGATTAATGGATGTTAAGTACCATGCCTTGGTTGACCACCAGTTAGAGCTAGAGTTGGTATTTGAAGAAGCGGTCACTCCGCCAGTTATTGACTCTAATGCCTCGCCTGCAGAGCTCGTATTAACCTTTGATAATAGTATTTCTGGTTTATCTAAGGATCGCTTACCCATTAATCAAGTCGGTGTAACTGACATGATGACTGAGCAGCAAGATACTCGTCTTAAAGTCACCTTAGGTATGTCCAAAGTGAAACCTTACCAAGGTTCAGTCATGGGTAACTCATATCGACTCACTATTAATGATGAGGTTGCAGGCGCTCAGACTCAGGCAGAAAATCCCTTCGTTAACAGCATTAAAAATATCGATTTTCGTCGTAATGAAAATGGTGGCGGTGAGTTATTAGTCTATTTGAATAACCGCTCGGTTGCCGTTAACGTTGAGCAAGTGGGCGCTAAACTCGAAGTTAAGTTATATAACACTGATATTAATAGTGATCTGCTTTATGTTATGGATGTGAAAGATTTTTCAACACCAGTAAAAAGCTTCGAGACATTTAAAGAAGATCTAACAACGCGCATTTTAGTTGATATTGCTGGGGAATATGAGTTCAGTTATAAGCAAGAGGATAATCTCTTTAGACTCTCGATGAATAAAGTTGAGAGAGTTGCCGCCAAGAAAGATGTTAAAAAATACAATGGCCGTACTTTGTCGCTTAACTTTCAAAATATCCCTGTACGTACTGTTTTGCAGATCATTGCTGACTATAACAATTTTAACTTAGTCACGAGTGATACTGTTGAAGGCAACATCACCTTGAGATTGGATGATGTGCCCTGGGACCAAGCATTAGATTTGATTCTACAAACCAAAGGCCTAGATAAACGTATCGAAGGCAACATCTTAATGGTGGCACCGAGCGAAGAGTTGGCTATTCGTGAAAGCCAAAATCTCAAAAATAGGCAAGAAGTTAAAGAGCTAGCACCTTTGTATTCTGAGTACTTGCAAATTAACTATGCCAAAGCGATCGATATTGCTGAGCTCCTTAAAAGTGCAGATTCTAGTTTACTCTCGCCACGCGGCTCAGTCGCGGTCGATGAACGTACCAACACAGTACTCGTGAAAGATACGGCAGAAACGATTGAGAACATCCATCGTTTAGTCGAAGTACTCGATATCCCTATTCGTCAAGTACTGATCGAGTCACGTATGGTAACGGTCAAAGATGATGTCTCTGAAGACTTAGGCATACGTTGGGGCGTAACGGATCAGCAGGGCAGTAAGGGAACCTCAGGTACATTAGAAGGTGCTCAGAGTATTGCCAACGGCATCATTCCAACTCCTGACCAACGTTTGAACGTTAATTTGCCTGCGGCAGTGACCAATCCAACAAGTATCGCATTCCACGTTGCTAAGTTGGCAGATGGTACTATTCTTGATTTGGAATTGAGTGCGTTAGAGCAAGAAAATAAAGGTGAAATTATCGCCAGCCCTCGTATTACCACCTCTAACCAAAAGGCGGCTTATATTGAGCAGGGTGTGGAGATCCCTTATGTGCAGTCGACTTCAAGCGGTGCAACCTCGGTCACTTTTAAGAAAGCCGTGTTGTCCTTGCGAGTTACACCACAAATTACACCTGATAACCGCGTTATTTTAGATTTGGAAATCACCCAAGACTCTCAGGGCAAGACGGTTGACACACCAACGGGCCCCGCTGTCGCCATCGATACCCAGCGTATTGGCACTCAAGTGCTAGTTGATAACGGTGAAACCATAGTCCTTGGTGGTATTTATCAGCAAAACTTGATCAGCCGTGTGAGTAAAGTCCCTATTCTCGGTGACATTCCCTTAGTCGGTTTCCTGTTTAGGAACACAACAGACAAAAATGAGCGCCAAGAGCTACTTATTTTCGTAACCCCCAAAATAGTCGGTGAGAAGATCTAAGCACTTGCTATGTATCGACTAAAGCCAGCAGTGATTGCTGGCTTTATTATTACTGGAATACAATTCTTTGCATAAATAGCGCACATGGCTTGCCATAGTAGACCCTAAGCTGAGATAATCCTCGGTCAAGTCTCATAAGAGCAAGGTAACATATAGGTCGGCTTGATGTTGAGTCGATATAGGCATACTTTTCAATAAGATTCAGACGTACAAGAAATGGCTGAAAAACGTAATATTTTTCTGGTAGGCCCTATGGGCGCAGGTAAAAGCACAATTGGTCGCCATCTGGCGCAAATGCTGCATTTAGAATTCCACGATTCGGATCAAGAGATTGAACAACGCACAGGCGCTGATATTGCTTGGGTGTTTGACGTCGAAGGTGAAGAAGGCTTCCGTCGTCGTGAAGCTCAGGTTATTGCTGATTTGTCTGAGAAACAAGGTATCGTCCTTGCCACCGGTGGTGGTTCAGTACAAAGCAAAGATATCCGTAATCATCTGTCTGCTCGTGGCATTGTGGTTTACCTGGAAACCACTATCGACAAACAGGTCGCTCGTACTCAAAGAGACAAGCGACGCCCATTATTGCAAGTGGATGATCCTCGAGAAGTGTTGGAGAATCTTGCAGAGATCCGTAATCCATTGTACGAAGAAATTGCCGATGTGATTGTCAAAACCGATGATCAAAGCGCAAAGATCGTCGCAAATCAGATCATTGAGCAATTAGGTTTTTAGGCAGAATTTATGAAGCAAATTCAGGTTGATTTAGGTGTACGTAGTTATCCCATTTACATTGGCCAGAATTTGATGAGTGATGGCGAGACTTTGTCTCGCTACCTGCTTAAAAAACGTATTCTTATCGTCACCAATGAAACTGTCGCGCCTTTGTATCTTAAACAGATACAAGAGACGATGGCTTCGTTTGGTGAGGTAGAGAGTGTTATCCTTCCTGATGGCGAACAATTCAAAGACTTAGCACATCTAGATACTATTTTTACTGCATTGCTGCAGCAAAACTATGGTCGAGATTCTGTGCTGGTGGCTTTGGGTGGTGGCGTGATTGGTGATATGACGGGCTTTGCCGCGGCATGTTATCAACGTGGGATCGATTTTATTCAAATTCCGACAACTTTATTGTCGCAGGTGGATTCTTCCGTCGGCGGTAAAACGGCTGTTAACCATCCTCTTGGTAAAAACATGATTGGGGCCTTTTATCAGCCACAAATCGTGCTTATCGATACTTTATGTTTACATACGCTTCCAGCGCGCGAGTTTGCGGCGGGAATGGCGGAAGTCATCAAGTATGGCATCATGTGGGATGCTGATTTTTTTCAATGGCTTGAAGATAATGTAACGGCGCTAAAAACCTTAGATGCCGAAGCATTAGTTTATGCTATCTCTCGTTGCTGTGAGATTAAAGCCGATGTGGTTAGCCAAGATGAAACTGAGCAGGGCGTGCGTGCTTTGTTGAATCTGGGTCATACCTTTGGTCACGCGATTGAAGCCGAAATGGGCTACGGTAATTGGCTGCATGGTGAAGCCGTGTCAGCTGGCACAGTCCTTGCTGCTAAAACAGCTAAGGCACTGGGGCTTATCGATGAGTCAATCGTTTGTCGTATCATACAGTTACTACAAGCTTTTGATCTTCCAGTGAGTGCGCCGGAATCTATGGATTTCGACAGTTTCATTCAACATATGCGACGCGATAAAAAAGTTTTAGGCGGTCAGATTCGACTGGTGCTCCCAACGGCAATAGGCCGCGCGGATGTGTTTAGTCAAGTCACAGAATCTACCCTTGAACAGGTTATTCGCTGCGCATAAAAACTGTGTGGTGGGCGAGTGACGTTTCAGGGTTCTGTCTTGCTTCCTTCTCAGGAAGCCCTCATACAAAGAATGCATCATGTTGCCAGTTATAGCGATCAGCTGCTGGTGCTTTCTGGTGTCAGCGGTTCAGGAAAAACGACCTTAGTTACCGGATTAGCGACCGATTTTGACGAGTCAAATGCGGCATTTGTGATTTGTCCTATGCATGCAGATAACGCTGAGATACGCCGCAAAATTCTAGTCCAGCTAATTTCATCCCCTATTTTTGACGACGACATTCCCCTCGCCGATACCCTGTTGCGGCTTGCGAGCACGCAAACTAAACCCCTACATATCATTATCGATGATGCGCATTTATTGCCTAAGGCGCTCTGGGCTGAGTGTATTATTCTCAATCAGATCCAGTGTGCGGGTAAGAATATTGCCGTCACGCTCACGGTTCCACCGGCATTCTTAGCGGACCTATTGCCACAATTACCCGAGCAATTGCGGCGGCAAATATTGCCTATCAGTATTGAGCCGTTAACCATGCCAGAGCGTGAAGCTTTGTATCAAACATTGCTGAGATACAGCGATCAAAACCCTTTTACGCCAAGGGAAATCGTACGCAGTCAGCTTGAGAAGCAAACGGGTACGCCGCAAGAAGTGGTCAATCTGTTAGATAAAGCCTTGCATAGCCCGCAAGAGAAAACATCTTCTTGGATGAAATATAAAGCTGTGATGGTGACAGCTGTGAGCATGTTGTTAGCGCTAGGTATTTGGCTTGGTGTTACTCAACCATTTTCTGAAGAGCAAGCCCTAGAGACTGCGACTTTTCCTGCGATAGATTCACCCGCTTTCTTGTCCTATGGGCAAAAAATCTTAGCCCCCTATTTTGCTCTGCGCGCTGAACAATTAAAGTTTGCCACCGTAACCGTGAAAGTTAACGAACTAGATACATCCAAAGCCAAAACAGAACAGGCTGTCGATCCATTAAGTGAATTCCATGGTGAGGCACCACATCCTGAGCCTGATGATGCAGCCTTAGTGATCGTTGGTGAAGTGAGTAGCAAGTCTTTTGGTGGTGATGAGCCAACTGTGGATGCAGAACCTCAAGCTAAAACGGTAGATGTTCAGTCCCCAGCGCCAGAGGCTGCAAAGGTTGATAAAACAGTTTTGGAACCGCAAAAGCCACTCAAAGGTTATACCGTACAAATAGCGAGTGTTGCTCAGTTAGAGACCTTGCGTTCGACATTAAAGAGTCTTGAGAATGTCGAGGGCGTTCGAGTCGCAAAGTATAAACAGCGGTGGGTTGTCCTCGTTGGTCACTATAGCAGTAGCAAATTGGCTTCGAATGCGGCGGCTCAATTGGTTAAGGAGTATCGTTTTGAGCAACCTTGGGTCAGAAAATGGGCCGATTTGAAAGATTATCAAGTAGAAGAAAGTCTCTCAAATCGTGAAATTTCAGAATAAACAGAGTACAATCATGACCTTTATTTTTGTCGGCATTCATCAAGTTAAATGATAAAAAAACACAGAGCCTTCCTTAAGTGGGCTGGCGGTAAATTTAAATTGGTGGATGATTTAGCCAGTTATTTACCCGCAGGAGACCGTTTGGTCGAGCCGTTTGTGGGTGCAGGATCCGTTTTCTTGAATACGGATTATCCTAGCTACCTGCTCTGTGACATTAATCAGGACTTGATCGAGTTATATCAGATAGTGAAGCATCAACCAGAAGCATACATTGCCGCAGCTAAAGCATTGTTTGTCGACGAGATGAATCAAAAGGAAGCTTACTATCAGGTGCGGACCGACTTTAATAAATGTCGCGACCCTTTCCAGCGTTCTGTGTATTTTCTTTATTTAAATCGCCATGGTTTTAATGGCTTATGCCGTTATAACCGTAAGGGTGGCTTCAATGTGCCCTTTGGCTCCTATAAAAAACCTTATTTCCCCGAAAAGGAAATCTGGGCCTTTTCTGAAAAAGCGCAACGTGCTGAGTTTAAATGCATTGGTTACGAAAAAGCCTTTGAGCAGACACGCAGTGGCGATGTTATCTATTGCGATCCACCTTACGCACCGTTATCTACTACATCCAGTTTCACGACATATGTTGGTGCAGGTTTTAGTTTAGACGATCAAGCACTGCTGGCTCGTCATTCGCGCCATACCGCGTTAGAGCGTGGTATTCCGGTATTGATTAGTAATCACGATATTCCATTAACTCGCGAGTTATATCGCGGCGCGCATTTAGCGAAAATTCAAGTGCAACGCAACATTAGCCAAAATGGCAGTGGTCGTAACAAAGTGGATGAGTTGATGGCGCTATATGATGAAAACTACGATCCAAAAGACGACTAGTTTCAACATAAATAACGTTTAGCTAAGCACTTGTCCTACGAGAAACATCAGACTTGCCACTAGGATGACAGTTAACACAATGCCCATCACTATATAGGGCAATGGGGAACTGGTTTGAAAATCTTTTTTACGATTTTCGCTAGTTTGTACCCCGAAAAAGGCGGCAACGGTACTGTGGAATACTTGCCAAATGCGGCTAAGCATTAATAGGCGAGATGCGACGTAGTGGGCTTGAGATCATCCATAGGTTTATCTTGATGACCATGTAATAGTTCAAGTAGATCGACAAAGTGGAACTGACTCGAACGGTTTTTACCTGTAAGCCACGTTTTCCAGCTTAAGGTTTGTGCTTGATCGGCGCAGCGATTATTAGGGTGACTACTGGGCAGTGCATTGTTGTAACGAGTGTCATTGCTACAAGCGCAAGATGCAGTTTCGGTATTTTCCGTAAGTTTTTCAACGCCAAAAGCTAGCGTGGCCACTACAACTGCAGTAAATGCCAACATCATAGATGACTTAAATGTCACCGACCTAACATAGTGTGAAAACTGACTAAACCGCTCCATCATAACGCTTCCTTTGGAATGAACCAGCACTGCGCCTCGAGTATAACAAACTCGCTTAGTTTATGAACAAAAAATTATCAATTCCAGCCAAAATGCTCGGAAATATTAGCTTATTTTACCGAATCTAAGCCCCAATTTACTGCGATAGCTGCAGAGTGTGCTGCTTTACTGACATAGGCATAGCGGATCAATTGCCAGAAATGTGGCTTTAGCTATAGAGGCTTAGCTTGGCTCAGGGTAAAATAAGGCACTTTTTATCCAAATAGCAGCGAGTGTTTTATGCGTCCATTCTTGATTGCTCCATCAATTTTATCTGCCGATTTTGCCCGTTTGGGTGACGATGTAAAAGCTGTGTTAGATGCGGGAACCGACGTAGTACATTTTGATGTGATGGATAATCACTATGTTCCTAACTTAACGATTGGCCCTATGGTGTGCCAAGCACTGCGTAACTATGGGATTACCGCTGATATTGATGTGCATTTGATGGTTAAGCCAGTTGATCGTATCGTGCCTGATTTTGCTAAAGCGGGCGCGTCTATTATTACTTTCCACCCTGAAGCCTCTGAGCACGTCGATCGCACTCTTCAGCTCATCAAAGAGTGCGGTTGTAAGGCGGGTCTCGTGTTTAATCCTGCGACACCACTGCATTATCTTGACCATGTGATGGATAAACTCGACGTGATCCTATTGATGTCAGTGAACCCTGGTTTTGGTGGTCAATCCTTTATTCCATCAACCTTAGATAAGCTGCGCCAAGTGCGTGCGCGTATTGATGCCAGTGGTTTTGATATTCGTTTAGAAGTCGATGGCGGCGTTAAGGTCGACAATATCGCCGAAATCGCGGCCGCCGGTGCGGACATGTTTGTTGCGGGCTCGGCTATTTTCGGCAAGCCCGATTATAAGGCCGTTGTTGATGAGATGCGTGCCGAACTTGCTAAAGTTGGGGCATAGCCATGTGGGATAAGATTAAAGCGATTGCGTTTGATCTAGATGGCACGCTGATTGACAGTGTGCCGGATCTAACCGTTGCTACGCAGGAAGCCTTGACTGAGTTAGGTTTGAAGAGCTGCTCTGAAGCGCAAGTTCGTACTTGGGTCGGTAACGGTGCAGAGATGTTGATGCGCCGTGCTATGAGTCATGCTTTGGGAACGGATGTTGAGCAATCAACCCTTGATGCGGCTATGCCGATTTTTATGCATCATTACCAAGAGAATCTTGAAAAGCACAGTGCGCTGTATAGCGACGTGCATCAAGTGCTGCAAACTTTGTTTGATGCAGGCTTTAAGTTAGCGGTTGTCACCAATAAACCCTATCGTTTTACCATGCCATTACTCAATGCCTTTGGGATTAACGACTTTTTCAGCTTAGTGTTAGGTGGCGATACCTTAGCGAAGATGAAGCCTGACCCTTTGCCGCTGCAGCATTTATTGCATGAGTGGCAATTGGAGAAAACTGAGTTATTGATGGTCGGCGATTCTAAAAACGACATTTTAGCGGCGAAAGCGGCTGGGATAGCGTCAATCGGCTTGACCTACGGCTACAACTACGGTGAAGATATTGGGCTCAGTGGCCCAGATGCCGTATGTGGGCAATTTAGTGAGATTCTGAACTGGGTAAAACCTACCAAGTAATGGGGGTTACCTGTTCTTTAGTCGATTTTTTTTAGTCTTTTTATATATAGATAGTGGAGCAATGACGTAATGACCAAACCCATAGTACTCAGCGGTGCACAGCCGTCCGGCGAATTAACCATAGGTAACTACATGGGTGCATTGCGTCAATGGGTTGCGATGCAAGATAGCCACGACTGCCTGTATTGTGTAGTTGATTTGCATGCCATTACCGTGCGCCAAGATCCTAAAGCGTTGCGCGAAGCGTGTTTAGATACCTTAGCCCTGTATTTGGCCTGTGGCGTCGATCCTAAAAAGAGTACAGTGTTTATCCAGTCACAGGTGCCACAACATACGCAATTGGGTTGGGCATTAAACTGCTATACCCAAATGGGCGAGTTGAGCCGCATGACTCAGTTTAAAGATAAATCACAAAAGCACGCTAACAACATCAACGTGGGTTTATTTGGCTACCCAGTGTTGATGGCGGCGGATATTCTGATTTATCAAGCGAACGAAATCCCCGTTGGTCAAGATCAGAAGCAACACCTTGAGTTAACGCGTGATATCGCTACTCGTTTTAACAATGCCTATGGTGATACTTTCACCATTCCTGAGCCGTTTATTCCTGAGCTTGGCGCTAAAGTTATGTCACTGCAGGAGCCGCTAAAGAAGATGTCTAAGTCAGACGATAACCGTAATAACGTTATCGGCCTGCTAGAAGATCCGAAATCAGTGCTGAAGAAGCTGAAAAAAGCCATGACAGACAGTGATGAGCCGCCAGTCGTGCGTTTTGATGTGGATAATAAACCGGGTGTTTCTAACCTGCTGAGTCTCATGTCGGGTGTGACAGGGCAAAGCATTGCGAGCCTAGAAGCCGAGTTTGAAGGCAAGATGTATGGCCATTTGAAAGGTGCAGCAGGTGAAGCGGTTGTGAGCATGTTAGAGCCACTACAAGAGCGTTACCGCGCGATTCGTAGCGATCGCGCATACTTAGACCAAGTGATGAAAGCTGGTGCACAGAGTGCGCAGGCGCGCGCCGAAGTGACCCTGAAGAAAGTGTATGAGAAGATTGGTTTGTTAGTGTAATCAATCGGTCGATAAATTAAGCCGACGTTCGCGTCGGCTTTTTTGTGCCTGTAAATTCATCCTAAGCCTGTGATTTTAGCCAAGATGAGAAAGCGGCAATCGCAGGTTCTGATAAACGGCGTTGCTTACAAAAGAAGGTAAATTCAAATCCGGTATGCACATCGGGAAGATTCAAGGCGACTAAACGCCCCGTTATGATATCGCCAGCCACCATAAAGTCCGGCGCTAGGGCTAAGCCTTGGCCAGCAATCGCCGCTTCAATCGCCATTACAATATGACTAAATACATGCTGTTGTTCGTTATCGAGTGGTATTTGGTGCGCCGATGACCACTTGTGCCAGTCAAGCCCTAATGGTCCTTCATCAACCACCAGCAGGGCTTGTTGCTGGAAATTACTCAGGCTTATGTCGCGCCATTTAAGGTAAAAACTGGGGCTGCATACAGGAATTAAACGCTCTTTGTGCAGTAACTGTTGCCAATAGCCACGTTGATTTAGCTTACCGGCAATGAAGATATCCGCGGTACTGGTGCTTAGATCAGGATCTTGGGTGATCATCTCGAGGCGTATTTTCACGCTCGGATATTGGCGGCGAAAATCGGCGAGTCTTGGGATTAACCATTTTACTGAAAATGAGCTGTAAACGGCTAGGCACAGCTGCTGATTGGGCGTATCGCGCACTTTCAAATTGAGGTCGCTTAACTCGTTGAATATCCGCTCTAACTCTAGAAATAGTCCGTGCCCTTTAGGCGTTAACTGCAGTTTACGCCCCTGACGGTCGAACAGTTGCTCGCCAAAATACTCTTCTAATACTCGTACTTGGTGCGACACTGCACTTTGGGTGATGCACAGTTCATCGGCGGCCTTAGAAAAATGCTGCTGTCTGGCGGCAGCTTCAAACACTTGTAGAGCGCGTAATGGCGGGAGCTTTCTCATTATTTTCAATATCTAAAGGCTTTAGTATGAATTTAATTCATCTAGCATGAGAAAGCATCATTTCAGCTTAAGTTTTGCGAGGATTATCATGCCGCCATTGAGATTTATGGATGTTAAAAAATGCAACGCCCAGTTGTTATTGGTTTGATTTTATTGATAGTAGGTAACCTATTCAGTGCCTTCTATGATGTGTCGATCAAGTGGTTACCGGACGATGCGAGTGCCTCGACTTTCCTCCTTGTCAGGCAAATCTCTTCAGTATTTATGTTGTTGCCAGTGTGGCTGTATTCGCAGCGTCCGATGACGACACATATCTCAGTTCACCTTTGGCGTGCCAACATAGGCTCAGTTGGCGCGCTTTTTTTAATTATAGGCTTAATGGCATTGCCGCTCGCGACAGTTAGCTCATTGTTTTATTCCGCACCGCTAATGATTATTTTGATGGGGTATTTCTTCCTGAGCGAGAGGATCACCGCTGCTCAGACAATCTGTACTGGCTTAGGTTTTGTCGGCATCTTGATTATCCTGCGACCGAGTGAAATGAACTGGTACGGCATTGCTGTACTGTTTTCTGCTTTTACTTTTGCAGTGAATCAGTTAGCACTTAAAAAAGTGCCCCATGCTGAGCATCCTGTGCTAACGCTAATGCTATATAACTTACTGGGTATTCCGGCAACGTTAGTGATTGCAGCGTTTCAGGGTATTGAGGGTTTGAGTTGGGAGCTGGTGGGCGTGGCCTTGCTGAGCAACGCATTTTTATTGGTTTATCACTGGTTTTGTGTGCTGGCTTACCGCAAGGCACAGGCGAGTGATATCGCGATTGCGGAATACACAGGCTTGTTGTTTATTGTCTTTTTAGGCTGGTTGTTGTTCGATGAATGGTTGGATAACTTAAGTTGGCTCGGTGCAGCCTTAATCGTATTGCCTTCGTTGTTTTTACCTTGGTTAGGATCGATCCTATCAAAATCGGCACCTAAGATAGCGGATACACTCACGGGAAAATAACAGCGAGGGTTTAAGCCTAAGTGGGCGAGTTGGCTCACCACTTAGGCTTAAGTTTTAAATAGATAAACTGCAAAATTACTTAGCATACTCAAATACTTTCACCACTTTACGCACGCCAGCAGTATTACGGGCGATATCAACAGCTAAGTCTGCTTGTGAGCGATGAATCACCCCCAGCAGGAAGACTTCACCATTTTCAGTGATGACTTTAATGCGAGTCACATCCAAATCTTTTTCGTTCAGCATGCGGCCCTTCACTTTGGTTGTAACCCAAGTGTCATTGCTGCGGGTGGTGAAAGAGGTTGGATTGCCAATGCGGATTTGATTATGTATTTTGCCGCCGAGCTTAAGATCTTGTACGACCTTGATGGCTTTATCCCTTAACGTAGAGTTAGGGGCTTGGCCTATCATAAGTACATTGCCATTGACGGATACACCCGTGATATTCGTTTGTTTTTTAAGATCTTCTTGCTCTAGCAGTGCGCTGGTGATCTTAAAATCAGTATTGGTATCATCAAGCTGAGTCTTAACAGTACGTTCGTCGTTGGCCATCATAGCGCCACTGACTGCGCCCACCATAACGGCACCAGCGCAGCCTTGAAGCAGCAAGCAAACCATTAACAGCGGGGCAGCGTGTCTCATTGCTGCTCGTCCTGTGGGAAGAGGGTGCGGTCAATATTGTCACACAGGCAATGGATCACCAGTAAGTGCACTTCTTGGATACGTGCAGTGACATTTGAAGGTACGCGGATTTCCACATCGTTCACGCTCAGTAGGCCAGCCATAGCGCCGCCATCTTTACCTGTTAGCGCTACGATAGTCATGTCGCGGCTTAATGCGGCTTCAATGGCTTTAATCACGTTACCTGAGTTGCCACTGGTCGAGATTGCTAGCAGAATGTCGCCCGGTTGACCTAAGGCAAAAATCTGTTTTGAGAAAATCTCATCATAGCTATAGTCGTTGGCGATAGCTGTGATGGTTGAAGTATCGGTAGACAGAGCGATGGCCGGTAAGGGTGGACGTTCAATCTCGTAGCGGTTTAGCAGTTCTGCTGAGAAATGTTGCGCATCGCCAGCACTGCCGCCGTTACCGCAAGCAAGGATTTTATTGCCACCCAAAAGACAGTGCACCATCATCTCGGCCGCTTTGGCGATGGATTCTGGCAGTGCTTCGGCTGCATCGATTTTTGTCTGGATAGATTCAGTAAAGCTGTCTTTAATGCGTTCTAACATGGATAAATCCTTTCAGGATAAAGTGTTGCTATCATGCCATATTTCCACAAGCGTGTTGAGGCACAGACGTTAAAATAATTTTCACTATTGGCACTTAAAAGGCATCGACTAGCCAATGAATTTGATCGGCTTCCATGGCGATGACATCGAAACGACAGGGCACATCGAGTCTATTGAGTTGTAAATAGTGGCTAGCCGCTTTGCGAATTCGCGAAATCTGCGCGCTGCTTAGGGCCTGTAATGCGCCGCCATATTGATTTGCCGAACGATACTTCACTTCGACAAATACCCAATAGCTTTTATGGCGCATGATTAAATCAATTTCCCCAAACGGATAGCGGACATTACGTTCGACAAAAGTTAAGCCTTGTTGTTCAAGGTAACGTTGGGCTTGCGATTCTGCCTGCTGTCCGAGTGTCATAACTGGCGGAAGCTACCTCTTTCATAACGTCCCCAGCTTAATTGGCGGTTGACTATTCCATCTGGACTGACAGATAAAGCACCACTGCGACCATTGAATTGATAACCTGTGAATGAGCGCATTTGCGCTAAACGGCCGATCAAATCCATTGCATCATAACCCATAACAAACAAACGTTTCTGACTGTTATTCCAGCCCGAAAATAGTGTGTTGACCATCAGATTTTCTTCGCCGTTTTGCATTAGCCAAGGTGCGTCGCTTAGGGTCAGGTTATTTAAATCCTGCGCCGTTTGTGTGCTTTCATTTTCAACTCGGCTGCGGCTTGAGGTATATAAAGGCACAGGTTGTGTGAAAACGCTAAAGTTTACGTCGATAAAGGCCTTGAGCAGGGTTAGATCCTGTGGCGTTGAAATCATATAAATGGCATCAATATCTTGGCGTGAACGGAAGTCGGCTTGTACTGAATTGCCTAACAACTCTTTAATACGGGCGATCCGCTCTTGGCTATCGCGCACTCCAAGGGCATCTTGTACTGTGGTGCGCATTTTATCACCGCCATCGAAGTAGTGAACTTCGACAGGGTTATCGCTCTTCTTTTTCCATGCTTGAATAAAGCTTTCGGCCATGCGTTTGCCAAGGGCATCGTTACTGGCGAGCAGTAACGGCATAGTTACGCCATCTTGATATAAATGCTCCGCCGCATCGGCCGCCTCTTGTGCGGGAGATAATGCAAAGTAGAACTTATTCGGATCGGGGGTGAACTTATCTACTTGATTTAAATATAGTTGTGGCACAGGCGTAGCAGGTGCTGTATTGGCCGTTTTGTCTGGGTTAGCAGTATTAGTCACCGCATTAGTGGCGGCAGTGTTTGCCGCATTGCTCACTTGCAGTTGTTCAATTTCAGTAGGCAATAATGGGCCAATAATAAATTCGGCTCCCGCAGTTAGCGCCTGTTGGTAAGCGCTGGCAGCATCGTTTGCCGTGTCATAAAAGTTGACTGCGACTTGGTCATTTTGCTTGGCCATGTAACTGGCTAATATGCCTTGGCGAATTGCATTGGCAGCGTTAGCTCTTGGGCCCGTCAGCGGCAACAGCACAGCAATGTTTTTTGGCGTAAATGGCTTAGCGTTTAAGGCTCTGTCAAGATCGGCGGGTAGCTTAGCCGCTGCAGGATGATAAGGATTTTGTTTCTGCCATTCGCCTAAGTAGCGTACTAACTGTGTCGGATCGACAGCATAATGCTTCGCGATATAAGCCAATTGCAACCAACCCGTAAATACAGGAGTCTTAGCATCTTGGGTAAAGGCTTTTAAGGTTTGTTCGTGCATTGGCTGCAGCACTTGCCAAATCGCGTTATTCACCTCGTTGGCTTGGGCGGGGGGCAAGTAAGTCGTCAGTAAACTCAGTTCACGCACTTGCTCAATAGGCTGTTTATTCAATTGATATAAATGCGCCTTGAATTGGTGATAAGCCGTCATCTGCCAGCTTGGCAAACTCCAATTGCTTGGATAATTCAGAACTTTAAGTGCATCACTATAGGTGGACGTGTGTTCAAGCACGCGCGCGGTCAAGTATTTATGTTCGGCCAAAAATGTTGGGCTCTGATTCAAGCTTGGCTGTATCGATTTTAGTAGCTTCTGCGCCGCTGCGTAGTCGTTGGCATTGATGTAGGCATGGGCTGCGAGCAGCAGATTAGTATCGCGCTGCTGCGGATCTTTGCTATTGGCGGCTTGTGCCAAATACACATTGGCCGACAAAGGTGCGGATGCTAAAGAGGTGGCCACTGTGGGTGCAGTTCCGGTCGAGGTGGGCGTTGAAGTGCCACAACCCGCCAAGATTACCGATAAAATGGCCACGGAAACGAACTTAGTTGTATTCAGGCTTTTTAACACTGGGCTTCACTCTGGTAAGATGCAGCCTCTAGTTTAACCTTCTCTCGCGCTTGACGAAAGTCTTGGCACTGTCATTACAGAGGTATATATGGACCAAAGCGTCGCACTCTACATAGTTCCTACTCCCATAGGTAATTTGGGCGATATGAGCTCACGGGCAATAGAGGTGCTGAATCAGGTTTCATTGATCGCCTGTGAAGATACTCGCCACAGCGGTAAGTTATTGAGCCACTTTGGTATTACCACAAAAACTACGGCGTTGCATGATCATAACGAGCGCGCTCGTGCCCAGTGGATTGTCGATCAGCTTGCAGCTGGGCTGTCGATTGCATTAATTTCAGATGCGGGTACCCCGTTGATTTCCGATCCGGGTTATCACTTGGTCTCCCATGTGCGCCAATCTGGGTTTAATGTGATCCCCTTGCCCGGCCCTTGCGCGGCGATTACCGCCCTGAGCGCCTCGGGTTTGCCATCGGACCGTTTTTCTTTCGAAGGTTTTCTGCCCTCTAAAGAAAAAGCCCGCGCTGATAAGTTATTGGCACTGAAAGAAGATCCGCGCACGCTGATATTTTATGAATCACCCCATCGCATCGAGCACAGTCTAACGACTATGGTTGAAGTACTTGGTGGCGAACGCCATGTCGTCATGGCGCGTGAAGTAACCAAAACCTTCGAAACTTTTTTATCTGGTCCTGTCTCAGAGGTGCTTGCCACCGTAAGTACTGACCCGAATCAGCAGAAGGGTGAAATCGTGCTTATGGTGCATGGCTACCATTTGAGTGATGACGAAGCGATTCCCACCGTCGCCATTAATACGCTTAAACTCTTATGTGAGGAATTGCCATTGAAGAAAGCTGCAGCAATTGCCGCGCAAATTCATGGACTTAAAAAGAACGCTCTGTACAAATACGGCCTAGAGTCTGATTTATAAGCGCTAAAACGGTTACGAGCGGATTATCTGTGGTGCATCAGGGTGGCTTAGGCTATAATCCGCGCCGAGTTGGCCAGACAGTCGCCGCGTTCGCAAGAACGGGGAGGAAAGTCCGGGCTCCAAAGAGCGGGGTGCCAGGTAACGCCTGGGCGGTGCGAACCGACGACAAGTGCAACAGAGAGTAGACCGCCTGCCTGATTTATCAGGTCGGTAAGGGTGAAAGGGTGCGGTAAGAGCGCACCGTGCGGCTAGCAATAGTTCGTAGCAAGGTAAACTCCACCCGGAGCAAGACCAAATAGGGTTCCGTATGGCGTGGCTCGCGTTGGAACCGGGTAGGTCGCTTGAGCCTGTGAGCGATTGCAGGCCTAGATGAATGACTGTCCAAGACAGGACCCGGCTTATCGGCCAACTCACCTCATTCAACAAAAAGCCCGTTTGTCGTAATGACAAACGGGCTTTTTGTTTTTTAATTTATACAGTAATGATAAATTTTATTTGATTAACTCATTAAAAAATCAGAGTTATCTCGTTCTCCCGTCCCTTCAGTCTATCGCTTATTTAGCTTTCAGTTTAGCCGCCATTACAGCTATTTTTAGTCCTTCTTCGTCGCAGGTAAAAATTACTCAATGCAGGTAACATCTACCGTTAACTGAGAGAGTTAATAGAAACAAAGTAGTTATAACCTTTTGTTTTTATGCGTTTATATTGTTTGGTATAGCCATTGCATTGGTTTGTACGCAAAGTGCAGCATCTTGTTGCATTGCACAGTGTTCACCAAGGAGGCTTTCTATGGCCAGTTCAAAAAGCGTAGCAGAACAAACTAACAGTAAAGATAGCGGTGCTTTAAATTCACCCACAACAGCGAAAGCAACTGAAGTGACGCACCATGCTGTTGATGTAGTAGCAGAGAAAGCCGCAGTTGCAGAAGACACTTTGCGTAAAACGGCAGCTAGCTCGCAGGAAACACTGGCGCACAAGCAAGAGGAAATCAAACAGCAACTGCAAAGCTCTTACAGTAAAACCCGTGAGTTGGCAGCGCAAAATCCATTGGCCACAGCTGGGATTGCCTTTGCCGCTGGCGTGGTATTAACGGCTTTATTGCGCCGTCGCTAAGGTGGATTTATGCAAAACCGTGCAAGGTCAGAGGCGCCAGAACAAAGGCCCGTCCAGCATAGTACGCAAACCGCCAAAACTGGGCAGACAGCATCAGCTGCTGCCCAGCATAAAGTTATTGATCAGGCAATGGAGCAACTGGCTGAAATAGCTGTTCTTAGCAGTTCAGTGAAGCAAGCCTATCTCGAGCAGTTGAAGTTGGCCGGGAAAATAGCAACGGCAGAATGGCGGTTAACAGGGCGTAGCCTGATTATTGCTGCGGCTTTAGTCGTCTGTTTTGGTACTGGCATTACGTTATTCTGGGGCAGTATTTTATTGCTGTTGGGCTATACGCTGTTTCAATTGAGCGGTTCGTTATTGGCCACAGTGAGCGCTTTGGTGGTGCTACAGTTTGTTTTATTGCTTTGGTGTTGGCGTAGTCTTGGCTATGTGCTGTCACAAACTGGCTTTTCGAAGACTTGGCAGCAATTACAGCTTTTGCTCTCGACTCGAGAGTCGGAACATCAAAAATAGGAGGTGCGAGTATGCTAATTCAACAGTTACTTAAAAAACAGCAGTTGAAGCTGACTGTGCTGACGGAACAAGGCCAGTTGCAGCATGATTTGTTACTGATGAGGAAACGACAATTAGCGCAAAGCAGTCGTGATTTTATAGGATCGACGCCAGGTTTAATCGTCAGTTTTAGCCTTGGCTGTCTGTTTCAAATGCGCCACAACAGCACTGTAAAACTACTCCGTAGCACTTTTGGCTTGCGTTGGATTACCAAACTCATCGCTTGAGAATGATGTAAATGCCGTGATTTCTACCTTAATGATTTCCATTGGTGCAGGTATGGGTTTCGCTGCTATTAGTTGTCGTCAATGCCGCTACAATTATGCCTCGAGTCAGTAAGTGTAAGTATTTTGCTTGTTGTGTAGGACAAGGTGTGGGACTGGCGATAAGTTGTTGAATTTGGCTTAAATAAAGAGCTGCTATGCTATGGGCTAATGTGTAGCTTGGAATAATAAATTCGTCAGTGTTGAAGGTGTTGATCAATTTATTTTCGATATGTTGCACAAGTTTAGTTTGTAATTGTTTAGTTGCTGCATCGAGGTCGCTACCTAGTCTAAATGACATGGAACGGCGAAACATGCTGTTTCGGCTAAAAGTAATAAGCAGTTTTTCCAATGAGGGTGGTGTGTTAGTTGAAAGCCAGTCTTCGGTTGACCGTAGATCTTCAAAGATATTTTCAAAAATATTTTGATGTAGTGCAATAAGAATATCCAACTTGCGTTTGAAGTAGCGATAAAACGTCGTGCGCCCGACATCGGCTTTGTGCGCAATATCTGCCACTGCAATATCACGATAATCTTGTTGTTTAAGCATTTCCTTGAAAACGTGGAGAACCTTGAGCATCGCTCGTGGGCTTTGTTCTATGCGCATGTGGGGCTTGGTGTGCATACTGGATTTTGCTCCAAATTCAATTCAGGCTTTTGATTATACATTAGCCTCAATGGCTCTTGTGTTGTGATTTTTGCTTAAGTGGAACAGATAGGCTCAGGTGTACCATTTGAAACATTCGGGCGAGTTTGTGCCTGATGGTTGGGAATAATGGGCTTTATAGTGACGGTCATAGGGTTAACTGCAACGACAGTGTTACCTGAAATATGAAATTGTCACTACCGATGGAGAATCTGTGATGAGTGAAAATATTGAAGCGGCTCAAAGTGATCAAACAAATAATCCAATCAAGCACAAATTAAGAGTAGGTATTTTCCTTTATCCCGGCATGACGATGCTCGATGCCTATGGGCCACTACAGTTTTTAGCCTTTGTGCCATCTTTTGAAACCTTCACTTTTGCGAAAACCAGCATGCTATTACCCTGTGATGCGGGCGTTAACTTACAACCTAATTACGATTTCGATAATTGTCCGCCGATAGATATCCTGTTAGTGCCTGGGAGCGCAAATCCTTTGGCGCAAATACAGGATGAGCAAGTCATTTCTTTCTTAAAACGCAAGGGGGAGCAAGCACAATACATTACATCTGTATGCACTGGTGCCTTGATTCTTGCGGCAACAGGTTTACTTAATGGTTATCGTACGACCACTCACTGGGCTTATGCTTCAGTGTTGGCACAATATCCTCAAATTACTTTTGAAAATAAACGTATTGTGATTGACCGTAATCGGATCAGTGGCGGCGGTATTACTGCAGGGCTCGATTTTGCTTTGGCACTCATTGCCAATATAGAGGGTGAACAACAGGCTAAAACACTGCAGTTATTGTTTGAATATGATCCTAAACCTCCCTTTAATTGTGGTTCTCCCTTATTGGCAGACGCTTCTTTGGTACAGAGGGTTGAGCAGGAGGTTAGGCAGATAGCGTCAGGATTATTTTAGGCCACAAGGCGTCAAGGATTGTCTTAAAAAGTACATAGTTCATACGATTATTATGTACCTTAGGTTTAAAAACTGCTTTTCACTAGGAATCGCCATTCCCAGCTGTTTACTGACTCGCCGCCCGTATAAGGGAGTGAAAAATCAATATGGGCTACGTTGCCATAGCTGGATCGAGAGGAATAAATCCGCGCGCCTATGCCTATGCTACCCAGTGGACCGCTGACTTCGTTATTCTCGGCGAGTTGACCGCCGGAGGCTTGACCCAGATCGGCAAAGACTGCCCAGCCTAATTCAGCCAGTTGGTATAAGTTGATATTGGGGTAATTGCGTATCTCGGCGGTCAGTAACCACTGATTATCCCCTTGTTGGTATTCGTTTGGATAACCGCGCACGCCAGTTTCATCCCCTAATCCTTTTGTTAGATCCAGATAAGTGTTCTGTGAAAGGCTAGCCCAAGCTTTGCCATAAGCCGTCCACTTAGGATGAATTTGATAGAAGTATTCGGCTTGAATATCAAACTTATAAGTATCTTTTTGGGTGGTGCCGATAGTGCTTGTTCCCCCCATTTCTAACAGCCACAGTTGATCGTTAAACTTATACCCGCCAGTGCTTTGCCAGTTAACGTGGTAGCCTAAGGGATTATTATCACCTATATCATTGGTTTCTATACCGAATTGCAAATAGTGATGCCAACCTAAGTTAAAGTCTTCATTGTTGGTGATCAGGTGAACATTATTCAGTACGTGGAAATCATCTTCGATAAACTCGTAGGCGACCCAAGGGTACATAAAGTCCCTGTCTTGAGGGAGCATGGAAGTAGGATAGCGCTCAGAATGGATAAACTCGTGCTTGTCTTGGGTGACACCAGTAATAAAGCGAGAAAGGTGCTGACTGTTTTTATTAATTAACCAGCCGTATTGCAGATTGAGATAGTCGACTGTGTGTGTGAACTCATTCACCTCTTGCCCATTTTGTCTGAGGGTATCTGTACGGTTATCGTCTAAAAACTCCGCCGAATACATGGTACTCGTATTGAGGGAATAGAAGGGTTTACTCACATAAACGTGTTTAGCTTGGCCGTCGCTATTGTCGTAGAACTCAGCGGCAACTGTGCCGTGTTCAATAATGCTGAGCGGCGCTTCAAAAGCAAATTTATAGCCATTCCGAGATTCATTGGATTGATATTTAAGTCGAGTGCGGATCCCAGTTCCAAGCAAGTTGTCTTCTTTGAGCCCGAAGGAGTAACGGGTGTCGCCACCTGAACTACTCAAACTCGCTGTCGGTAATAATGACCAATTATCCCAGGTCTCCACCACCACGGACTCAACGGATGGATCGACATCGGCTTGGGGATCTTTTTCTGCGATATAAATTTTGGCGTCGCGAATGTAAGGGACTGCGCGTAACAGGCGTTGGGATTCGTCGAGATCTTTCTGGGTGACAGTATCATTTTCGCTGAAAGTTAAATTATCGAGTACCACGTATTCTTTGGTGTTGATATGCAGAGAGTTAGCCCAGCGGTGAATGAAAAAAGCATCGGGATCTGACTCATCAAAAATGGGGTTGTTGACCACCACAATCTTGCTGACTTTTTGTTTTGTTTGATCTTGGTTTGCGGGATCGGCGAGCTTAGCCTCTTCTGCTTGGGCAACCCTGATTAGGTTGCCAACACAACAAGATAGGATGCATGCATACTGAAAAAATTTCTGCATAAAAGGCCACTCCCATGAAATCGACGACTGCAGCGAAAACAATTTCACGTTGCAATTCACAATTTAATAACACATGGAAAACGAGTGTTAGTCAAGGAAACATTTTAATAAGTTTCTTATTTTACTTAAGGTTAGCTTGAGATTATCTTGAGGTAGCGGCTGGGCGCGGGCTCCAGCCGGATTAGCGATTGTTACAGTGTACGCCTAGGTGGGACAGCGACGTTAGCAAAGATGAGCCCCGCAATCAGCGACATAAAAATCAAAAAGATTTGCGAGCCTATGTGCGACTGATTGAGCATGGTCTCACCTGAGATCAGTGCATTGAGTCCGATATAGGTTTTACTGCCGGGGACTAAGATCACTATTCCCTGCAACAGGGCGATGGAGGCAGGCGCCTTCATCCAGCGGGCGAAGAGATTAGAATAAATTCCTACTGCCAAGGCACCAAAGAAGATCCCCACCGAATCACCAAAATAATGTCCGCCGAGCATGGCTGAGAAAAACGCCACTATCCCAGCCAATACGCCCCAAGGCGAATCTTGCATCCGTGCTTTGAAGATAAAAACCAGCGCCATAGATAGAATCGGAACCGCCGACCATATCGCCCAGCGAGGTAAACCCTCAGGTTCTATGTGAATCGCTTCGCCGAACATAGCTTTACCGATTGCCATGCCGAGCACTGCGCCAAAGTACAGCTTAAATAATTGCATGCTCGCATCCATGATGCGCGCCGTGCCAGAAATTAAATCCCGTGCGGCGAGTTCAGCTAAACCTAAGGTTAAGGCTAAGCCGGGAATAAAAATAATAATGGAGGAGAGGATTACTACTGGGATATTAATATTTGGATCGATACGCGCTATGCCACAGGCTGCGATTGCGCAAAGGATAGTGGCGAAGGGTTCGAGCACTTCGGCCATGCGGGCCGAGCGTTCGGCACGATATACCAAGCCATAGACGAATAAGCCTAATAATCCTGACCAAAATACATCGTTCCAACCCGTGCCCATCAGCATAGCGAAAGCGGCGGCAGAAGTTCCAAAAGAAAAGCAAGTTAATACAGGGCCATAGGGATTGGGTTTATTGGCGATTTCTTCTAAGCGATCTAAGGCCTCGGCCAAAGTGCGTTTACCTGAGGTTAACTCATCGACCAATTCATCGGTGCGGGCGAGTGAACCTAAATCGAGTTCACCGGGCTTAACGCGAGCTGCATGGTTATATTCTTGATCGGTATCATGTTGCAAAACGAAGGTCATCGACGTCGGAGAAATAAGGAAATAGCCTTCGATACCTAAGGTGCGAGCAACGGTTTGTAAGTGGGTTTCTAGACGATAAGCGGGTGTGCCAAACTTATGCAAGGCTTTGCCTAGCTTTATGATAAATCTACGTTTTTCGATAAAATCGTCGTTATCCAATCGGGGTATTCACTGTATAAAAAGTTGTAGGGAATGACGCGCGCATATTAACCTATCTTGTCTATAAAAGGTTAATGGCTTTTAACCTTAATACAAATAAATTGCTGATTTTTTGCAGCTCGGGCTATAGTCAGCTTTTTGATAAGGGGAAATAGGCATGTCTTTGATGGTAACGGGTCTTTACGCTAGCCTCACAGGGCTATTAATTGTCGCTTTGGCTTATCGAGTAGTGAAATTAAGGCGAGGTCAGAAAATCGGCCTAGGGGATGGTGGTAACAGCGCCTTAGCTTTGGCTAATCGAGTGCATGTTAACCTGATCGAAAATGCGCCTATCGTATTGATTTTAATGCTGGTGGCCGAAGCGGGTGGCTTGTCTGCATTTTATTTACACTGTTTTGGGACTGTGTGGATAGTGGCGCGCTTACTTCATGCTATTGGCTTAACTCAAGGCCAAGGTGGTTACCATTTTGGTCGTTTTTGGGGCGTATTGCTCACTTGGCTAGTGATTATCAGTTTGGCGTTGGTGAATTTGCTGCATTTTGCTCAAGGTTTAGGAAAGGGTCTCTAGGCCCGCAGGTTTGGGCGGTCAATTCCGCCCTAAGCCATATCCATAGCGGATTTAGGGGTATTACGCTTCCGGCTCAAATACCCCTGAAAATGCCTCGAGTGGTGTTTTTTTAATCTCATCTATCCTCCATTCCCTGCTATACTCCGCGTCCCTAAATTGGCGTAACTTATTTTCGTGGCGCCTTTATTTGACATTACGTTTTCGGGTCACAATCCATGCAAGTTGAATCCACACTCTTTAGTCATCCCAAGTATTGGGCCACGGGCGACAGCACTGCGCCTTTCTTACCGATGTCTCGCAAGGAGATGGATAAGCTTGGTTGGGATAGCTGTGACATCATCATAGTCACAGGCGACGCTTATGTGGATCACCCAAGCTTTGGCATGGCGGTGATCGGCCGTATGTTAGAGGCTCAGGGTTACCGAGTTGGGATTATTTCCCAGCCAGATTGGTCGAGCAAAGACGCCTTTATGCAATTGGGCCGCCCGAATCTGTTTTTTGGCGTCACCGCCGGTAACATGGATTCGATGATCAACCGTTACACTGCCGACCGTCGTTTACGCTCCGACGATGCTTATACTGCGGGGGATATTGGTGGTAAGCGCCCAGATCGCGCCGTGACTGTGTACACCCAGCGTTGTAAAGAAGCCTTTAAAGATGTGCCTGTGATTATTGGTGGTATCGAAGCCAGTTTACGCCGCATCGCCCATTACGATTATTGGTCGGACAAAGTGCGTCGCAGTGTGATTTTCGATGCCAAGGCCGACATTTTGATGTACGGCAACGCCGAGCGTCCTTTAGTCGAAGTGGCACGCCGCTTAGCTGCCGGTGAACCGATAAGCTCGTTGCACGATGTGCGTGGCACAGCCGTTATCCGTAAAGAGCCGCTGCCCGAATGGCGCGGTATGGACTCGCGCAAGATTGACCAACTGCACAAGATAGAGCCGCTGCCGAATCCTTACGGCGCCGATGATGTGGGTTGTGCTAACTTGTCCGGCCCGTCGGATGTGAAGATATTCGATAACGAAGCCCCTAAGCCTATTAGCGTTCAACCGCCTAAACCTAAGCCATGGGATAAAACCTATGTGCTGCTGCCAGCGTTTGAAAAAGTGTCCGAAGACAAATATTTATATGCCCATGCTTCACGGATTTTGCACCAAGAGCAAAACCCAGGTTGTGCCCGTGCGTTATTTCAACCCCATGGCGACCGCGCCGTTTGGGTGAATCCGCCCGCATGGCCGCTCAATACCGATGAGATGGATGCGGTATTCGATTTACCCTATCAGCGCATTCCTCATCCTATCTATGGCAAGGAAAAAATCCCTGCCTACGACATGATCAAGACGTCTATCAACATCATGCGTGGTTGCTTTGGTGGCTGTTCTTTCTGCTCGATTACCGAGCATGAAGGCCGAATCATTCAGAGTCGTTCACAAGAGTCGATTGTTAAAGAAATCAAAGATATTCAGGAAAAAGTGCCAGGCTTTACTGGGGTTATTTCCGATTTAGGCGGCCCAACCGCCAACATGTATCGTTTAGGTTGTACCAGCGAAAAGGCTGAAAAAACCTGTCGTCGTTTATCCTGTGTGTTTCCATCGATTTGCGGCCACTTAGGCACAGATCATAAACATACAATCGACTTGTATCGCGCTGCGCGTGCGGTACCTGGCATCAAGAAAGTATTGATTGCCTCTGGCGTGCGTTACGACTTGGCGATCGAAGATCCAGCTTATGTGAAAGAGTTAGTGCAGCATCACGTTGGTGGCTACTTAAAAATCGCCCCTGAGCATACCGAAGAAGGTCCGCTCAGCAAGATGATGAAGCCCGGCATGGGCGCCTATGATAAGTTTAAAGAATTGTTCGACAAGTTTTCTAAGGAAGCGGGCAAAGAGCAGTTCCTGATCCCTTACTTTATTTCGGCGCATCCAGGCACGACCGACGAAGACATGGTGAACTTAGCGTTGTGGTTGAAGGAGCGTAAGTTCAAGCTCGACCAAGTACAGAACTTTTATCCGTCACCGATGGCGAATGCGACTACGATTTATCATACCGAGTTAAACTCGCTGAAAAACGTCAAGCACACCAGCGAAGTGGTATCTGTGCCGAAGAAAGGGCGTCAACGTCGCTTGCACAAGGCATTGCTGCGTTATCACGATCCTGCAGGTTGGCCATTGATCCGTGAAGGCTTAACTGCCATGGGGCGTGAAGACTTGATCGGTAATAGTCCGCATCAGTTAGTTCCGCCAGAAGGTCGAAATGAACGCGGACCTAAGTGGATGAAAGATGCTAACCAAGGCCAAAAAGCCTTTACGCGCTTCTCGGGTAATCAATTTGATGACCGCAAGGGCGATGGCAAATCTAAAAGTCCGGCTAAAGGCGGTGCGCAAGCTCAGGTTGGTGCTGAGTCAAAACCAGCCGCTAAAGGCGGGAAACCCGCAGCGAATGGCGCTAAACCAACTGGTGCTAAGCCAACTGACTCTAAACCAACTGGCTCTAAACCTAGTGGAGCCCATTCGAGCCGTCCGGGAGCGAAAGCGCCCTTCGGCCAGTCTGGTTTTAAGGCCGGAGGCGCTCAGGCTAAAGGTGGAAACCCATCAAAAACGGGTGGTAAACCTGCAGGAAAGCCCTCTCAGGGTCGCCAACAGGCTAAGTAACACTTTTCGCCATCACAAATAATGTTCAAAGGCCGCTCCAGATATGAGTTTGGAGTGGCCTAGCTAGCATGGTCATGCCGCTAAAATAGTCCTCAACTGGTATCGCTGGGCGAACTATTATAAGATCCCTGTCTGATGTTTATGTCTACTATTTGTTTATATTCGATATTTTAGCTATACATCTCACCCATATCCGCGGTTCGTTAACTAACATTAGATATTATGAATAAAAAGCGTAGACCCAGTCTTCAAGACGTTGCCGATCAAGTTGGGGTCACCAAAATGACGGTGAGTCGCTATTTAAAAAATCCAACAAGGGTGGCGCAAAGCACTCAAGAGAAGATTGCTGTCGCACTAGAAACCTTAGGTTATATTCCTAATCGCGCGCCGGAAATTTTAGCGCAAGCAACCAGTCGCGCCATTGGCGTGTTAGTGCCTTCGTTAACCAACCAAGTATTTGCTGAAGTGCTGCGCGGTATCGAGAATGTGACCGGCAAACGCGGTTATCAAACCATGCTGGCTCACTACGGGTATCAGGCTGAATTAGAAGAAGAGCGGGTGGCATCACTGCTCTCTTACAATATCGATGGCTTACTCTTGTCCGAAAGTTACCACACGCCGCGTACCGTGCGAATGATTGAAACGGCGGGCATTCCGGTCATCGAAATGATGGATAGCGTGTCGCCTTCGATTCAACAGTGTGTCGGTTTCGACAACTCTGCCGCCGCTTACGAAATGGTTAAGGCCATGATTGCACAAGGCTATCGCCACATTGCTTACCTAGGCGCGCGCATGGATATTCGTACTCAGCTTAAGATGCGAGGCTACGAGTTAGCGATGCAGGAGGCTCAGCTCACACCTTTGGCTATGACCACAAATGAGGCCTCGTCGTTTTCCTTGGGGGCGTCGTTATTGCAACAAACATTAGCGAAATATCCCTATGTGGATAGTTTTTTCTGCACCAACGATGATTTAGCGGCGGGGGTGATATTTGAGTGTCAAAGACAAGGCATCAAGATCCCTGAACAAATTGGCGTTGCAGGGTTTCATGGCCATGATATTGGCCAATCTATGACGCCAAAATTGGCGAGCATTATTACGCCGAGAAAAGAGATTGGTCGAATTGCTGCTACTGAGCTATTAGACAGGTTAAATGGCAAAGAGAGAGCAGAATCGGTTATCGATCTGGGCTATCGTATTGATTTAGGGGAAACACTGTAGACTTCCCCTCGTTCTTTCGCTTAACGACTTATGTTTGTCATCACAGGTTATCGTTAGAGAAACGCAGAGATGATGACTGCGACTATGCCGCCCGTCGTACCTATAATGGTCTCCATCACAGTCCACGTTTGCAGCGTTTGTTTTTCTGATAATCCAAGAAAACGGTTAGCGAGCCAGAAGCCTGAGTCATTAACGTGCGAGAGCACAATCGAACCTCCGCCAATGGCAATCGTAATTGCCGCCAATTGAGCACCATCTAAGTTTAGTGGTTCAAGTATTGGGATGATAAGGCCGCAAGCCGTTAACATGGCCACGGTTGCCGACCCTTGGATCACGCGCACCGACGCCGACAAAATAAATGCCAGTATTACAATCGGTAATCCCGAACCTGCCAACATATTGCCTAATGCATCGCCGACACCTGAGTCAATCAGCACTTGCTTAAACACGCCGCCAGCACCGGTGACGAGAATAATGATCCCAGCAGGTTGGAGCGCACTGCTACAGATTTCCATGATGCGCTCATTGGGAATATTGCGTCTAACGCCCAGTACATAGAATGCGATTAAACATGCTAGCAAAATGGCGGTGAATGGATGACCTATCAAGGCGAGCCAATTATGCAGGTCGGATTTTTCATCAATAAAGCGTGACACCACCGTCTTTAAACCGATAAGCAGCAGTGGGAACACCACAATACTGATTGATAGCGCGAATGAGGGGATTGGTCCGCCTTCTCGTTCACCTTTTTCCTGCTGCTCGTGGGCAGGCAGCTCAACATGGACTTTTTGGGAGATGAGGCTGGCAAAGAGTGGGCCGCCTAGAATCATCGCCGGAATCGATGCCAATAAACCGAAGACTATCATGTAGCCAAAGTCGGCATTGAGCTGGGAAGCGACCAAAATAGGCCCTGGTGCAGGGATGAGAAATGCCTGACAAGTGGCAATACCCGCGAGCAGTGAAATACCAATTTTAACGACGCTGCCGCCCCCTTTACGAACCACGGCAAAGGCGATGCCAATCAGCAGTACCACAGCAACATCGAAGAAGAGAGGTAATGCACAGATAAAGCCTGTAAAGGTCATGGCCCAGTGAGCTTTGTCGTTACCAAATTTATTCAGCAGTGTATGGGCTATCTGATCTAGCGCGCCAGTCTCTTCCATGACGCGACCAAACATGGCTCCCAAAGCGACCACCACCGCAACAAAGCCCAGTGTTCCCCCCATCCCTTGTTGAATCGTATTGGTAATATCAGCTGGGTTCATACCAGAGAAAAGGCCAGCAATTATCGACACCAGTATCAGTGATACCACTGCATGTAATCTCACTTTCATCACTAAGAACAGTAGCAGGGCAATTGAACCCAGCGCTGTCAGAATCAATGACATATCAGACATAAGAGGACTTTTCCTTGTTAGTTAAGTTGTCCACATTTTTGTAGGTTACCGGTAACATGTTACCCGTAATATGGTAGAGTGGGAAGTGACTAAATTCGAGAATTGGCATGAGGTTAACAAAGTGACTGAGAGAAAAAAAGGCAATAGCTATGTGTTCATGGGCGTCTCTAGTTGTGGCAAATCTTCAATTGGTGCCGCGGTCGCAGAGGCGTTAGAGACGAAATTTATTGATGGTGATGATCTGCATCCTAGAGCCAATATTATCAAGATGAAATCTGGCTCACCGCTCAATGATAGCGATCGTGCTCCTTGGCTTGAGCGCATCAACGATGCTGTGTATAGCATTGAGCAAAAGGGTGAAGAGGGGGTTATTGTCTGCTCTGCACTGCGTCGTCAGTATCGTGACTTAATCCGTCAGAACAACAGCAAGCTGGTGTTCATTCATCTATATGGAGATTTTGGATTAGTCAAAGAACGCATGTTTGCCAGAAAAGCCCACTTCATGCCGATTGAGCTACTCAAGAGTCAGTTCGACACGCTGGAAATGCCCGCGAATGATGAAGCTGACGTTATCCAAGTGAGCATAGATGGCACTTTCGAAGAAGTCGTACAACGCTGTATTAATGCGATAAAGGGCGAAGGGTAAGGTCAACGTTGGCCATTGAAGTCAAGCGTAAAGTCGTAATGCACATCGGCTTAAACCGCTCAATTTTTTAGAAAAAAAGCCACTCCAGAAACTAACTTGGAGTGGCGTAGAGATAATGGTAAGCCTGCGGTACCATCCAATGAGTGTTACGGCGAGCGTTTGTAGACGGAACGTGCGCCGCACCTCAGCCTCAAATAAGCCCACGCATATGAGCGATGACGCGAGCTGCCTATCCTGCTAAACATGATTTAACTCAACATGTGATTAGAACTGTCACTGAAGACTGTTACTCAAAATCGTCCTGCTTCATGCGACTAAGCAATGCCAAAGTAGAATGAGCGCTTTAGCAACCTTGGTTAATATCCCCTTGAGCCTTAAAAGAAGTAATTAATCCCGACTGCGAAGCTGTTGTCTTCCTGTGCTTCGAGTGCAGGATCATCCATATCACTGAAATCTAGCTTCATCTCGGCAAACATCACAGTGTCATTACTGTAGCGATAATGCAGCCCCAGCATGGTAAATTGGCGAGTCCATTGACCTTGGATGGGCCTAGCTGCATCTGTGTCTAAATCTAAATAACTGAGTACAACCATAGGCACAAATCCGTTGTCGAATTGATAGGCCGTCATCAACTCGGCACCAGTGGCGTTGTAGAGATCGCCGTTGACCAGTTCATTATTTTTACTTTTGTGAGCGTTAAAGCCCACATAGAGACCGTTGGCCTCACGTCCTTCGGCATAGTGATAGTAGTCACCATACATGGCACCAATGCCGACAATTTCATTGGTTTCATCGACTTGAGTATTGCCTAAGTGGCCTTCAAAATCACCGCGGTTAAAACCTGCGAGTAGCTTAAATTTATCGGTTACCACATAAGTGATACTGGCGCCGTAGCTGCTGTCAAAACTCAGTTCTGAGTTGGTCATCTCGCTACCGTCATCGTTTTTTAGGCTGACATCACCATTGGTTTTGGCGGCATATTGCAGGGCGATTTGTACTGGGCCTAAATTATTACGGTAAATGAAGGCGGAATCGGCACGGCCTGTACCTGTGAGGCTGCCATCACCGAAGGTGTAAGCGCCAACGCTGTAACCTGCAAATACGTTCGGTAAATCTGTCGTGCCTGCGACATCGTAGTAGGCGCCCCATTGTTTACCGAAACTCAGGTTGCCCCATGTATCATGGGACATGCCAACATAACCTAAGCGGTTATAGAGAAAATCATCGGTTTTTTCGGCGGCGAGTTTGCCCCCTTGCATCACTAGCCCATCGTCGCTGGAGACCATGTTGATCCCCCATTCTGTGGTAGCGAAAGCGGTCCAGCCATTTTTCTCGCTGCGCTCGAAGCTGAATCTTAGGCGTGACGAGTCGTCGATAACTGAAGTATCGTGGCTGTCATTTAATGCTGCAAACCCTAACCAACCCGTTAAATCTAAGGTGTTTTTTTGATCTTTATAGAGTTCAACCGCCTGACTGCTGGTGGCCGTTAATAGCATAGGTAACACTAAAGCGAGACAAGTCTTATTCATAAATCCCCCGATAATGAGCAAGTATTCTCCAGGGGATCATAGGCTTGGCCTATGATCCCTGAGTTATCGTTAGTCTTGATGTGGATGTTGGTATTAATTGTTTCCGATCATGCGTTAGCCGTATTTAGGCTGGACGTGTGTCGGCAACAGGCGCTTGGTTTGAGATCACGCCGAAAATAGTCCAACCGAAGAAGGTGGCTATGGCGCCAAGCATCACTGCAGTTTCGCCTGAGCTGTACAGAGCATAGAAGCTATATAACGCACCGATTACGGCGATCACGTTGGCAACGCGGGCTTTATTGATAGGCACTTTTTGCTGTCTTTGCATTATGCCAAGCGCGGCCATAGATAAGATATAAGGCACAATGTTGGTGACGACGGCGAGGTTAACGAGTGCTTCGAACTGCTTGCTCAGTGATGGGCTAATGGTCATCAGCGATAGTGCTGTTTGGATCGAGACGATAATAGTCATGCCCCAAATTGGCGCATCGGCTTTGCTGACTTTAGAGAAAATTTTAGGAAAAAATCCTTCATCGGCAGAGGCTTTAAACACTTGGGCAATAGTGAACTGCCAACCTAAGAGTGATCCAGTACAGGAGATAATGGCGCAGGCCATCACGATTTTACCGACTACTGGATTAAACATTTGTGCGAAGGCTAAGCCGAATGGCGCATTCGACATGGCAAGCTCGGCATTTGGCACAATACCGGCAATGACGTTAGTGGAGACAATATAAATCACTGCTGCACCTAAGGTACCGCCCATCACGGCGATAGGTACGTTTTTTTCTGGGTTATCGACGGCTTCTGAGTTTGCACAGGCCGATTCTAAACCGAGGAACGCCCACAAAGTCATAGCGATAGAGCCGCCTAACGCTTTGAAGAATGGCATATCATGCGGGTTCCATGCGCCTTTATAGAGGTCGATGTCAAACCAGAACCAACCAATTAAAGATACGCCAATCACTGGCAGAATAATCCCCCACACAGTCACGCTACTGACGCGGCCCGTGATGCGGGCACCACCGAAGTTAGCAATGGTTGCCAACCAAAGTACGCCAATGGTCGCAAGACAAATTGCCATCGGGCTTAAGTTAACTTCCAGCAACACGGCAGCGTAACCCACGGCAGAGATGGCAATCGCGACGTTGGCGATTAACAGTGAGACGGCATAGGTGTAGTTGGCCATAAAGTTGCCAGAACGGCCGAAGGCATACTCGGCATAACCGCCCATACCACCGGATTTTTTACTGAACATACCGCACTTAGCAAAAGCGAAGGCGAGGGCAGTTGACCCTGCTGCTGTTACTAACCAAGATAAAATGGAGATAGTACCGACTTGAGCTAATTGGGTTGGTAGCATAATAATGCCCGAACCCATCATGTTGACTATGGTGATAATAGTTAATTGGACGACGCCAATTTTATTTTCTGATTTACTCATACTAATAACCTAATTTAGGTGACTTATTATAGGAGGCATGAATTTGACTGCAGAGTGGGGTTAATAAACTCTGCAGTCAGTCTTCATTATTTATTTAGTACATAGCCCATTGCTTGAATTTTGCCGTCTGCGGTATTTTCGAGATAAACACCTTGCAGTTCTGGTGAGAATCCAGGTAATAGGTTGATGCCTTCTTCAAGGGCAAGGAAATAACGCTGAACAGAACCGCCCCATATTTCACCTGGCACCATACATAACACGCCTGGTGGGTAAGGTAGTGCGCCTTCTGCTGCAATTCTTCCTTCAATTTGCGAGAGTGGGACTAATTCTACTTTGCCACGAATAAACTCTAGGTTTGCTTCCTGCGGGTCCATCACTTTTGTGGGGAAATGCGCTTTACGGAACATTTCTTTCTGCAGTTGTTTTACGTCATGGCTGACATAAAGATTGTGCATTTCTTGGCAGAGTTGACGGATAGAATAGTCTTTATAACGGGCTTTATTGGCGTTATAAACGTTAGGTAATACTTCAGATAATGGCGCATCTTCATCGACTAATTTCTCAAAACGAGATATTTGTGATACCAGATGTTGCATCTTGGCCATATCTTCCGCAGGTGTCATCAGGAATAAAATCGAATTCAAGTCGCACTTCTCTGGAATAATATTATTTTCCCGTAAGAAGTTAGCCAGAATAGTCGCTGGAATACCAAATTCGGTATATTTGCCTGTTTCAGCATCTATGCCCGGTGTTGTTAATAAGAACTTACAAGGGTCAACAAAGTATTGGCCTTTTTCATAACCTTCGAAGGAGTGCCATTTCTGACCAGGTTCGAATTCGAAGAAGCGTAAGTCATCGGCCATTTGTTCGGTTTCATAGTCTTGCCATAGGCGGCCGTCGATCATTGTTGGCACGAATGGTTTGATATATTTACACTTTTTGAGCAATAGCTTACGTGCTTCGATACCCGCTTTTACCGCTTCGCGCCACAGATAACGACCGCTTGCGCCTTCATGCATTTTCGCATTTACATCTAGCGCCGCAAATAAAGGATAGAAGGGACTGGTAGAGGCATGCATCATAAAGGCGTTGTTGAAGCGTTTATGGTTGCAATATCTATCTTGGCCTTTGATATGTTTATCTTTTTTATGGATTTGCGAGGTTTGTGAGAAACCGGCCTGCTGTTTATGCACCGACTGAGTCACGATAATGCCTGGATCTTCAGCAGTCAGTTCGAGCAAGAGTGGTGAGCAGTCATTCATCATAGGGATGAACTGTTCATAACCCACCCAAGCCGAGTCGAATAAGACGTAGTCACAAAGATGGCCAATTTTATCAATCACTTGGCGAGCATTGTAGATGGTGCCGTCATAGGTGCCGAGTTGGATTATCGCCAAGCGGAACGGGCGTTTTTCATCGGCTCTTTCTGGCGCGACTTCACGAATTTGCTCTCTTAAATAGGACTCTTGGAAACAGTGGGCATCAATGCCACCAATAAATCCGAAGGGATTACGTGCCGTTTCTAAATAAACAGGTGTAGCACCTGCTTGAATTAATGCGCCATGGTGGTTTGATTTGTGATTATTGCGGTCGAATAACACGAGGTCGCCTTTCGCTAACAGCGCATTAGTCGCGACTTTATTTGATGACGAAGTGCCGTTAAGTACGAAATAGGTTTTATCGGCATTAAAAACTTTGGCAGCGTATTTCTGTGCTTCCAGTGGAGCGCCTTCATGGATCAGTAAATCACCCAGTTTCACGTCGGCATTACACATATCCGCACGGAAAATTGTTTCGCCAAAAAAGTCGAAGAATTGGCGACCCACTGGGTGTTTACGGAAGAATTGTCCGCCTTGGTGACCAGGACAAGCAAAGGTAGAGTTACCCATTTCGACGTATTTTTTTAACGTACCGAAGAAAGGTGGCAATAGCGCTTGTTCATATTTACTTATTGCAGTCTCAACCTGTTTTCCGTAGAAGTCAGTGTTATCACCGCAGAGTTCAAATACCCCTGTAATCGATGAGCAAACATCATCAGGGAAGGTTTCTTCACAGCAAACTGAAACGAAAATGGGCAGTTTCAATCCGGTGTTTTTAATCTTTTCAACAATACCATTTCTAACATCATCAACAGAGACTACAGCCGCGCCCACATCGCAAAAATCTGTGGTTAATACATTGACAACTTCTCTGTCGATATCGAAACAAGATCTAACAGATAAGCTAGCGGCTACTTTTAATGATTTCATAGTTAATTTCCCTTTTACTTTATAAAAAATAGATACAAGTGTGCCTATACCTAATTAAAAATATTAATGGTATGAAAATTAGATATAGCTATTCCGTGCGCAGATTAAATGTGGTTATGCCAATGTTACGAAATAAATATAAGTAGAAATATATTTATTGAGCGTATGAATAGCTTAGCCGCAGTAAAACTGCACTGATAAAAGAATGCTTTGATTAAGGTGTTAGATAATAAACCAAATTAAAACAGTACGATAAGTGTTTGCGCCTATTAGGGCAATAGCACTTTAGACCTGTTAATTGGCCTACTACCTACGCTAAGGTTAGCGGAGGAAGATAAAGGAGTGATCGAAATAGTCACGTTGACTAGGCATCATGATATGCCGTGTGCGCCTGATATGCGCCATAATTTTAGATTTCCTCTTCATATACGACTCCATTATGACTTAGAGAAAATGGTTAGGTTTTTATTACGTAATGAAGTTTATATGCGAGTTATAAATAAAATCATGACCTATGTCTTATTTTTAAATAATTAGCACGTCAATTTAACTTAATTTATCGATATTAAATTGAGTCAATCATGCTTAAGTATCTTTATCTAAATAATGAAAGTAAATATTGTCAGCATTATTTAAATAATTTTATTTGCATAAAATATCTTATTTCAAATATCTAATCTTAATTAAAAGGCTGCTGTAATCATCATTCTGATTTATACCGCATTGCATATTTGCATTGTTATGCAGATATTTTCGTTACAAAATCATCTTCCTGCTTGAAAAATGCAAAAATGATAACTTTTTTCTCACATTTGAGCATTTGGGGCAGAAAGTTGTCGTTTTAGGGCAGATGTTATTTTTTTGATTGACGTAAAGTGAGTCAGGTCGAACATGAATAGGAGATAGACATGAATAAAGGGTGGTTAGGGGCGAGTTTAGTGCTTGGGTTATTCGTTGGACAAGCAAGTGCTATGACATTAACGAGCAAAGATATGAGCGAGGGCAATAAACTGACATCGCAATTAGTGTTTAATGGCTTTGGTTGCCAAGGGGAAAATATTTCGCCGCAACTGACTTGGACTGAGGTGCCCACAGGAACTAAAGCATTTGCAGTGACAGCTTATGATCCTGATGCGCCAACGGGCAGCGGTTGGTGGCACTGGGCCGTATATAACTTACCCTTAGCGCAAACTTCGCTCGCACAAGGTGCGGGCTCGCATGTTGATGCACTGCCCAAAGGCGCCATTGCCTTGAAGAACGATTTTGGTACTACAAATTTTGGTGGCGCATGCCCGCCCCAAGGTCATGGCGTTCACAGGTATGAATTTACTGTGTGGGCATTACCCAGTGCTTTAGAATTGCCAAAGGACGCTAGCCCTGCCTTATTGGGCTTTATGCTCAGGGCACAAGCGCTCGGCAACGCCAAGTTGACTGCGGTATATAATCGATAATCCATTGATAATTAGGCTGGTGTCATGATCCGTATGTTTGAATATGATTCGAAGCAGGCACAATCTTTATCTCAAGTCCCTGTACATCAGCCGTCGATTATTCGGGTTATCTATGGTGAAAAGTCTCTGCTCTGGCAAGATGAATCTGTTTTAGTAGGCCAAGGGCAGTTACTGTTAATTCCTGCTGGTTCGCATATTAGTTTTGTTAATCGACCTTTTCTTGGGCGTTATCGGGCGGTGCAGTTATTACTCCCCCACGATTTACCCCAAGGTATTTTATCAAGCGCTACCGATTGGCGTGACCCTATGCCAGTCCAAAACGTATCACGCGCTGTGGACTTAGCTTGGAATGCGCTATTACAGAGTTTGACCTTGTCTCTGGCCGATCCTGTTCAACTGCATTATTTGGCCGCGTTACTGTTAAGTTTGCCGGATAAACGCAGTGTGAACTGGTTGTATGGTCACACCCAACGCAGCGTGACTCAAGCGGCCTTGGCCTTGATGAGTGTGAGTCCTTCGGCGTCATGGCAGCAGGAGGATATTGCCGACAAGTTACACATGAGCACGGCAAGCCTTAGGCGTAAATTGGCCTTAGAAGACACCAGTTTTAGGCAGTTACTGGTAGAAGTGCGGCTTTGTCATGGTTTAGCCATGTTGCAGAATTCGAGTGAGCCAGTATTACAAGTGGCTTTGGCCTGTGGTTATCAATCTGCGGAAAAGTTTTCCTTACGTTTTAAGCAACAATTTGGCCTGACCCCCGCGGCTTATCGTCGTACACTGTGAAGTGGCATTGGTGTATACCCAAACAACTTTAGGGTACTGGAGAAATATGATGGCGGATGAGCAATTTACTGACAGCGGATTTTGGAACAAGATCAAACTCTTTAGCCGTCAAGCAGGTAGAGAGGTCATCGAGCGGGCACTATGGCTTTATTATGCAGCGCAACAACCCAATACGCCTAAGTGGGCTAAGTCAGTCATCTACGGCGCGTTAGCGTATTTTATTTTGCCTTTAGATGCGATTCCCGATCTGACTCCTTTAGTTGGCTTTACCGATGATTTAGGTGCCCTTGCCGCTGCCCTGACTATGGTGACCCTATATATCGATGATGAAGTGAAATCCCTTGCGGCGGATAAACTCGCACTGTGGTTTGGAGATAAGCCGAGCGAACCTAAGACTTAAGCCTATTGCGAACGCAATCGCCTGAGTGATGCAAAATTGTGCTAAAAATATGATTTCATTAGGAGTCGTTGATTTGGTTTTGACTGAGATTTTCTGGGGTAAAAATATTTTTTTGCAAATGTTTCACTATTGCTTGATTGCGCTATATGCTAGCGCTGTTTTGTAAACCCCTTGTGTTTGTTTAGGCAGATAAATGAAAAATATTATGGTAGTGATCCTATGGCTTTTAGGTGTCTCTGCCGCTACCCCCGCGTTTGCCGATGAGGCCTCTCCGGAACAACTCGCCCGTCTTTACCTCGATTTTATGGCACAGAATAGTCGCCAGAGCGAAGCTTTGTGGCCCGGTTTTCGCCTTGAAGATAAAGTACACCTCTTTAGTTATGGTGGTAATGTCTGGCTTCGACAGCCTGGTGGCGAAATAATCCAAGATAACAGTGTGTTAGAGTCTGTCAATCTGCACTCGGGTCTATCGGTGAGTTTCGGCTTTCCACAATATAATGGCCAGCCAGGCGTATTGATCCAGCTCGAAGTGCCGAACATCCAATTTACTCGCGACACTAAGCCAACGGATTTAGCTTTTTTAATCTGGGCGAGCAATGGCTTGCATGAAGCCTTCCATTTTTATGCCCAATCCGAATGGCGAGTATTGGAAGACGGTAAGCGTTATGAGGGCGAGGTCTTTCCGCTCAACTTCGATGCTCGCTATTATCGCTTACAGTTATTTGATGCCTTAATGGCGGCGCTGGCACAACCCGAGCAACAGTCATTACACCTTAGCTATGCAGCCTATTGGTTGCAGCAATGGCGCCAAATTGCGCCGAATGAAGATCGAGTCGGTTACATCAATGATCTTGTTGAAGGCAGCGCTAAGTACGTGGAATTGGCCGCTGGTGCGCGTGTGTTGAGTCAAAATCAAACTTTACTTGGTTATCAGCAAATACTGACAAAATATGTGTATGACTATTATCAACAGCAGAAGATGTGGGTTGGTTGGACGGCTGAGGCGGCAAATATTGGCGCTCTGGCGGGCATATTGTTGGATAGCACTCAAGACCCTTATGTATGGAAAGAGTCGGTCATGTCGGGTATGTTGCCTGTGGATTTACTACTGAACCGCGTAAAGCCAGTATCCCCGCTAGACAAGAAAGACACTAAACAGAAGAAACAGTTGCAGGAGATGTTAGCGTATTACCCCGCAACTCAAGCAAAATTGTCTCAGTTGTTGTTGAATGTTCAGGATCCAAAAGTGCCGTTATTGGTTATGCCGAGCGTGAGCGATAGCAGCAGTTTTATCGATGTGGGTGACGTACGTTCTGGCTTTTATGTGGTGCCCTATCAAGAGGAAATGACTCAAGCTTATTTAGGGATGAGTGCGCAATTTAGTAACTTGTCAGTGAGTGGCAGTCCATTACTCGATGTTCCAGTACAAAATTTTTGTGAGGGCATTGAGGCGGCAACTCTGTTACCTTTAGCATTCCCCTTTCAGCGTGAGGGTCAGTATCTGGTATTCAACGAAGCGGAAGTCCATGGAACTATTAGGGTTTCTGCGAGTGTTGTTGATGGAAGAACCCTCTACTGTGCGATGAATTAATAATGAGAAAAAATCAGCTCGAATTTACCTACATGCGTGGCATTGCGATTATCTTTATCGTGCTTGGCCACAGTATTTACAACTCTGGTGAAGGTTTCCCGCTGTTGCTGGAAAATCTATTGCGTGGTGGCACGGCGTTATTTGTGTTTATCTCGGGATACTTTTTCCATCGCATTTTTTATAAGGATTTCGACTACAGCAAGTTTATGAAGAACAAAGTACAAAACGTACTTTATCCTTTTTTAGTTGTGTCATTGATAGGTCTATTTTGTTTGTGTTTGCGCTGGATATTTATGGAGCATCAGCCGCTCGATAATGTCTTGCTGAGTATTTTTTATACTGTGCGTAACGGTTACATTCTGTATCCGCACTGGTACATTCCCTTCATCATGGCGGTGTTTTTATTCTCGCCGATTTTTTTATGGTTTATCCGTTGCTCGCAGCAGATGCGTTGGACACTATTTGTACTGAGTTGTGTGGTAGCAATCCTATTGCATAGACCTATAGGTAACGTCAATTTCATTCACTCAGTCGTGTATTTTGTACCTTTCTACTTAATTGGTATTTTATATTCGCAAGATGAACATATTGTGACGCGCTTTGGCTCTATTTTCACCGCACTAGCGATGATTTTTTTAGTGGTGAGCTTAGTCGAACAAACTTACATAGTGCAGCATATTGGTAACTATCATAAGGCACCGTTTGAGTATAACGGTATCGATTGGCAGTTTATTCAGAAACTTTGTTTATGTGTATTAGTACTGAATTTCTGTGAATGGTTGTCGGGACGAAGTCGTTTGCCTTGGTTAGTCGAAGTCGCTGAGATGAGTTTTGCAATTTTCTTTATTCATCCACTCTTCGATATGCTATTTAACACGGCTGCAACCGTAATGCGTTTCCGCTTCCCACCAGGTTCTGCTGTGACTAGCGTGCTCTTTTCCGCTGGGATTTTCATTTTCATGATGGTAGGCAGTATTATGACGGCTCGCTTTATCAAAAAGCGTCTGGGTAATCGATCGCGTACTTATATCGGCTGGTAATCACTTTGGTTTATCATCACTAACACTAGGTGAAATTCAGTTTGAATTTATTTCCTAGTGTTAGGGTGTTTTCCATCTAAAAAAGTGGAGAACATAATGAATCCTAACATTACCCTACCGAGCCTTGGGCTTATCAGTTTGTCTTTTATCGCGTTGCCATCCATCGCCGCTCAAGTTGAGTCGCTATCCACCAAGACGCAGAATACTTTTTTCGCACAAATTGCGGCCCATTGTGGCCAAGCCTTTGCGGGAAAAGTGGTATCGGGTGATAGTGCCGATTCGGCCTTTAGCGGCAAGTCGTTAATTATGCACGTGCGTGAATGTAGCGACACTGAGCTCAAGATCCCGTTCCATGTGGGTGATGACCACTCGCGTACTTGGGTGCTGACTAAAACGCAGCAAGGGCTTAAGTTGAAGCACGACCATCGCCATCAGGATGGAAGTGAAGATGCTGTGACCATGTATGGCGGCGACACTATGAATGATGGGACAGTACAGAAACAGTCATTTCCCATTGATAGGGAATCAATCGATAACTTCGTCAAGAATGGACTAACTCAGTCGATTACCAATGTGTGGCACATGGAAATTACGCCAACGATTTTTAGTTACCAACTCACGCGAGAACAACGCAATTTTAAAGTCGATTTTGATCTTACCCAGCCAGTAGCATTACCACCCAAACCTTGGGGACACGACTAGTATTGTTATTAAGCTAGCTCAAAATGGTGTTCATCACCTGCTAATGTTGCCCGTTTATGTGGATAACGACACTACACGGGCTCAGCCTCGCATCAAATCCAGTCAAATCGTTGTGATATCCTCGCCAGCAAACCTTAGTGCGGTAAGTTCTTCGTCTAGTATCACTGCTATGTAATGACACCATTAACTGGCAATAAGCCAACAATTCCATTATGTCTAAAAGGATTAATAATAGATTTTTTCAGTTTTAAGTGTTCTTTTTATTCATTTTATTGTGTTGCGGAATACTAGAATTGCGGTTCATTTAATACTTAATTTTTATGGATAAACAAGATGGTTATACCTAAAAATAGGTATTTATGTCTTGAGGATAATTTTTTAAATATTCACCTAAATTAAACATAAATCTGAGATTTAAACCGGATTTAATCACTACTTCTGCTAATTTATAGTCTAGGCTAGAAAAGTGCAGTTGAAAGATGGTGCACCTAGGTCTAGACTGAAAAATTAAAGGACTGATTCACTAATGATTATAAAGTTAAGTGACCCAAAGGGAAGAGGTGAACTATGCGCTTTTATATGGCAAGACAGCCTATACTGAATAGAAATAAAAACGTTGTTGCTTATGAGTTGCTCTTTAGAAATAGCCGGGATAACTATTTCCCACAGGGTGTTACAGACAATGTTGCTACAGCTAAAGTGTTTGTAAATAGTTATTTAAGTATGGATCTAGAGGATTTAACCGAAGGGAAGCCAGCATTAATTAATTTTCCATCTCATTTCTTGCGAGACCATTTATTATACATGTTTCCATACAAAAATATTATTGTTGAGGTATTGGAAACTGTTAGCCCAAGCGAGGATAACTTTATTTTAATTAAAGAGTTATTTAACTTGGGTTATTATCTTGCTTTAGATGACTTTGTTTATTCTCCTGAGTGGGAACGTTTTTTTCCTTTTTTTAAACTTATAAAAATTGATATAATGTCAACGCCTTTAGATAGTGTTTCTCATCTGATACCTAAATTTAGAGAGTATAATTTAAAGTTACTTGCAGAGAAAGTTGAAACATTGGAAGAGTATAGGCTAGCTAAGTCACTCGGTTTTGATTGTTTTCAAGGTTATTATTTTTATAAGCCAGAACTCATAGAGGGGAGTGAAATAGGTGCTACACAACATTTTGTTATGTCTATTTACAATGAGGTTTTTAATTCTGATTTTAGTTATAAAAAACTTGAACATTATTTTTCTCAAGATTTAGATCTTACCTATAAATTACTAAGGTATGTCAATTCAAGTCAGTTTGAGCATGTGAATGAATTTACCTCAATTAAGCATACTATGATTTTTTTAGGTGAAAATAAACTTCGTAAGTTTGTAAGCCTCATTATTTTGGCTGAACTTAATCCCAATAAACCAGTTGTGTTAATTAATAACACTATAATCAGGGCTCGGTTATGTGAAGAGTTAATATCATTAATGGGATTTCCTTTGCTGAAAGAGTCAGCATTTTTGACTGGATTATTATCTACTTTAGATGCCATTTTAGATAAACCGATGAACAGAGCGATAGAGCCGCTTCCTCTTGAACAGCAAATAAAGCGTGCTTTACTTAATAATCATGGATACCTAGCTCATTGTTTACAACTTACTCTGGCGTATATGGAAGGTGATTGGGTTTCTGTCGATTATTTCATTGATAAGTATAATATTGATCCTGAGAGGCTCATCTCAGCGTGTGATAAAGTGTATAGCTGGTTTAATCAGTATAAAAATTCAGTTCAGTAGTAATGAATGCTAGTTTGCAATAAGGATATGCGATGATGAATGGTATTGATTTAGACTTGTTTGATTCTTGTGCATTTATGTTATCACCTGAGGGGGAGTGGTTAGGCGAGAATCAAATTTTCTCAAATAATAATTATTTAAAAAATGCCAAGAAAAAAATAATTCAGCATTTTGAAAAACTTAAACAGAATATCACGCCTAATGAATGCTTAATGATAGGAAGTAACTGTTTAAAGTTTAGCCTATTAAAGATGGTCAATAAAAATTTTATTGTGCTCTGTGTTGTAGAACATGATGCGCCAATAACAAAAAGTTTCGAGTATAGCCAATTTAGGTGTGAGAATCCTGCGGGTGATGACTCTAGATATCAGCAAATTGCTTCAGACGGTGTTCTTGTCATAAATGTTCTTGGCAATATTGATTTTATTGGTGGCGGGGTTAAATACTTTTTTCCATATTTACATTTTGATAATTATATTGGTAGGTCATTTTTTAGTTTAATTCAAGATATTGTTATCTATGAGATTGTTGGTGGAAATAATTATAGAATTATGAAGTGGTTTAGATATAAATGTGCAACTAATAAAAACATATGTCTATCTTTTAAAACTAAATCAGGGTTGTATTTTGAGTATAGAGATTTCTTCCTTGATGATGGAACTCGGTTTGGGTTAATTATAGATGAATCTAAACGATATGAGAAAGAAAAAGTATTAATAGAGAAATGTTCAGAGCTGGAACAATTGAATAGTTTTCAAAGTGATTTTATTGCCACTCTAGGTCACGAGATTAGAACACCATTAAATGCAGTGCTAGGCTTAATTGAGCTCAGTTTAGGTAATGTAAGGGCACAGGATAAGAAGTTATTATCTGTCGCATTCAGTACTTCAAAACAAGTTCTATTACTCATTAATAGTATGTTGGATTTTAAAAAGACAAATGAGAGTAGTGCAGATGTTAAAAATGACTCGGTAGATGTTAGGTTGTTAGGCGAATCTGTTGTTGATGCGTTTAGCCTTCAAGCAGATAAAAAAGACATTAATTTAGACTTTTTTATGCCATTGAATTTTAATCGCAGGGTTATTTGTGATGAAGTTAAACTAAATCAAGTTATCTATAATTTAATCTCCAATTCAATTAAGTTTTCCAATAAAATTGACTCGTCGATTCTATTAGACGTAGAAGTTCTGGAGCAGTCATTCGAAAATGTAAAACTAAAGTTTTCTGTTATTGATAATGGTATCGGTTTAACTGAAGAGGAACAATCAAAAGTGTTCGGTAAGTATGAGCAGGCATCATCAAATTCTTACCGTCAGTATGGTGGTGTTGGCTTAGGCCTATACATAAGTAAAAGTATATGTCGTTCAATGGGAAGTGACCTTCAGGTTATTAGTCGTATCGGTGATGGTAGCGTTTTCTATTTTGTTATTGATTTTGCTTTAGATAGTCACTTTACGGCACCTGATGTAAGCGGCTCCTATCGTTCTGATATTGATGCTTCAGTAACAGCATATACTAACAGTTCCATTTTTCACGAATCAGTTTCAAGATATTCCAAAGAGCTTGATTTCGAGTTGCTATATTTACCAAGTAATGAATTACTGGAATTTGAAACTGAAAGCTCAATACTTTTTATTGACTTGAATCAAAATGATATTATCTCAAAGAATGAATTTGTAACTAGTCTTTTTACAAGAAAAGAAAGAGTTGCAGAGTTGAGGAGAGTGTCACTTTCTAAGTCTAACTCCGACTACGAAGTGATTTCATATCCACCACTCAGAATTCAATCAGTAACTGATTTCGTTAATGTTAAAAATTATTTGAATATTATTGACGAGCAGGCTTCGGATAGTGCTGATTATATTAATATTAGTGTGTTAGTTATTGATGATTGTCAAGAAAACTTATTTGTCATCGAAAAGCAGTTATTATCTGTTGGAGTCATAGTTTCCTGTGTTCAAGATCCGATGCAAGCAATTGAGCTTTTTAAGACAAATAAATTTAATGTCGTTATTTCTGATGTGATAATGCCAACTATATCGGGCTCAGACCTCATTGGCGTCATTAGAGAAGTTGAAGGATATCGGGAATTAGCGCCATCGATTATTGTGATGTTGACCGCTGATCATGGCGACATATGTAAAGATGAATGTTTGCAGGCTGGAGCAAATCGCGTACTTGTAAAGCCTCTGACGTTGAATGATTTGATTGGCCTTTTAGATGAAGTAAAAGTCACTTTGTCAAATAATGCAAGTTTAAAAAAGTCTACAGTTAAAACTGATAATACTTCTTTTGATAATAGTTTTTTCTGTTGTGATGAAGCACCGCAGGAATTAGTAAATATCTTACAGATAGTCAACTTATCAGATATATATAACTTTATAGGTGAAGATATAAGCGATGAAGAATTATCTATTTTTTTAGAGCAATATTACAGTAATTTACTTGTTAAGCGTGAAGCATTAAGGTCTGCAATTGTGGATAATGATCTTCGTATTATTACTGCAATTAGCCATACCCTTAAAAGTAATTCTCTTTACATAGGAGCAAAAAAATTAAATTTATCTTGCCAAGAACTAGAGCGTGTTTCGCGTAACAATGCTATTGATTACAAAGTTATCTTAAAATGTTGGCAAGAGGTTGATGATGATTTATTTGCGTTAATTGAGTTTTTTATGCAAAGGAGTAATGCTAGTGGATAGAGTCAATTTTGAGCATATCGTTCTCTATACGAACGACCAAGATAATGATAGATTATTGATAAGTGTTCTAATTCGTCACTTTTCTCGTATTCATGTGATTAAAACGAATGCTGAGCTTGTTGAGCAAATCAAACAATCAACCCTAAAAGTGATTCTTGTTGCGGCTGAAACTTTACAAGAAACTTTACTTATTTATTACGAAGCCATAGAGGAATTGCAGGCTGTAGAAATATGTGAGCATGCTGTTGTTTCTCTTATTCCAAAACATCAAGAAAGAGAAGCGTACGAGGCTTATCGTAGTGGTGTGATTAATGATTATTTAATCGCTAGGCCAATGTATGAAGTACATAGGTCAATTATAATATGTACACATTTATTGCGGGAAATTGGGTTGAGAGGAAAATATAAAAAAGTAGAAGAGTTTGTAAATGTGCAAGATAACTACTCTTCGCATATCAAGGACATTGTCCTTAAAGGTGTTCAGCGCAAGAAGGATTTAGAACATAGCTTTGAATTAAGTTTGATTGAAATCGAGCAATCATTAGATAAGGCAGAAGCGCACCTTGCAAGTAATAGAACCGCTGAGTTAGATCTGGCTTCATTGAAGAAGATATTATCATTTATTCGTTCTAATGAAATTAGACCAGCTTTGTTGAAACTACAAAGTAAGGCGTTGCACTTACTTGAACTTGTTGTTACTGATGTATCAAATGTGGCGATGGTCGCAGAAGCCCCTTTGCCAGAACAGGAGCATATTGAGGTTAGCAACAAGGCAGCTCCAACCGTGCCAGATACTAAATACACGTTTAATCGATTGTATTCTGAGTCAAAAAATTCTCTTGTATCAGTTGAAGTTCCTATAGTACCAAAGATGTTAATTGTTGAGGATGATCACATTAGTTTGAATTTAACTATTATGCTTCTTAGAACGTATGCCATTGAACTTGATACATCATTGTCTGGACGTATGGCGTTAGATTTACTTTCTAAGAAAAAATATGACGTTATTTTAATGGACATAAATCTTCCTGATACTAATGGGTTTTATATTATTAACCACATTAATAAGTCTAATGGCATAAATGCAATTACGCCCATTGTTATGTTGACTGGGAATAAAAATAAGTCATCAGTTCAGCAGGCAATAGCTGCAGGAGCTAAAGGTTACATTATCAAACCACTATATAAGGATTCGATAATCAAGCTTTTTAGGAAGTATGATATTCCATTGCATTTGCGATAGTTCTATAGACAGGGGGTTCAATAGTGCTTGTATATTTTTAGTCTCACAGGTATGGGCCTATATCCTTACACGTAATATCTACCTTTTTAGGTATTTAAATTGTTGGGTTTTTATGTTGTACATTGTTCTTTGGGGTTTTTATTAGATTATACTGATGTTTTTTAAGTTATAGTCTTTAGCTTGAATATGATGTTCATCTGTGGAATGACCACCTATTGTTGGTTGGCGTTAGTGTCAATCATAGATCAAGGGAGTCGTTTTGATGGCGCTAGTTGTGATGGAGTTAGGATGGTTGACAATACTGTACATAATCATAAATCTCGGACTCAATATATTATTTTAGCTGTGGCTATTTATGCGCTTGCAGCGCTTGGATGGATCTTTTTATCCGATCAATTGTTGCTTGTATTTACGGACACTGAAACTGTGTTTCGTTTATCCCTCGCTAAAGGTTTTTTCTTTGTATTTACCAGTGCCTTTATCCTACTTTTTGTTCTGAATGCCGTTCCTGACCGTCATAATGCTCCATCGGGTAATTTGCTAGAAATAACCTTTGCTCGCTCTGTAGCGATAAGCAATATCTCATGGCTTAAATACATTGCGATATTGAGTTTTACGCTGATAACGCTATGGTTTGCCAATTCGCTTTCAGCTGAGCAGCACCAGCGCTTACTATTGCTGATTTTTATGTTGCCTATTTCATTAAGCGCTATTGGTGGCGGATTCGCCCCCGGATTAGTCGCGACATGTCTCTCTGTTCTGTGTGTCTATTATCTTCATCCAACCGCCAATAGTCTCGACAATATTCATTCGGTAGATTGGTTACAGCTTATTAGTCTAAGTGTTTACGGCATAGTGATCAGTGCACTGAGCGGCTATTTACGTGCCTCATTACAGAAATTGGATGTGAATCATCAACTGCTCGATTCTGTGGTTTCTCAAACAACCGATGGTATTTTTGTGAAGGATTTGGCGGGGCGTTATATCTTGGTCAACCAAGGTGCCGCTACCTTTGTCGGCAAGAGTATGAGTGACATATTGGGCAAAGATGACACTGATATTTTTGATGCTGACTCTATTGATATTATCCAAGAAAAAGATCGCACTGTATTAGTGTCCGCAATGGTCACTACACATAAAGAGTATTTACATATTCAGGGTGAAGCAGCCATTTTTCAAGTGACCAAAGGTCCTGTGTTTGACGCTCAAGGTGCAATTTGTGGCTTATTTGGAATAGCAAGGGATGTCACGACTCAAGAAAAAAATGCTGAACATTTACTCATTAGTGAGTTGGGATTAAAACAAGCACAACAATTATCAGGGATTGGCAGTTGGGAGTGGGATTTAGTTACTGATTCGCATACTTGGTCTGAACAGGTTTTTGTGATTTATGGCTTGCCATATAAAGAAGCCGCCCCTTCGATAGAACAAGTGCAGAAATTATTTACGCCTGAGAGTTGGGAAGCGTTAAGTACGCTGGTGATGCGATGTGTGCATACGGGAGAAGAGTATGAATGCGAAGCTGAGTTGCTAGAGCCTAATCGTGCCCATCGTTGGATTATGGCTAGGGGTCAAGCACAGCGTGATCCGCACGGTAAGATATTTAAATTGCACGGTACAGTGCAAGACATTACCCAGGCGCGACAGCTTCAACAACAACTAGCGGCTCAAACAGCACAATTGCAAAGGGTTATTCAAGGTTCTGAACAAGGATTCTGGGACTGGAATGCTGTTACTGGAGAAGTGCAAATCAGCCCAAGATTTGAAGCCATTTTGGGATATCAAGCTGGCGAGATGAAGTTGACGGTTAATAATTGGCGCCAATATGTGTATGTCGAAGATGTGCAAAATATAGAGCAACAGGTTCTACAGCATCTCATCCATAAAACAAGCAGTATAGAGTTGGAAGTGCGCTGCATTAAAAAGACTGGCGAGCTGTGCTGGATATTGTGTAAGGGGCGGGTCGTTGAAGAGGATAGTCAAGGTCGAGCGTTGATGATTTCGGGAACCCAAGCCGATATCACGTTATTAAAGACCCATGAGACTGAGTTAGATCGCGTGGCAAATTATGATGCACTTACAGGATTACCAAATCGTCGCTTACTTTTAGACCGTTTTCAGCAAATGATTGCCCATGTTCAACGTAATGGCAGTCTCTGTGCCGTGTGTTTTATGGACCTTGACGGGTTTAAGGTGATCAATGATCGTTATGGCCATGAGGTTGGTGACCAACTGTTGATCGCGATTGCAAATAATGTGTCTGTGGTGATTCGGCAGCAAGATACGTTGGCCCGGGTAGGAGGCGATGAGTTCGTTATCTTATTTGAGATGATGTCTGAGGAAGAATGTACTCAAGTACTATTACGAATACTGGCGGCGGTCGATCAGCCGATATTAATCGGTGATTTAAATCTTTGTTTAACGGCTTGTATTGGCGTGAGTTTGTATCCAGAGGATAACGTTGACCCCGACATTTTATTGCGCCATGCCGACCAAGCCATGTATATGGCAAAATCGGCAGGTAAGAATCGTTTCCAAATGTTTGATCCTGACATTGATCGTAACATTATTGCTCGGAGAACTTGGTTAGAAGAACTTAAGTCAGCTTTTGAACGTCATGAATTTGTGATGTTTTACCAACCAAAAGTGAATCTCGCTACCGGTAAAATTATTGGTGCGGAAGCCTTAATTCGTTGGCGTCATCCACTGCGAGGTATAGTCGGTCCGAGTGAGTTTTTACCGGATATTGCAGGCAGTGATCTTGAAATTGCTTTAGGTGAATGGGTTATCAATACTGCAGTAGCACAATGGCAGAATTGGCAACAGAGTGGTCGCCCGATAGCAGTAAGTATTAACGTAAGCGCTCGGCAGCTATTGGCTGAACACTTTAGCGCGTTCTTAAAATCGACGTTAATGCAATATCCCGATTTGACGGCCTCGGATCTAGAATTGGAAATTTTAGAGAGTGCCGCCATTGAAGATATGACATTGGCAATTGAGATCCTTCAGGAATGTAAGCGTTTGGGTGTCCATTTTTCCCTAGATGATTTTGGTACAGGTTATTCGTCGTTAACGTATTTACGCCAATTACCCATATCGACGATAAAAATTGATCAGAGTTTTGTGCGAGGTATGCTCGATAGCGAAGATGATTGGCGTATCGTGGAGGGTGTTATCCGCTTAGCGTCAGTATTTAATCTTAATGTGATTGCTGAAGGTGTTGAAACCATTGCCCATGGTAAAAGTTTAGCTGAATTGGGCTGCCAATTGTGCCAAGGCTACGGCATTGCTCGGCCTATGCCTGTAGAGGAGTTTGCTCTTTGGTACGATGAATGGCCATCGCAATATCAACAGATTAAACATGAATTCAAGCAAATGGACGAATTGCATCTTTAATAGCAAGTTACAGAGAGTTTTTAGCTGGCTTTAAGGATTTAGGTGCTCACTCGTGTATTTGGAATGGACTTATTTGGCGTGATGGTTCTTATCTGGAGCAAAAGTTGGCGCTGGGCTAATCTTTTGCTCCATAGTTCAGAATACTTTTAGTGTTTAATCTATATTTCTTTTTGATTTACTCGGGTTGATAGCTCTGAAGCGCTTTCTTTGCGTTCGCTATATCGGTTCGTGAGGAAATCAACATTGCCCCTCAGGAGTAAAGTGAACTTCATCAATTCCTCCATAACATCAACTACGCGATCGTAGTAAGGCGAAGGTTTCATTCGGCCTGCCTCGTCAAACTCTAACCAAGCTTTTGCGATTGAAGATTGGTTGGGTATGGTGAACATGCGCATCCATCGGCCCAATATTCGCATTTGGTTTAGTGTGTTGAAGGACTGTGAACCACCACTCACCTGCATTATTGCTAATGTCTTACCTTGTGAAGGCCGGACAGCACCTTCAGCCAAAGGGATCCAATCAATTTGAGCTTTCATAATACTGGTCATCGCACCGTGGCGTTCTGGTGAACACCACACCATGCCTTCGCACCAACGTACCATTTCTCTTAGTTCCATGACTTTGGGGTGACTGTCAGGCGCATCATCAGGAAGTGGGAGTCCAGAAGGGTTAAAAATACGCACCTCTGCGCCCATGTGTGTTAATAGTCGAGCGGCTTCTTCCGTCGTCAGTCGGCTATAGGAGCGTTCTCGTACTGAGCCATAAAGCATCAGTATTCTAGGCGGGTGGGTTAAAGGAGTTAGATTAAAACAGTCCATATCCATGTTATTAACCATTAATTCTTGTTTGAGCGCTGGCATATCGTGGTTTAGTGGTTTCATGTGCGAACTCTTTGTCCCTGTTCATTAATGATGATTTCGCCATCTTCTTTGGTGAAAGGGCCTTGTTGTGCTTTGGTCAAAATATCAAGCACTGTCTCAGACGGGCGACAGAGTTTTGTGCCTCGCGGCGTAACGACGATAGGACGGTTAATTAAAATGGGATAAGTCAGCATGAAGTTAATCAGTTCTTCATCATTAAATGTGTCTTCAGAAAGTCCTAGTCGTTCAAATGGTTCAACATTGTTGCGTAGCAATGAACGCACAGAGATTTTCATCTCATTAATTAACTTAAGTAATTCATTGCGGGAGGGCGGCGTTTCTAAGTAGTGGATGATTTGGGGTTCGACTCCACTATTACGGATCAACGCTAAAGTGTTGCGCGATGTACCACAGGCTGGATTGTGGTAAATCTTAATGCTGTCATCAATCATATTAGTCATAACATGTCTCTGATAAATAATCGCTTATAAATTTATCCATAGGCACTAAACAGATGCTCTAGTGCCCATGGACGAAGATTAGAAGGAGAGGCGCAGCGCCAGTGCCGCTAGGGTGACAAATAGCACAGGTAGCGTCATCACTATGCCGACGCGGAAATAATAACCCCAGGTAATATTAATATTTTTCTGCGCCAGTACATGCAGCCATAGCAGGGTTGCTAAACTGCCGATGGGGGTGATTTTAGGACCTAAATCGCTACCAATCACGTTAGCGTAAATCATGGCTTCTTTAATCACGCCAGTTGCATTGCTACCGTCTATCGACAGGGCGCCAATTAACACCGTTGGCATGTTGTTCATGATGGAGGATAAAAACGCGACCAAGAAGCCTGTGCCCATAGTGGCAGCCCAAAGCCCTTGTTCAGCCAAGCTATTTAATACGCTCGATAGGTAATCGGTTAAGCCTGCGTTGCGAAGACCATAAACCACTAGATACATGCCTAGTGAAAAGATCACTATCTGCCATGGCGCGCCGCGCAGTACCTTAGTGGTATCTATGGCATGGCCTTTTTTCGCGACAACAAACAGGATCAGGGCACCTACGGTAGCCACTAAACTCACGGGCACACCGAGCGGTTCTAAGCCAAAAAAGCCCACCAAGAGTAAGATTAATACGCCCCAACCGGTTTTAAAGGTGTTGAGGTCGCGAATGGCGGCCTTAGGTTCGCGTAGTTTTTGCAAGTCGTAGGTCGCGGGAATATCTTTGCGGAAAAACAGATGCAGCATGACTAAGGTGGCACTAATAGCTGCAATATCGACGGGCACCATCACAGAGGCGTATTCGTTAAAGCCTATGTTGAAGAAGTCCGCTGAAACAATATTGACTAGGTTAGAGACAATTAACGGCAAACTTGCGGTATCGGCAATAAAACCCGCCGCCATTACAAAGGCTAAGGTTGCTCCGGCGCTAAAGCCCAGAGCCAGTAACATCGCAATTACGATCGGGGTGAGGATCAGCGCCGCGCCATCATTGGCGAACAATGCGGCAACAGTAGCGCCGAGTAACACTATGTAAGTAAAGAGTAAACGGCCACGACCTTTGCCCCAACGGGCAACATGCAGCGCGGCCCATTCGAAAAATCCCGACTCATCTAATAATAAACTGATAATGATCACGGCAATAAAGGTGGCGGTCGCATTCCAGACAATATTCCATACCACAGGAATATCCCCTAAGTGCACCACACCCAGTAGTAGGGCCAATACGGCGCCCAAGGTAGCACTCCAACCTATGCCTAACCCCTTAGGTTGCCAAATTACTAACACTATGGTGAGAACAAAAATTGCCCCTGCTAACCACATACAAGCTCCTCAAAGAGTAGAGATTGTCTACCCTCAACCATAAAATAATGCCCTCACCTAACGATATTGTCGGTGGGTTTGAATGATTTTTTATATATGAATTTTCGTATGTATCTTAGTGTTGAACACTATACTCAAACACCATTTTGACTAATGCGTGAAACTTAAGGTGATCTTATATACGGATATTTACATATATGAAAATTCTTATATATTGTACAAGGTCTTTCCAAAAGATCCATAGCCATGAAAAACGAGTGTTGTTTCTTACCGCTCACAGCTTGCTGTTTGAATGAACCTTTAGGAAAGTTAACAAAAGGATCAAAATGTTTGTATTAGTTCAGTCTAAGGGCATCAATGATTAATCCAACCCAGTTTTTTAAATGTTTAGCCGATGAAACCCGCTTGCGTTGCATGATGTTGATCCAGCAAGAGGGGGAGCTCTGTGTCTGTGAATTGACCGAGGCATTGCAAGAGACCCAGCCTAAGATTTCGCGACATTTGGCCCAATTACGTAAATGCGGTTTATTAGTTGATCGCCGTCAGGGGCAATGGATTTTCTATCGTATCAATAATGACTTACCCGAATGGAGTCAGTTAGTGTTGAGTGAAGTTACCAACCAAAACACTGTATTCCTTGAAGAAAATATGCGTAATTTGTGCAAGATGGGCGGGCGTCCTGACCGTGCTAAAGCTTGCTGCTAGAAGGCTAGCAGCAAAAATTTAACCTCAAATATACGTTTTTTCATATGTTTACGTGTATAAAGTTTTGCTTAATATTAAGGTGGCGTAACAATGCTGCAAATATTTTCAGATTTAGCAAGCTGGTTAACTTTTGATTTGATGGGTTTAGAGCCCAATACTAAGCTCGCCGACGCCATCCATTTTTTTATTGAAGATACCACTAAGATTTTTGCGCTCCTGTTGCTGATGATTTATGGCATCGCTTTGGTGCGGGCCTCGCTCAATGTCGAGCGGGTTCGGGATTACTTGGCGGGTAAAAATCGTTTTGTCGGTTACTTTATGGGATCGGGTTTTGGCGCTGTTACCCCATTCTGCTCATGTTCGAGCATTCCTGTTTTTTTAGGTTTCACTTCCGCGGGGATCCCCGTTGGGATCACTATGGCATTTCTGATCACTTCGCCGTTAATTAATGAAGTCGCCGTACTGTTGCTTGTGAGTCTGCTTGGCTGGCAGTTCACTGTGATATACGTGCTGGTCGGCATGTCAGTGGGTATGTTGGCGGGGGCATTTTTGGACTCGATTCGCGCTGAGCGTTGGCTGCAGTCCTTTGCCGCCAAAGCACTCGAGCAAGGTCAGGCGCAAGCAAGTCACGATAATAACGAGGGTATGACATCAACATCCATGACGTTAACCGAGCGACATGAATTTGCGAAAGGCGAGACCCTAGAGATTTTTGGCAGAGTGTGGAAATGGGTCATTATTGGGGTTGGGCTTGGCGCCGCACTCCATGGATTTGTGCCTGACGGTTGGATCGAAGCCCACTTAGGCGATGGTCAATGGTGGTCAGTTCCTGCGGCGGTATTGATTGGTATTCCTCTGTATTCCAATGCCACAGGGGTTATCCCTATCATGGAGAGCCTTATCACTAATGGCTTGCCCGTAGGGACGACATTGGCATTTTGTATGTCTACGGTTGCCGCCAGTTTTCCCGAGTTCATTTTGCTCAAGCAGGTGATGCAATGGCGTTTGCTGGCCATCGTTTTTTCTATTTTATTGATTTCATTCACCTTAATCGGTTGGATCTTTAACGCTATAGGTCCCATTCTGTGAGAATTATAAAAATGTTAAACATCAAAGTATTAGGTAGTGGATGCGCTAAATGCACTAAAACCGCTGAGATCATTACGGCCATTGCCAATGAGAAGGGCATCAGTATTGCTCTAGTAAAGGAAACCAATCCAGAAGTCATCATGGGCTATAAGGTGATGAGTACACCCGCTGTGGTGATTGATGAGAAGCTAGTGCATTGGGGCTCCATTCCCCATAGAGCCATGATTGAATCTTGGTTAGTGCGGTAATACTTAAATGTCACATCCATTTGATATTTTGCCGCTAGAGAGTGGTGCTAGGTTGATTTTTACGCCTTGCCCAGGGACTAAATCTGTCCCTGTGACAGAGGCGGTGGCAAGCCTTAAAGCGGCGGGAACTGAGGTCATCATAACCTTAATGCCACTTGCCGAATTGCAAACATTTGGTGCTGCATTATTGCCCGATATTTGCCATGAAGCGGGGATCCGTTGGTTGCATTTACCTATAGAAGATGATGCGGCACCCGCAGAGGCATTCGAGCTCGGGTTTGCGCGACACAAAGCAGAACTGCTGGTATTGATGCAAACTCAATCCACAGTTGCCATTCATTGTCGCGGTGGTTCCGGTCGCACAGGATTAATGGCGGCAATCTTGCTGTTACTGGGGGGAGGCTCCTTGGCAGAAGTGATAACCCAAGTGCAATCCATTCGCCCTAATGCCTTAACCAATGTGCATCAGCGCGGTTATATCGAACAGATAACGCTTTAATATTAAACAAATAATATAAAACACCTAATATAAAACTGAGTGTGAAGGATGCAGGTATGACAATCAAAATCGGGATAAATGGCTTTGGCCGTATGGGACGTTTAGCACTGCGCGCCGCTTGGGGCTGGGATGAGGTTGAGTTTGTGCAGATTAATGATCCCGCAGGGGATGCGGCGACCTTAGCCCATTTGCTGACATTCGATTCTGTGCATGGCCGCTGGCAACATGAGGCGAGCAGCGATGGCGATGACATCATTATCGATGGCAAGCGTATTCGCTGTACTCGCAATAAAACCATCGGGGAAACTGATTGGTCCGCCTGTGATGTGGTGATTGAAGCTTCGGGTAAGATGAAAACCAAAGCAGTGCTACAAGCTTATTTAGATCAAGGCGTTAAACGCGTTGTTGTCACAGCGCCTGTTAAAGAAGAGGGTGTGTTAAACGTTGTCATGGGAGTGAATCATCAACTCTATGACAAAGCTATTCATCCTATTGTGACTGCGGCCTCCTGTACTACTAACTGTTTGGCGCCGATCGTTAAAGTGATCCACGAAAACCTCAGCATAGTGCATGGTTCCATGACAACCATTCATGATATTACCAACACTCAAACTATTTTAGATGCACCGCATAAAGATCTCCGCCGTGCGCGGGCCTGTGGTTTAAGCCTTATCCCTACGACAACAGGCTCAGCGACGGCCATTACCCATATTTTCCCTGAACTCAAAGGTAAGCTCAACGGCCATGCCGTGCGGGTGCCGCTTGCGAATGCCTCATTAACCGATTGCGTGTTCGAGGTGAGTCGCAAAACGACCGAAGCTGAAGTCAATCGCCTGTTAAAAGAAGCGGCAGACGGACCGCTAAAAGGCATTTTAGGTTATGAGGAACGTCCATTAGTCTCGGTCGATTATAAAACCGATCCGCGTTCGAGCATTATCGATGCGCTATCGACCATGATTATCAATGGCACTCAGGTCAAACTCTACGCTTGGTATGACAACGAGTGGGGTTATGCCAATCGCACCATCGAACTGGCCCGCATGGTCGGTCTGATGGATAAGGCATAGGCTTTATGGCTAAGCTGACAGGGTTCTTGTCTAACATATCACCCGAGATCCGCCAGTATTTGGTGGTCACAGGCAACTATTGGGCATTCACGCTTACCGATGGCGCATTACGTATGTTAGTGGTGCTCTATTTTTATGGCTTAGGTTATAGCCCGCTGCAAATTGCCATGCTATTCCTCTTCTATGAAATCTTTGGGGTGGTAACGAACTTAGTCGGCGGCTGGCTTGGGGCGCGTTTAGGCTTAAATAAGACCATGAATGTGGGCCTATTTATGCAGATTGTCGCCCTTAGCATGCTGCTTGTGCCTAGCGGTATGCTGACGGTTGCTTGGGTGATGGCGGCGCAGGCCTTGTCGGGTATCGCTAAAGATCTCAATAAGATGAGCGCTAAAAGCAGTATCAAGTTGTTGGTGCCTAGTGATGCTCAGGGTGAGCTGTATAAGTGGGTTGCCATGCTCACTGGATCCAAAAATGCGCTAAAGGGCGCGGGGTTCTTCTTGGGCGGCGCCTTACTGACCCTGTTTGGATTCCAGCAGGCCGTGTTAGGCATGGCGATTGGCCTATTACTGGTGTGGATTTTTAGTCTGTTAAGTTTGCTGCGCGATTTAGGTAAAGCTAAAAACAAACCTAAGTTCACGGAAATTTTCTCTAAGAGTCCGGCGGTAAACACGCTTTCTGCCGCACGCATGTTTTTGTTTGGTGCGCGGGATGTGTGGTTTGTGGTGGCTTTACCCGTTTATTTGGCCTCAGCCTTTGGTTGGGATCATTGGTATGTCGGCGGTTTTCTCGCACTCTGGGTGATAGGTTATGGCATAGTGCAAGGCTTCGCACCTCGCTTGACGGGGACAAAGTCGGCGGGCAAAAACAAGGTTCCCGATGGACGTAGCGCCTTAGGTTGGGCGGCGATATTGAGCATAGTGCCGGCAGGCATTGCGCTGGCGATAAGTTATGACTTCCATGCCGCGAATATACTGATTTGGGGATTGATGCTGTTTGGCGCCTTATTCGCGATCAACTCTTCATTACACAGCTATCTTATCGTCAGTTATGCGGATGAAGATGGCGTATCGTTAGATGTGGGTTTTTACTACATGGCTAATGCTATGGGGCGTTTGATCGGAACTGTGTTGTCTGGCTGGGTGTATCAAGTGTATGGCATGGCGGCTTGTCTGTGGATATCGGCGGCATTTATTGCGTTAGCGGCGCTTATCTCAATCAAACTACCTCGGCATAAAGCGATATCAGATGGTGCTTAATACTTATCTAAGCTATCCCTGAGTTGTTGCGGTTGTTTTTATTCAATACCCACCAAAGTATGGTGGGTATTTTAATCACTCTGATGTTAACTGAAGTTTTTTGATTTTGAGCAAACAACTCTCTATACTCCGGCCTGTTTTATACACGTCATTATGTCGCTATTCCCAATAGCACAACTATTTTTAATGCAGTCAAATTTGAGTTGGCTCATATAAGTGAGGTTATTTTTCGGTGATGAGCATTAAGCCGCATTAGTTTAATCCTTCCTTCTTGGATCGTTAAGATCCGTCCTTAGTTGCTACCGACTCGGTAGTTGTTTTGCAGTACCCCATAATCCCAATTGCATTCCGTCACCTTGACGCATAAGTACCTTATTGGCTATGCGCTGACATTTGAGTCAAGTGTTGATATTAGCTATTGGAAGATATGATTAAATTTCAATCAGAGTGAGTGACATGATACAAACCATGAAAAAAGAGTGGTTCTCCAACATACGCGGAGATCTGTTAGCCGGTATTGTGGTTGCACTGGCGTTAGTCCCTGAGGCGATTGCCTTTTCTATTATTGCAGGCGTCGATCCTAAAGTCGGCCTGTATGCTTCATTCTGTATCGCAGTGGTCATCGCGTTTACAGGTGGTCGTCCTGGAATGATCTCTGCCGCAACGGGTGCTATGGCGTTGTTGATGGTGACCTTAGTGAAGGAACACGGCCTCGAGTATTTACTCGCGGCGACCCTATTAACTGGTGTGCTGCAAATTGCCGCGGGTTACTTAAAGCTAGGAAGCTTGATGCGTTTCGTCTCCCGCTCTGTGGTGACAGGCTTTGTGAATGCGCTGGCGATTCTGATCTTTATGGCCCAGTTGCCCGAACTGACCAATGTGACTTGGCATGTGTATGCGATGACGATTGCAGGTCTTGGTATTATCTATTTATTCCCACTTATCCCTGTGATTGGTAAATCCTTACCTTCGCCTCTCGTGTGTATTGTCGGATTAACGCTTTTTGCGGTTTATATGGGGTTAGATATTCGTACTGTCGGTGACATGGGACAACTACCTGATACTTTGCCTATTTTCCTCTGGCCTGAAGTGCCATTGACCCTTGAAACTCTGATGATCATCTTCCCTTATTCGGCCGGCCTTGCCGTGGTGGGTTTGCTGGAATCTATGATGACAGCCACCATAGTTGATGACTTAACCGATACCCAAAGCGATAAAAACCGCGAGTGTAAGGGCCAAGGTATTGCCAATATCGGCGCGGGTTTAATGGGCGGTATGGCCGGTTGCGCTATGATTGGTCAGTCGATCATCAACGTTAAATCGGGTGGTCGCGGACGGTTATCGACCTTTTCAGCGGGGGTATTCCTACTCATATTGATTGTATTCCTCGGCGAATGGTTAAAGCTCATCCCTATGGCGGCACTGGTTGCCGTGATGATCATGGTGTCTATCGGTACTTTCTCTTGGGATTCAATTCGTAATCTTAAGCATCATCCAATATCAACCAACCTTGTGATGGTGGCGACCGTTGCTGTGGTGGTCGCTACCCATAACTTAGCTATGGGAGTATTTGTGGGGGTATTACTCGCGTCCCTGTTCTTTGCTAATAAAGTGGGCCGTTTTATGGTGGTTGAGAGTGTAACGGCTGCTGCCGACGCAGGTCGCCATTATCAAGTTATTGGGCAAGTCTTTTTTGCCTCGGCAGATAAGTTCAGTAATTCATTTGATTTTAGGGAAGTGGTTGATAAGGTGACTATCGACTTATCTCAAGCGCATTTTTGGGATATTACCGCGGTATCGGCCCTAGACAAGGTAGTGATTAAATTCCGTCGCGAGGGAACTGAAGTGGAGTTAATTGGCCTTAACCAAGCCAGTGCAACCATAGTCGATAAATTTGGGGGGCACGATAAGCCTGAAGACGTTGAAAATATGATGTCTGGTCACTAAGCCCTTAGCAACACAGGAAAAGGAAAATAACGATGACAAATGTGATTGCTTGTATCGACGGTTCAAAAGTGACACTCGCCGTATGTGATGCTAGTTGCTGGGCCGCTCAGCAACTGGATGCCTCAGTAATTCTATTGCATGTATTGGATAAGTCAGCCTATCCGATAGAGTCAAATCTGTCAGGAAATATTGGCCTAGGTACACGGGAGCACTTGCTCAATGAAATGGTTGAGCTCGAAGCGCGCCGAGGCAAGCTGGCACTCGAGCAGGGTAAGTATATGTTGCAAGATGCGCAAACGCGCATCGTGGAGGCACAACCCGCAGTCGTGGTTGAAACCTTGCAGCGTCACGGCGATTTAGTCGAAACTCTGTTAGAGCAAGAATCCCATGCCAGACTGGTGGTGATGGGCCGTCAAGGGGAGCAGCATCAAGACCAAGCGCAGGCCATTGGCAGCCATTTAGAAAATGTCATTCGCACGCTTAAGCAGCCTATTTTAGTGGTGATGGAAGAGTTTACTGCACCGAAGCGATTTATGATCGCCTATGATGGCAGCATTACTGCGAAAAAAGCCCTTAATCAAGTACTAACGAGTCCGCTCTTGAAAGGGCTCGAATGTCATTTAGTGATGGTGTCTGATGATCAATCGCTGGCGACAGCTGAACTGGCGTTGGTGACCGAATCTCTGATTGCGGCGGATTTCAATGTGGTTACCGCCGTTTGTCAGGGAGAAGTGCAAACGGCCCTTGAGATCTATCAACTTGAGCATCAAATCGATCTTATGGTGATGGGCGCCTATGGTCATTCGCGTATTCGGGAGTTTTTTGTGGGTAGTAATACCACAAGGATGATCAGTAAAAGCCATATCCCCTTATTATTACTTCGCTAAGTTAAATATGCATTTCAACTTATTTCGCTCAATTCTAATGACTTGGTTTTAGTTAGAACATCTGAGTCAGAAGCTTGAGGTAATCATTTAAGAAAAAACGGCGAGCATTTAGGCTCGCCGTTTGATATCACAGCCGAATGGCTCGTCTTAGTTAGCTTTAGGCTCAAAGCTAAAGGCTTGACCCGCAAGAGCGGCTTCAAACATTAAGCCGCCTTTTGCTGCGGTAAATACTGCCATACCGTTGATATAAGAGCCGCTTGCGGAGCGATTACCACCCGATTGGCCTGCGCCTGCTGAGTTGCCTGTGGTTCCTGCTTGAGCGCTTGCTCCCATGTTGATGGCAACTGCCGACGCTTGGGCGTCAAACTCGAAACTGCCGCTCGTGAAGGCTTCATAGGCTTTGGCATCTTTAAAAAAGATGATCTCGCTGTAGGCTTGTCCACCTAATTGAAAACCGATGGATAATTGAGTCAGACTCGAATCACCCATATAGGCACCGCCTTGGTAGACTCGGCCTTTGCCATAGGCTGCACCGATCCCAATTCCGCCTTTACCCACAGTTGGGAATAAAGCATAGCCATAGGCTGTGTCGAAAAATTTACTGGTTTCTTTCGCTTTTTGGAAATTGACTACTGCCTGATCGTAGCTTTCATCTGCATGTGCAGTTGGGGCAGCAAATAGGCTCACAATAAGGCATGTTGATGCCGCAATGGCTGTTAAAAATGATTTCATGGTAACGCCTCTTCAAGTCTTTAGTTGTTCCAGACTAGCCTTTATCGACACAAATGACAGCCAAAAGTGACATATGTGTCAGCTTAGGTTCAGTGTTCGACTTAATGGTTGGAGTGATATTGGTGGTGATGATTGGAGTGCAGTTTCGCCAATTAGTTCTTAGGTGGCGAAGAACCTTGGTTTTTTTCTGCATCGTCCTGCTGAATTTGATGCAAAAATTCATACTCCTCTGGGGTGAGAATATTTTCAATGACGAGTGGGCGTTGCTCTAGCTCTGGTTCGGCCATGCGGCCTTTTAAGTAGGCAGAGCGGGTGATTTGCTTTAGCCCATATACCGCCAGCATATACATGCTCAGTAGTAAGGTCAGCCTTGGCAATGCGTGGGAAAGTAGCGATAGATTATCACCAAGATAGAAAGGCAAAATCACCACAAATACGCGGATTAACCAATTCAACAACATGGCCAAGGTCAAGCTTATCAGCCAACGAAACCGAATGGTGCCGAGCGCCTCTTGGGTTTGAGTGACATCTCTTTGATTGCGTTTATGTCGACGAAACAACATCCACAGCGCGATAAAGTAAAAACAGGTTTGTACAGATAACAGCGCTGGGAGTAGAGCACCCCATTGGCTGATACTCATTTCTTTAAGCATCAGAGCTATGGGTTGCCACTCGTTAATGGGATGCGCAGTTAATCTTAGGGCAATATCTAAAATGGCGAAAACTAATGTTAATGCAGATGGCCAGTAATGCTTTGAAAACCCTAGCGGTTTATTGGTTGGTGCTAAACTGCGTTTGCAATATAGATAGAGCAAAGGCATGAGCAAAAAATAGATGGGGTTAATCAGATTGAATAGGATATGAATGGGAATTGGACTGTTATCGCGGTTCAACATACCCGTGAGGAAGTATAGAGCAATAAGACTTAAGAAAGCGGCGAGGAGTTTTTGGTTAGCGTCTGGGTGATAAAAATAGCGAATATAAATAGCTAACGCGAGGCAATGTACGCCTCCAAATAATGACAACCACCAGTAAGCTTGAGTGAAAAAACTATGAAACTCGTTCATATGCGATACCTCGAGCCCTGTTATATCAGGGAAATCGGCTCGGTAAAAGTATCGCCGTTAGTTTTTCTGTTGGCTTGCTATGCGCTGATGGCGATTTGAAGCCGCCTCGGGCACAACGCTGGGAACAGGAATGCGTTCTGCGAGTAAGTGCTTGATTGCACGAACGGGATGCGGTAATAACATCCGTGGACCAGAAAAGATCATGATCTCTTTGACGATTTGTTTCTGCGCAGGTTTGTAGCAATGCACTGGGCATTTATTACAGGTGGGTTTGTTTTGTCCGTAGGGGCAGCGATCTAGGCGTGTTGCGGCATAATCCAATAACTCAATGCAATCTGCACATAGGCTCGTCGCGTCTTGGCCTTGGTGTTTCGCCTTGCAATAAATCGTCACCATTGCGGCAATGGTTTGGTGTTCGTACAGGAGTTTGCCCGTAAGCAGTGTGGCTGTGCCCATTGGAATACCTTAGCTTGTCACTCGGATATCCCATCATAGGCAGTGAAATTGGCGCTGACAAAACGAAAGCACCAATTTATGAAGGTGCGCACAAAATGGGGCTTTAAATAATCCAACTATCCCTAATGTCACGCCTAAAAATAAACCTTAGATATGCATCACTTTGTCGGCAGCCAGTGTCCAGCGAGTTAAATCTTGCAGTGTGCCTATATGCGCACCTTCGATAATCATTTCCGCAGTGACGCCTCGCGCTTGAGCGCAGGTCTTGCAAAGTAGAATCGGAACTTGCTGTGCCGAGAGAATTTCAAACATCTGCTGCAGGTTGTAGCTTAAGTCCGGTGTGGTTTGATTTTTGAGTGCGCCAAACACGGCATCTGACATGAGAAAAAGTTTAAGATCGACCGCTTGCTCGTCCTGATCCTTCAGGGCTAATGCGATGCGTAAGCTATTAAATAGCTTTTCTGTTCCGTAGGGACTGGCATGGGCCACGATAAGAATACTTTGCATCAGGTTTTCCTTATGTTTGTTATAAGCAGGTGGATGGGGGGATTAGGGAACTCGATTGTGCCAGTCTAGCGCAATTGGCTATAACTATTTGAGCGCAAGATCGTATAAAAAGGCATAAATACTTGATTTGCACCGACACAATGGACTTTAATAGCGGTTAATCTCTGCTCAATTTTTAGCTAGACTCGGTTGCCATAGACACTGTCCTGATGGACGTTGGCAAACCCATTGACACGGCTTCTGATGAGAAGCGGCCATCAAAGGTGAACAAGAATGAAGATCTTAGTCGTATTTATACTGATTGCTGTCGGGGTGTTTTTATTCCTTCGCGCGCAGCGATTGGCGAAAGAAGAACAAGAGGCGATGAAACCCAAGTCGACCTCGGTAAAACCTGTAGTTCCCACCGAAGAGGCACCTATTTTCTCCGCTGCTGAGCCCGAGCGTGTAGAACCTGAGCCAGTTAAAAGGATTGAGGATACTGGCGTGGCTGAAGTAGAGCCCGTTATCGAAGTTGAAGCCGAATTAATGCCCCGTGAGACCGAAAGCCCTGCGAGCATTTCGGTGGCGCTAGACACAGATATTATCGAAGTCGATATACCTGCAGCCCATAACGAAGAGGCGGTGATCATTTTAGGCACTACGCCTACAGATGAACAAGCTGACACCCAAGATGACGCAGAGCCAGCATCGAACACACGTTCTGAGGTCGGTGCGCCAGGGGCTTGGGCGAATGTGACTTTAGTTCGGGCCTTTGAGGAGTATCAAGGAGCGACGTCAGCCAGTGCTCGCTATACCGCGCTGCAAAACATGATTGCTGAATGCTACAAACAGCGTAAATCGGCGGATTACCTCAACTATGGTGCTCAATTAGCGGAAGAGTATATTGCACTGTTCCAAGCGGCTAGCGCCGAGCAAGGCAAAGATACTGAGCTTAAATCTTCCGGTTTCCTGCATTTAGCCACCTTGCTAAATGATACCCAAGCCTTCGATGCCGCCATTGTCATCTGTCGTAAAGCACTCGAGCTTGGGCTGAGCGATGGCACTGTCACTGGCTTTGAGGGCCGAATCAACCGGATTGAGAAAGCACAGACTAAAGCAACCACGGCTTGATATGTTGTAGGGAGCGCTTAGCGGGTAAACCCTTAGTCGAAAAGCGGTTATTTCCCTCGTCTAAGCAGTGTAGAATCCCTGCTAACTGAATGCGCAAAAGGCGAACTAAGGTTCGCTTTTTTTATGGGCTTAATAGGGGAAAAATGAAACTAAGCTATGCCTTACCGAATGTCTTATTCGGGCTTGGATTATTGCTACTCAGTGGCTGTACTAAAACCCCAGAATGGACCCTATTTTATTATCCCGATGTGAGTGCCATTCCGGTGACACCTTTGCAGGCCGAAGATATTAATGGTTACTACGATACTCTAGAGCAATGCCAGAGCAAGGCTCATGGTATGCAACGTCTAAGTCGTTCTGGCGTGAGTGGTTTTGGCCTTGGATCTTATCAATGTGGGCACCTATGTGAGTTCGACGATAAGTCGGTGCTGGTTTGCAAGACCATGAGCCAATAGGTGGACAAGATGAAGTTTAAACAGGATTTTTTTACTCAGCTGCCTGAGTTTTACTCGCAAGTATATCCACAAGGGATAACTAAGCCTGAATGGCTGGCATGGAGTAATGACGCCGCGCAATTGATTGGCTTGAGCCAACCCACCGATGAGTTGTTATTGGGCTTATCTGGCAATGCGGCCGTCGATGGCGCGACCTACTATGCCCAAGTGTATAGCGGCCACCAATTTGGCGGTTACACGCCGCGCTTAGGGGATGGACGTTCGATCATTTTAGGTGAAGCGATTGGTCCACATGGCGCATGGGATGTCGCTCTTAAAGGCGGCGGTCCGACGCCTTATTCGCGCCGTGGTGATGGCCGTGCTGTGATGCGCTCCGCAGTGCGCGAGTTTTTAGTCTCTGAGGCGCTGCATCATCTGCATGTGCCGACGACCCGCGCCTTGGCTGTGATTGGCTCTGACTTGCCCGTATGGCGCGAGAGCCAAGAAACCGCAGCCATTACCGTACGTTTAGCCCGTAGCCATATTCGTTTCGGTCATTTCGAGTTTTTCTGCCACAGTGAGCGCGGCCGTGCCGATAAGCTGACTCAATTACTCAACTTCACTATTACTCAGCACTATCCCCATTTGAGTTGTGATGCCGCAGGTTATAAAGCGTGGTTTTTACAGGTAGTGCAAGATACCGCTAAGATGATTGCCCACTGGCAGGCGGTCGGTTTTGCCCATGGCGTGATGAACACAGACAATATGTCGATTCTAGGTGACAGTTTTGACTTCGGTCCCTTTGCGTTCCTCGATACATTCCAAGAAGACTTTATCTGTAATCATTCTGATCCCGAAGGTCGCTATGCCTTTGGTCAGCAGCCGGGCGTCGGTTTGTGGAACTTGCAACGTTTAGCGCAGGCGCTCACACCAGTGATCCCATCCGATGACTTAATTGCCATTCTTAATCAATACCAAGAGGCGCTAGTGCAGCCTTATTTGCGCTTGATGCGGGCAAAACTAGGTCTATCAGCAGTTGATGTTTCGTCGGTAGAGCAGGACAAACAGGATCTCGAACTTATAGGTCGATTTACTGTGCTGATGGAGAAAAATCAACTCGATTACACTCAGACTTGGCGTCAATTAGGCAAGTTAGATCCAACCAGCAAACACAGTGCGCTGCGGGATGACTTTATCGATGTCTGTCAGTTTGATGTTTGGTATCAAGCCTATCAACAGCGATTGGGCGTGGTGGCTGATATCCCAGCGTGGCAAACTGAGCGCAATAGTGTGAATCCCAAATATATTTTGCGTAACTATTTAGCCCAAGAGGCGATAATCGCAGTGGAAGAGGGTAATCTTGCGCCGCTGCATTTGCTGCAAAAAATCTTAACTCAGCCCTTTGCCGAACACGCAGAGCATGAAGACTTAGCCAAGCGTCCACCGGACTGGGGCCAAGGTTTGATCATGTCATGTAGTAGTTGATGGGATAACAAGCATGAAATTACCAAGCACACATTTAAAAGCCATAAGCTTAGATACCATTAGCTTAGATAGAAACGCCTTAAGTTTAGCGGTCAGTGCGGATATCGATTTTGATCGTTTCGCCGACTTTGCCGAACCCTTAGCCGCGGCGCTCGATTGCACTGTGCGCGAGCGTCAGTGGGGCGCCGACAGGCATCAATGGTTATTAGAATTTGAAGGCAGCCAGTTATGGCTCAATTATGAGTTTTACGGCAACATTTGCTGGCTCTCGACCGAACGAGAAGCCGATTTTGAGGTGCTGGAATACTTAGCCACTTTGCTGCTACCTCACCTAAGAGTGAACTGAATATGAGTCAGAATATGACGCCACCAGCCACGAGTTCTAGCGGCGCTGAGTTCCATTTTCAAGCCCTAACACCGGATTTGATCTTAGATGCGATCGAAAGTCTGGGCGTGTACCCGGAAACGGGCTTACTCGCGCTGAACAGTTACGAGAACCGCGTGTATCAGTTCCGTAGCGATGAAGGGCTGCGTTATGTGGTGAAGTTCTATCGCCCAGACCGTTGGAGCGATGTGCAGATCCAAGAGGAACATGATTATGCGCTCGCACTCGCGGCAGAAGATATCCCGATTGCCGTACCTGTAATTATCGAAGGCCATACGTTACACAAGTACCAAGGTTATCGATTTACCCTGTTTCCTTCCTTGGGTGGTCGCGCCTTCGAAGTCGATAATTTAGAGCAGCTGGAATTAGTGGGTCGGTTCATCGGTCGGATACACCAGTACGCGGCGCAAACGGTATTTGCTGAACGTGAACCGCTGAATCCGCAGATTTTAGGCGCCGAGCCGCTCGCGTGGTTAAAGCAATCTAATCTGGTGCCTAATAGCCTACGCTTGCCCTTCTTTACCGTATTAGAGCAGGTGCTGGCAAAGGCGAATGCGATTTGGGATCGCCAAGATTTTGCGGCCATTCGCTTACACGGCGATTTACACCCAGGCAATATTTTGTGGACGCCAGACGGTCCCGGATTCGTCGATTTAGACGATGCTCGCATGGGGCCAGCGATTCAAGATTTATGGATGATGCTAACCGGGGATAGAGCGCAGCAACTGATGCAGCTTGAGATTTTACTCGAAGCCTATGAAGAATTTTGTGAGTTTGATACAAGACAGTTAGCCTTGATTGAACCGTTGCGGGCGCTGCGTATGGTGCATTACAACGCGTGGATTGGCCGTCGCTGGGACGATCCGGCTTTCCCGATGAACTTCCCGTGGTTTGGGGATGAAAAGTATTGGGAACAGCAGATTTTGGCGTTCAAAGAGCAATTATTTGCCCTTAGCGAACCACCACTGAGCCTAGTGCCGTATTAGCATTGAGCAAAATATGATTTCACAGACGTATCTTGTGACATTAGATTGAACTCTTAAGCTTGAGTTACACTCAAAAAATGGAATATGTTAGTCTCCAGCCAATTTATCAAAATGATTTAAGGAATTTTCATGAAAAAAGTATTACTCATGGCCGCGGCTCTGTTAATGGCGCCACTGGCAGTATCGGCTGTGGAATACCAAGAAGGTGTGCATTACACAGTGATTAACGATGGCCCAGCAACTGCGAAGCCTGAGATTACTGAGTTTTTCTCTTTCTATTGTCCGCATTGTTTTACTTTCTCTAAAACCGTAGTGCCAAAAATTCTCACCGAGAAGCCAGAAGGCGTTGCGTTTAACCAAGCACACGTTGATTTTATCGGCAAAGAGATGGGGGTTGAAATGTCACGCGCATTTGCAGTCGCACATCAGTTAAACGTCGATGAGAAAATGGATGCGGCGTTATTCTCTGCTATTCATGAGAAGAAACAGCATTTTACTAATCGCGATGATGTTCGTGCTGTGTTTATTGCTAACGGTGTCGATGGTAAAACCTTCGATGCGGCTGCAGAGTCTTTCATGGTAAAGGCGCAAATGGCAAAGATGAAGCGTGATACTGAAAATGCTAAGCTGACGGGTGTACCTGCTCTGGTTGTTAACGGTAAGTACCGTGTTGAAACAGGGGCAATCAAATCCTACGACGAGCTGTTAGAAATTGCTTTCTACCTAGCAAAAAAATAGTTCGATAGGCGTTACCCGCACTGCTGTCATATGAGCGGATGATAATGCTGTATCGATTGCATGTTAAAGAGAGCCTAAGGGCTCTTTTTTATTGGGGCGGTTGGCAACAACAAGGCAAATAGCGCTTTGATAGGGAGTTTAACGTACTGAGTTAGGCCTCTGTAGGCTAGTCGTTTGAACTTATGGAATAAAGACGAGGCAAAAAATGGGCAAAAAAAACCGTACTTCTTGTAAAAGAAAGTACGGACTTGAGCCAGAGGACTCATTTTTACCCTGAGTAACGCTAATAATTTAGCAGAGTGTCAAAAAATTGGCAAGTGACATTATTATGGCGTTCTTCTTTTTTACTCACAGGGTGACATATTCATAGTTTAACTAAATCAAACGATTAAGTATTTTTGGCGATAAAAGATGAAAAATACCACTCTAACGATGAAACTCAAGTGGCAAAGCTTCTGTCAAACAACTGTAATCAATAACAACAAGAATGCTTGTAGGTGGTCATATGAGAGTTTTTCCTGTCTACGCACCTAAGCTTATCGTTAAGCACGCGCGTATTTTTCTCACTGGTGTTATTTGGGTTAAAGATTTAGGACGATTGGAATTTGAGAAGGGACGGTTTTTACTGCCAAGAAAAAGCCTGCCAAAAGTGAAGCAGGCTATTTTAGAATTGAACGAACTGATCGAAGCGCAGCATCATCAAACTAATGCAGTTTAGATTTCGCTGTTTAACAAGCCAACAAGGCCAGTCACTTTTTCGTTCCAAGAAGTGAGTTCTTCTTGTAGTTGCTGGTTTTGCTCATTCAATTGTTGATTGTGCTCACTCAGCGTAGACGCTTTTTGCTTCTCTTCTTCAAGCTCCATTTTTAGAAGCTCGATAGTTTCGAGTGCAGCCTGGATTTTGGTTTCCAGTTTGGACAGTAATTCAAGGCTCATCTGGAGAGTCCTATGGTTTCTGGATGGGACTGTGATTCTAGCAGTGCCTAGAACTTAAGGAATAGCGATTCTTGCCGTTTGGTTAAAAAACACCCTATTACTGGGTTCTAAATTAAGTTTTTTTGCATTTGTTATTAACTCGTTAGTATTCTTGGTTTTATTTTTTATCGGAATGGTCCATGTCGCCTAGTTTGCTCGCCATACTCCCGCTACTGTTGACCTTAACCTTAGCCCTATTTTTACGCCGCACGCTGGTGGCTTTAGGCGTAGGTATTGTCTCTGGTGCCCTATTAATCGCCCAATTTGATCCTCTGCAAGCTGGGTTGTATTTGCTTGATATCGGTGTAAAACAATTTTATGCCCAAGGTGCTTGGCAAGCTTGGCATCTCAATGTGCTGTTCGCCATGTTACTGCTCGGTAGCATGACGCAATTGTTAGCACGTGGTGGTGCCGTGGGTCAGTTTGGTGATTGGCTATATAGCCGTATTCGTACTGAACGTCAGGCGCGTCTTGGGGTCGTATTTCTTGGTTGGTTAGTGTTTATCGATGGGATTTTCAGTTGTCTTGCTGTCGGCCATGTATGTCAGCCGCTCAGCCAGCGTTATGGTATTCGCCATGAGCAGCTCGCCTATTTAGTTGATTCCAATGCTTCGCCTTTATGCGCGCTATTGCCTTTCTCCAGTTGGGGCCCCTATGTGATGGCGCTTATCGCGGGGATCAGCTTTTTGCCTGTGTCGCCGCTGGAAGCCTTTATTGAGGTAGCCTTATTTAACTTTTACGCCATAGTGACCTTAGGCTTGTCCGTGCTCGTCGCTTGGTATGGCGTAGGTTTTCACTCTTTTGTTGCTGCTACTGCTGTGGAATCCTCCAATACGGTCGAGGTTAAGGGAAATCCTTGGCTGCTCGCAATCCCTATGCTGACTCTGCTGTCTGCTTCAGTGGGATTAACTTTGTGGTCGGGGGCTCAGCAGGTCTCTTCTTGGGATGTATCACTTTGGCTTGCTAAGGCTGATATTGGCGCTTCTATGCGCGATGCTTGTTTGTTGGCAACCTTGGTCACTCTTGCCATGTTAGGCTTGTCTGGGCGACGTTTAACGGCGTTAGTGGGGGATTTGAGCCACGGAGTTCGCATGATCGCCTTCGCCATTGCGATTTTACTCTGCACTTGGATGATTGGCGCTGTGATCCAAGATCTTGGCGTCGCTAAATTATTGGCTGCTTGGGCTAAGGCTTATCTTTCCCCGCACCTGCTGGTTGCGGGAATGTTTTTACTCTGCGCGATAATGGCTTTTGCGACGGGTTCAAGCTGGGGAACATTTGCAATTATGATCCCTATTGGCGCAGAGATTGCCCATAACTTAGATCCTCATTTATTGTTACCTGTACTGAGCGCTGTGATGGCGGGGTCGGTTTTTGGCGACCACTGCTCGCCCATTTCAGATACCAGCGTGCTCAGTGCGACCAGCTCAGGTTGCGCTCCCCATGACCATGTGGTGACTCAGTTGCCCTTTGCTTTGATCGCGGCATGCGCAGCCTTAGTCGGATTTCAATTAGTCAATTTAGCCGTGGCGACGCCGTTAGTGTGGCTGGCCGTGGTGAGCTGTAGTCTAGGATTATTTGTCTTGATGGCACGTTTTTATTCACCTTTGCCCAGATTCGTGGCGCAGACATAAAGTCAGTTTATCGCTAAAATGGCCGATTCGGTTCTTGCTGAGCCATTTATTTAAGTGCATCTGATTTAAGAGATTATCAATATGAGTATTACCCGTTTAGATGTAGGTACCCGCATGAGCAGTATAGTGATCCATCAAGGTACTGTGTATCTGTGTGGTCAAGTGGCGAAGGACAAGTATCAAGGTATCACCGAGCAAACTGTCACTATGCTTGAGGAGGTCGATACCTTGTTAGCGCAGGCGGGAAGTTCGCGTGAGCATTTACTGTCAGCGACTATTTATCTGAAAGATATGGGTGATTATGATGCGATGAATGCGGTATGGGATGCTTGGGTGCCTAAAGGTCATGCGCCAGCCCGTGCTTGTGTGCAAGCCGCTATTGCCGAGCCAGAATATTTGGTTGAAGTCTCAGTGATTGCGGCGGTTGCGGTTTAAGCGCTAAGCTATTTTTCGTCCCGTTTAGAAGCCTGTTTCGATCCCTATTTCGAATCCTGTCACCGAGTGTCATGACTCGGTGAAGCTTTTCCGCAATACACCTCGCTAACTAAACCTGTATTGTTCAGCAGGTCCACTCTCTTCTAACAAAACCCTTTTGCTTTAACCTAATAAGTATTCCATTAAATGTGCAGGGACAAGCGGCGGATGATCCCCATATTGTTCTGAGAGTGCGGTGGCGATAGTCTCAATATCTTGTTGGGCTAAGCCTTGTTCGATAATGGCAAACGCCCAAGGAGCCTCGGTTTTGAGTTTGAGGAAATAAGGCGTTTCGACAAATTGTGCGAGTGAGTAAGCGGAGCCTCCTAAACCATGCCCCCAACCTTCGCTGACCTGAAAGGGTCTATCTAAATGTGCCATATCAAATTCAATGAGATGGGGGTATTGGCCGTTATGCCCACCGATCCAATGACCGATTTCAACCGATAAAATCATAGTTGCCATGTTATATCCTTTGCTTGGCCGCAATGAGTACTCGACCAAATTCAGCATTAGGCTCGAGGGGGGTGATGGCGGCGATATGGTCGAGTCTAAGGGATTGTTTAGTTTGTTGCAGTTGGATGATAAGCCACTCTGTTTTGTCGGCTCTTGTCTGCGTGGTGATGGCTTGACCTTGGCACTGGGTGCCATCAATAAGCTCAATGTTGAGTTGATAACCACGCAGACAGGCGAGTTCGAGATAGTCGTAGTGGGCGCAGGGGATCATTTTATAATCTGACATAGGATCATCTCATTGGAAGTTCGACCACTATTGTGGCAAAAATACTTGCCATTGGCATTATGTGTGACCCAATGCGGATTGTTTTATCCTGTCTCTGAGGCCGTGTGAAAAGTTGAACCAAGCGTGTTAGCGAGTTTTTTATTTGCTTAGACCTTTAGATATGCGCGCCCCTCTTGACTTTATTCCTGTCGCTCCCTAGTCTGCTTGTTCAGTAATCAAGGTGGTATGCGATGGAAATAACTTACAATTTAAAACCTGCGTCCGAGCGCCGTACTGAGCAATTCAAGCCCGAGGGGAATGTGGGCTTTGGTAGCCTCAGAACCGATCATATGTTTTTGATGGATTATCATGACGGACAATGGTGCGATCCGCGCATCGTTCCTTATGGACCATTTGAAATGGCACCGGGTGCAATGGCGTTGCATTATGGCCAGTCGATCTTCGAAGGCGCTAAAGCCTTTATGCATGAAGACGGCGAGATTTATACTTTCCGTATTAATAAGAATGCCGAGCGGATGAATCGCTCCGCCGATATCGTCTGTATTCCCAATATCGATGAACAAATGCAGATGGATGCGATCAATGCGTTGATCGATGTCGATCGCCTCTGGTTCCCGATGCAAGAAGGCGCGTGTCTGTATATTCGTCCTTTTATTTTTGCGACCGAAGACCGCCTCTCTGTGAGCCCAAGTTCGCGTTATACCTTCTGTGTTGTGTTAAGCCCAAGTGGCGCTTATTACGCGGCTGGCGTGAACAAAGGCATACGCTTACTGATCAGCAAAACTTTCCATCGTGCAGTATCGGGTGGCACTGGCGCCTCAAAAGCCGCGGGTAACTATGCTGCTTCGTTGCGTGCGGGTAAAGCAGCGGCAGCCTTTGGTGCATCGCAAGTGTTATATCTCGATTCAACCAATCAACAGATTGAAGAAGCGGGCGCGATGAACCATTTCCACATCTTAAAAGATGGCACTGTGATTATTCCAACCTTCACAGATACTATTTTGAAGTCGATCACCTCGCAATCCATTATGGAATTGGGAGAGATGCTCGGTTGTGAAGTGCGCCAAGAGACTGTCATGCTTGATAAATTTATCGCTGATATTGAATCTGGTGAAATTATCGAGGCGGGTGGTTTTGGGACGGCGGCTGTGGTTTCTGCTGTGGGCTCCTACATTTTTGAAGATGGCCATGTTGTCACTGTCGGTAATGGTGAAGTGGGCGAGCATGTTCAGCGCATCTATAAACTGTATACCGAAATCCAAAAGGGCCATATTAAAGGTCCTGAAGGCTGGGTTAAGCGTGTTGAACGTTTAGCAAAGTAAGGAATTTGTGGTGATGTTTAAAGGCTCCTAGGAGCCTTTTTTATTGGCTGTTTTTGTCGATAATGCCTTAAATCAAAGTGGCTGTGGCTTAGATTGATTTTTGAGTAAGGTTAAACAATCTTCGGCATTTAAGGGTTTACTCAGTAAAAAACCTTGTACTTGATCGCAACCTTGCATCGCCAAGAAGTTGAGCTGTTCTTGGGTCTCTACGCCCTCGGCGACGACATTCAGTTCTAAGCTGTGAGCGAGGGCAATAATGGCGCTGGTGATGGCGGCATCGTCGGGATCATTGGTGATGTCTCTGACGAACTCTCGATCAATTTTCAGCGTGTCTATCGGGAAGCGTTTGAGATAGCTTAGGCTCGAATAACCCGTACCAAAATCATCCACGGCTATGGTCAATCCTAGGGCCTTGAGTTTAGATAGGATGCTGACCGACTCCTGCGGATTGCCCATGATCATTGATTCAGTAAGCTCAAGCTCAAGAGATTGAGCCGGGAGACCTGATACGGCTAAAGCGACTTCGATGGTGGAGATAATGTCCGCCTTCAGTTGGCGAGCCGATAGGTTGACGGCAATAGTGATCCCGTTAAATCCTAAGCTATTCCATTCGGCTAATTGCTGGCAAGCATGATTGATCACCCAATGGCCAATTTGGGTGATGATGCCGGTTTCTTCCGCCAGCGGAATAAACTCGACGGGGGAAATGGGGCCAAGTTCAGTGTGATACCAACGTAAAAGTGCTTCCAGTCCTGTGAGTGAACCATCTCGTAAACAGAATTTAGGTTGATAAACCAAGCTGAGTTCTTTGCGTTGGATAGCTTCCTTTAAACCACTTTCGAGTTGTACATGACGGGTGGCGATTTCATTCAACTTAGAGGTATAAAACTGAAAGTTATTTCGACCTGATGATTTTGCGTGGTACATGGCGGTATCGGCAAATTTAATCAGTGAGTCGGCATTGTCCGCATCGTTAGGGTATAAGCTGATACCAATTGAGGTCGAGATGGTTAGCGTTTTATCGTCCAATAGGAAGGGCGTTTGGAATGCTCTGAGCACTTTTTCTGAGATCAGGGTTGCGGCTTTTGTTTTCGCAACACCTTCTAAAATAATAGTAAATTCATCGCCACCTAAGCGTGCGACAGTATCGCCATCACGCACTGCATTTTGCAGTCGTCTTGCCACGGCTTTCAGTAACAAATCCCCGACATGATGACCCATAGAGTCGTTGATATGTTTAAAGCGGTCGAGGTCTAAGAACAGCAAGGCAACGATATTATTCGCTCTGTGCGCTTGAGTAATCGCGTGGTTGAGCCTGTCTTGAAATAAAGTTCGGTTCGGTAAGCCAGTTAATGTGTCGAAGCTGGCGAGAAAACGCAGATCTTCTTCGGCTTTTTTCCGCTCTGTGATGTCGGTAAATACTGCAACGAAGTGACTGGTTTCACCTTTGATATCGATCACTTGGTTGATTTCAAGCCAGACTAAAATGGCCTGACGTTGTTTATTGCGGATCCACAGTTCTCCGACCCAATGTTTGTGACGCAGTAGCTGTTGTTCAATTGTATTGAACAACTCCCGCTGTTGGCGACTAAAGGCTAAGTGAATGAAATGCCTGTCGGTTATTTGGCGTTCTGTGTACCCTGTAATGGCACAAAATGCTGGGTTGACCGAACGAATTCGATAATTTAATCCTCCCACTACAACGGCTTCGTTCATACTGTTGAGCACTTGTGATGACAGTACCAACTCGTTTTCAATCAGTTTGCGTGAGGTAATGTTGCGGTTGGTCCCTGTCATGCGGATCGGATTATCTAGGCTATCTTTTTCCACCACTTTACCGCGGTCTAAAATCCATACCCAATTACCGGGGGAGCGTTCGACTCGGTACTCTGCTTCGAAGAAAGGCGAACGACCTTGAAGGTGTTCGTTAAGCTCAAATTTGAATCTTTCTCTATCCTCTGAGTGCATGCTCTCATGGGCTATATTGCTGCTATTCCAATGGGGGACTGAAGAATCCATATTGGTACGATAGACGCGATTTTCTGGTATGTTCCAGTCCCACATGCCATCGCCAGAGGCCCAAAGTGCAAGTTTGAGTCGCTCCTCTGAGGCGCGGATACTGGTTTCAAATTCGCGCTGTTGCTGGCGTTTTCTTTTGCGCCAGATAATGATCCAAGCCAACAGCCATAGAGAGAGCAAGCTATAGAGGGCGTAGGCGAACTGAGTTCGATAGAAGGGCGCTTGTACATGAAGATCGACAGAAAGGGCGTAGTCACCTTGAGAGTTGTATTGCAGCCCATGGCGAACATGCAGTTGGTAGTGACCAGGATTAATATTGGTAAAGGTAATTTCATTACCTGTGGGGAGCTCATGCCACTCGTTATCAAATCCCTCAAGAAAATAGCTGAAGCGGTTTTTACCCGTATAGCTGAAATCCAATGAGGTCACCTCAAAACTGATCAGCTGATCGCTATAGTCCATTACTATGCTAGGTGGATGGCTCAAATCGAGAATAGTGTGCCCTTTACCCGCAATACTATAGCCAGTGAGTGCGACTTTAACATCGGGTCGTTGATCTGGAATTGACTTTGGATTGAAACGATTTATGCCATTAATACCACCAAACCAGAGATCGCCATCGCTGTATTCAAGTTTTACGCCACCGTTAAACTCCAGTGCTTGTAGCCCTTCTTGCTCGTTAAATATGATGACACGATTGGTTTTAGGATTGAGCTTTCCTATCCCCGCATTACTACTAAACCAAATGTTGTGTTCTTGATCCTCGAGTAAGGCATAGATGGTATCACTTGGTAATCCCTGATTGCGGGTATAGTGGCTAAAACCTGCATCGGCCTCTTGGGACGGTAGCTTGCTGATCCCACCATGGGTGGCAAACCATACCTCGCCCGACTTTGTGACTAAAATATCGCGGACACGGTTGTTGATCAGGCTGTTTTTGTCTGAGGATTGATGGAAGTAGGATTTACCTGTGCCTGTTTTCATATCCAGCTTAAGGAGGCCATCGAGTGTACCTATCCATAGCGTATCTTTGTGTGTTCTGAGGATTAAAAACTGGTTTTGTGCCGGATAGAAATTATCAATATGTGCCAATGAGATAAAAGTAAATTCATCGGTATCTATCGCCTTACGGTAGAGAGCATTGGTTGTTGCCACCCAGAGGCGACCTTGCTCATCAATATCTAAACTACGGATATAATTGGTTTCTGAGCCTTGATCAGTACGTTCTGTCACCTTGAGTAACTGGAAGTGGCCATCTAGCGCCAGTCGACCTAGCCCATAGTTAGTGGCAAACCAAAGCACGCCATTTTTGTCTTGGTCGATATCTCGCAGGGTAAGATTCAAGTTGCGTTGATGCATCCCTAAGGCATTAGCAAAGAGTTCCGTGTAGTGTTCATATTTCCCATTGGCCAACATGCGTTTAAGCCCAGCACCTTCGGTGCCTATCCATAGCGCATTATCTTGGCTGCGGAACAAGGTGCGAATGTTATTACTTTGTTGCGACAGGTTGGGGATGGATTCGTAAATATGCTGAAAATATTGACGACGGGTATTAATTTTATCTAGACCAGAATAACTGGCACCTAACCATAAATTGCCAAAGGGATCTTGCAGTAAGCTCAGCATGTTATTTTCACTGATACTGTTGGTACGCTTAGGATCATACCTGTGGTAGGTCGCAGTAAATGCCTTATCGTTTCTCTCGAGTTGAATGAGACCAGCTTCTGGCCCAACAACCCAAAAGTCACCCTGCTCAGTTTGGATAAAATCTTTAATGTAAGGCACATTATCGTCTGTCTGCCAGAGGATTTCGCCCTGTTGTGACGCTAAGTTGTAATGCCATAATTGCCCACCCAGAGCTAAGGTGATCGCATTAGCGGAATGTGCCCTAATTTGATGTGCAGTGAGATTCTGCGGGACATTTAAGCGAGTGATAGTATTGGCACTGACAGCAAAGGTGCCGCTATCTTGTGTTCCTGCCAGCAGGTAAGTGTCTTCAACATTGGCTAAGCTGGTGATGTGGGGTTGAACACTATTACCTAAGTTCACTTGGGTAATGCGTTTGGTTTTGGTCGATAGGGAAAATAGTCCTGCTTTAGTACCAATCCAGAGTGTATTGCCTACAACGCTGAGTTTGGTTGTGCGTGGATCGGTAAGCCCTTGTTCTTGGCCAAAGTGTTCAAAGGTCCCTGTGCTCAAATCGAGTCGATTTACCCCTTGGCTGAAAGTCGAAACCCAGATATTACCTTCTGAGTCTTGAATAATGTCAGAGACATAGCTCTCAGAAATACTCCTCGGATCATTGGGTGAATGGGGGAAAATATTGAAGCTGTGACCGTTATAAGCATGCAAACCATCTTGAGTGCCAATCCATAACATACCTGCATTATCCATAAATAGGCTAGTAATCGTATTTTGGGTAAGGCCATCTTCACTGCGAATATGTTCAAATTTAAGCTGTGTGGAAGCCGCGCTCAATGGTTGAGCTAATCCATTGCACGAGATCCCCCACAAACTTAGGATAAAAAGCGTACTTAACATTAGCTTGTGGATTAGTTGACTCAAATTTTCCCCTACCAAAAACGGACCCATCCTGATTAGGTTTCTATTTAGTTTAGTTCTTAGCCTAGACCTTACATGCCATTTTGCTGTAAAAATGCGACTTAAATTGCTGACTTGGTTTAAAAATAACCAAAATCGATGGGCGTGATTCTGTAATAGATCATGCAATATATTAACTGTACCGTTTTACTGCCAATATTCTTTTTATGACGAGTTTGTATTCTGGCGTTTTTGCTAAAGGATCTTAGCATTGTTTCAGGTATGTCAACATATCATGCTAAGACAAATACGGGCGAAGCAGATTAAAATGATGGGCGAGAATAGAAAAAAGACCTTGCCGGAAGGGGGAGAAGCAAGGTCTTTGGTTGAACTGTTTACTTAGATAAAATTACGCAGCGGGCACCCGCACAAAACCTTCCATCAGTACGCGGGCGCTGCGGCTCATAATGGCTTTGACGACCGTCCATTCTCCATTCACTAAGTTTGCTTCAGCACCAACACGCAAGGTGCCAGAGGGATGACCGAAACGTACCGCATCTATTTTGTCTTTGGTGTCTCCGCCTGCGGCTAAGTTGACTAAGGTGCCGGGAATTGCCGCCGCCGTACCAATCGCAACGGCAGCCGTGCCCATCATAGCGTGGTGCAGTTTGCCCATAGACAAGGCGCGTACCAGTAGGTCAATTTCATCTGCATTGACGGTTTTACCGCTCGATGACACATAGGCTTTAGGCTTAGCGACAAAGGCGATCTTAGGCGTATGTTGGCGTGCAACAGCTTCATCAATATGTGAAATCAAGCCCATACGCACGGCGCCATAGGCGCGAATGGTTTCAAATTTAGCCAGGGCGGCATTGTCACTATTAATATCATCTTGTAGCTCAGTGCCAGTGTAGCCTAAGTCTTCTGCGTTGATAAAAATGGTGGGAATGCCCGCGTTGATCATAGTAGCGTTAAAGCTGCCAATGCCCGGCACTTCTAGCACATCGACAAGATTGCCCGTAGGGAACATGCTGCCACCGCCGCCATCTTCGTCCGCAGCTGGGTTCATAAATTCGATTTGCACTTCGGCGGCAGGAAAGGTTACACCATCGAGCTCAAAATCACCGGTTTCTTGCACTTCACCATGGGTGATTGGCACATGGGCGATAATCGTTTTGCCTATGTTGGCTTGCCATATTCGGACTGTGCAGATGCCATTGTGTGGAATGCGGGCCGTATCAATTAGGCCATTACTGATGGCAAAGGCACCGACGGCGGCAGTTAAGTTGCCACAGTTACCGCTCCAATCGACAAAGGGTTTATCGATGGCCACTTGGCCGAAGAGGTAATCGACATCGTGATCGGTTTGGGTGCTAGGGGAGAGAATCACGGTTTTGCTGGTGCTCGAGGTTGCTCCGCCCATGCCATCGATTTGTTTACCGTAAGCGTCTGGGCTGCCTATCACTCGCAGTAACAAGGCATCACGGGCGGCACCTGCAACTTGTGCGGCCTTAGGTAAATCCTGCAGACGGAAAAACACGCCCTTGCTGGTGCCGCCGCGCATATAAGTCGCGGCGACTTTGATTTGTGGCGCGTGGATTGTTGAAGCATTCATTTATTAACTCCAAAAGGACTCCCAATGGAGTCCAAATGAGCGCCAGTAACTTAATGGTGAAGTCGCTGGCGCTCGGTTTCGCTAGCTGATATTTAAGCGTCGTATCTAACCAGACTCGAGCGTCGATTCAAATGTCGACTCAAGCCTGATTTGATTCAAGAAAGTCCTGTGCGAAGCGTTGCAATACGCCGCCCGCCTCGTAGATAGACACTTCTTCGGCGGTATCGAGACGACACGTCACCGGTACTTCGATGCGCTCACCGTTTTTACGGGTGATAACGACAGTTAAGTCCGCTCTTGGCGCTGGCGTGCCTAGGACATCGAACACTTCTGTGCCGTCTATACCGTAGGTGGCGCGGTTGTCGCCCGCTTTAAATTCCAGCGGCAACACGCCCATACCGACTAAGTTAGTGCGATGAATGCGCTCGAAACCTTCGGCAACAATGGCCTCAACGCCCGCTAAACGCACGCCTTTGGCAGCCCAGTCGCGGGACGAACCTTGGCCGTAATCTGCGCCCGCTATGATGATCAGCGGCTGCTTACGTTCCATATAGGTTTCAATCGCTTCCCACATACGGGTCACTTGACCTTCTGGCTCGATACGCGTCAGTGAACCTTGTTGCACTTTACCGTCAACGATTGCCATCTCGTTTTTAAGTTTAGGGTTGGCAAAGGTCGCACGTTGGGCGGTTAAGTGATCGCCCCTGTGGGTGGCGTAGGAGTTAAAGTCTTCCTCCGGCAAGCCCATTTTGTGCAGATATTCGCCCGCGGCGCTGTCCATCATAATGGCGTTAGAGGGCGATAAATGGTCGGTGGTGATGTTGTCACCCAGTACCGCCAGTGGTCGCATATCCTTGAGTGCGCGTTCACCCGCCAATGCGCCTTCCCAGTAAGGTGGGCGACGAATATAAGTAGATTGCGGACGCCAATCGTACAGCGGGCTGATTTTTTCGCCGTAATCGACGGCTAAATCGAACATGGGCTCGTACACTTTGCGGAACTGCTCAGGTTTAACACTGGTCGCAATGACGGCATCGATTTCTTCATCCGATGGCCAAATGTCGATAAGTTTGACAGGGTTGCCGTCTTTATCTAATCCCAACACATCCTTTTCGATATCGAAACGTATGGTGCCTGCAATCGCGTAGGCGACGACCAATGGCGGCGATGCTAAGAAAGCTTGTTTTGCATAGGGATGAATACGGCCATCAAAGTTTCGGTTACCCGATAACACTGCGGTAGCGTACAAGTCGCGGTCGATCACTTCTTTTTGAATCACAGGATCCAGCGCGCCGCTCATACCGTTACACGTCGTACAGGCAAACCCAACAATCCCAAAACCGAGTTGTTCAAGTTCAGGCAATAGCTTGGCTTCTTCCAAATACAACTGCACCGCTTTTGAGCCGGGGGCGAGTGAGGTTTTGACCCAAGGTTTGCGGCTTAAGCCTTTAGCGTTGGCGTTGCGGGCAATGAGACCTGCAGCAATCACGTTGCGTGGGTTACTGGTGTTAGTACAGCTGGTAATCGCCGCAATAATCACAGCCCCATCGGGCATTAAGCCGGGCTCGTTTTCGACTACGCCGCTAATTCCGCGCTCAGCCAATTCTGATGTTGGCACCCGTGCATGTGGGTTTGATGGCCCTGCAATGGTGCGCACCACCGAAGATAAATCAAAACGCAGTACGCGTGGATAGTGCACTTCGGTCAAGCTGTCGGCCCACAAACCTGCGGTTTTGGCATAGGTTTCAACCAGTTTAACTTGCTCGGCTTCGCGGCCAGTTAAGGTCAAATAATCTAAGGTTTGCTGGTCGATGTAGAACATGGCCGCAGTGGCACCAAATTCAGGCGTCATGTTCGAAATCGTGGCGCGATCGCCTAATGTCAGCGCCGCTGCGCCTTCACCGAAGAACTCTAAGTAAGATGAGACGACTTTTTGTGCGCGTAGAAACTCGGTCAAGGCTAATACGATATCGGTAGCCGTAATGCCTGGCTGTGGTCTGCCCGTGAGCTCGACACCGATAATGTCCGGTAGACGCATATAGGATGCGCGCCCTAGCATGACGCTTTCGGCTTCTAAGCCGCCGACACCTATGGCGATAACGCCGAGCGCATCAACGTGCGGCGTGTGGCTATCGGTACCGACTAAGGTATCGGGGAAGGCCACGCCATTGCGTGAATGCACCACAGGCGACATACGCTCTAAGTTAATTTGGTGCATGATGCCGTTACCCTGAGGGATAACATCAATGTTTTTAAAGGCTTTTTGCGTCCAATCAATAAAGTGGAATCTGTCTTCGTTGCGTCTGTCTTCGATGGCGCGGTTTTTGGCAAAGGCGTCTTTATCAAAACCACCAAATTCGACAGCGAGTGAGTGATCCACAATTAATTGTGTTGGTACAACAGGGTTCACTTTGGCCGGATCGCCACCCTTAGCGGCAATAGCGTCACGCAGACCCGCAAGGTCAACTAAAGCGGTTTGCCCCAAAATATCATGGCACACCACGCGGGCAGGAAACCAAGGGAAATCCAGTTCTTGCTTAGATTCGATAATCTGTTTTAGCGAGTCGGTCAAAACGGCCGGATCGCAGCGACGGACTAAGTTTTCAGCTAAAACGCGCGAGGTGTAAGGTAGCTTGGCATACGAGCCAGCTTGAATGGCTTCTACGGCTTCGCGGGTATCGAAGTAATCGAGTTGAGTGCCGGGTAAGGGCTTGCGATATTGGGTATTCATAGCAGTGCTCATAACATCATCCATTTCGGAAAATGAAGTTGGCGCGAGACTTACATTGAGTGAAATCTCACGCCAAGTGTGGTCAATTTTGCTTAACGGTTGGCAATCGCTACCACTTTGCGCGGTGCAACGCCCACATAATCGGCACTCGGGCGGATGATGCGGTTGTTAGAGCGTTGCTCCATCACGTGCGCCGCCCAGCCTGTGACGCGTGAACACACGAAGATTGGCGTAAACAACTTAGTCGGAATATCCATGTAGTGGTAAGCGCTGGCGTGGAAGAAGTCAGCATTACAGAAGAGTTTTTTCTGTTCCCACATCAGGGCTTCGCAGGCAACTGATACGCGGTATAGGCGGTCGTCACCGTTGGCCGCCGCCAGTTTTTCTGACCATTCTTTGATGATGGCATTACGTGGATCGTTGTCGCGGTAAATCGCGTGGCCGAAGCCCATGATCTTATCTTTACGCTCGAGTTTGCCCATTAAGATGTCGCGCGCATCGGCTTCATCTTTCATATCTTGGATCAGTTCCATCGCCGCTTCGTTCGCGCCGCCATGCAGCGGGCCGCGCAGTGAACCAATCGCCCCAGTGACGCATGAATGCATATCTGACAAGGTTGAAGCGCATACGCGGGCGGTAAAGGTTGATGCGTTAAATTCATGTTCTGCATAAAGAATTAACGATACGTCCATCACTTTAGCATGCAGTGCCGACGGCGCTTTACCATGTAACAAGTGCAGGAAGTGTGCGCCAATTTGATCGTCATCGGTTTCAGTATCAATACGTACGCCATCGTGGCTAAAGCGATACCAGTAACAGATGATTGATGGGAAGGCGGCGAGTAAACGGTCGGTAATTTCACTCTGTTCGCTAAAGCTGTGCTCGGCTTCTAAGTTGCCTAGCATAGAGCAGCCAGTACGCATCACATCCATAGGATGAGTGTCGGCTGGAATGCGCTCCAATACTTCTTTTAATGCTTGCGGCAGACCGCGAAGGCCTTTGAGTTTGGTTTTGTAGGCATCAAGTTGGGCTGCCGTGGGCAGCTCGCCGTAAAGAATAAGGTAGGCGACTTCTTCGAAGGTGGCATTTTCACCGAGATCTTTCACATCATAACCGCGGTACGTTAGGCCGCTGCCTGACACGCCCACTGTGCTCAATGCTGTTTCGCCTGCGCTCTGGCCACGTAATCCTGCACCGCTTAGTTTTTTCGCTTCTGACATAATCCTTCCCTTCCGTTAACTCTATGTGGTTATTGCTGGCGGATTTCAGTGCTCATTTCAGAGCACTTATTCGCCGACATTTATTGGTTAAGGCTGCACTTTTTATTTAATTTGTTTAACGCTAAATCTGTTTTAACGTCAAACCCTGTAGGGTTGCAGCTTTTCGGTTATTTATCTTGGCTGAACAGTTGATCTAACTTGTCTTCAAAGGCGTGGTAGCCCAAGTATTTATACAAGTCTTTACGGGTCTGCATAGTGTCTAGCACATTGCGTTGATGACCATCATTCATCAGCGCTTGCATGACGTTCAGTGCGGCTTGGTTGGCTGCACGGAAAGTACCGAGTGGGTAGAGCACCATGTCGGCACCCGCCTCGGCGAGTTCTTCTTTATTGAACAATTGGGTTTGACCAAATTCAGTCATGTTGGCCAAAATCGGCGCTTTTACCTGTGCTTTAAAATGGCGATATTGGTCTAGCTCAGTTAAGGCTTCGGCGAAGATCATGTCGGCACCGGCGGCGATATACGCTTGAGCGCGTTCAATTCCCGCTTCTAAACCTTCCACGGCAACCGCATCGGTACGCGCCATGATCACAAAGTTAGGATCGGTACGGGCATCGACGGCCGCTTTAATGCGATCGACCATTTCTTCAATGCTCACGACTGCTTTGTTGGGTCTGTGACCGCAACGCTTTTGCGACACTTGGTCTTCCATGTGCACAGCAGCGACGCCGATTTTTTCGAATTCTTTGATGGTACGAGCAATGTTGAATGCGCCGCCCCAGCCAGTATCTATATCGACCAATAAAGGCACCTGCGTGGCAGAGGTGATGCGGCCTGCATCAATCAGCACGTCATTCATTGAGGTCATGCCCAAGTCAGGCAAACCGTAGGAAGCATTGGCAACGCCAGCGCCCGAAAGATACAAGGCTTGGAAGCCAGTTTGCTCTGCCATTAAGGCAAAATAGGCATTGGTGGTGCCAACGATTTGTAACGGTTTGGCCTTAGCAAGAGCTTGGCGAAAACGTAATCCTGCGCTTTGGGTCATGGTTTTATCCTTTTCCATTTTATGGGAAGTGGGCATATTGAGCCGTAAGAACTTAGCTAATGTTGGCTAAGGTTTCTTTTGCGGCTGCATTGGCTTGCAATTCAATTAAGCGTAATTCGGTATTTTTACGCCCCTGTTCGATATGGCGGCGCATCAGCAAACTGGCCAACTCACCATCGCGCTGGGCAATGGCTTCGACTATGCGTCTGTGTTCGGCAATCGCTTTCACTGGGCGATTTTTATTGGTGCACTGGTAGCGGTACATACGTAGCAGGTGATACAGGCCGCCGACTAAGGTTTCCTGCAGATGCTTGTTACCGCTGGCTTGAATAATTTGGTAGTGGAAGTCGACATCGCCTTCCTCTTGGAAGTAAGTATCGCCCTTGGCGAGCGCCGCTTCTTGCGTTGCGAGCAGATCTTCTAATTTGGCTAATTGTTCTGGGGTAATACGGCTGGCGGCGAGTTCGCAGGCCATGCCTTCAAGCACGCTACGTAGTTGATATAAATCGTTAAGTTCACTCACTGTTAGCTGGGCGACGCGGGCACCAACATGGGGCGCACGCACCACTAAACGTTGTCTTTCTAAGGTTTGCAGTGCTTCGCGGGTCGGGCCGCGGCTGATGCCGTATTTTTCGGCCAGTGCTTGCTCGTTAATCTTGCTGCCTGCAGGCAGTTCGCCCTTGATGATGCTGGTTTGGATCTGCACCAAAATTTGATCGGCTAATGTGGTCGACGTCTTATCTGCCGAGGTCGATTTGACCTTGTGCAGGTGGGGAACTTGAGTGTCATCAGAAACGAACGTCGTGTCTTGCTTCAACATAGAACGCATCACTATTAATAGGATTGTCGACAATGGGTAAAAAATAGCCCTCCCTTGGCAGATTGTCAACAATGTGTTTACTTAGACGTAAGTCTATATTTCAATGAATTTCTGTTTTTATTGTTGATTTTTATCATTTTATTTTTATTATCTCGTTATTAATATTTTATGTTATGAATATTTAAATATTAAATTGTCAACAATGGAGTGGTTTTAACCTTCCAACCTTGTTGCGGATGTTGATGGTTTTGGGGAAAATCATCCAAATGCATTTGGCATGTTTATCCTTCACGTTATGCTATGGGCGGAATGAGACATTTGGGGATGACAGTGGAAAAAGTGTTAGTGAGTAGTTGTTTACTCGGACAAGCGGTGCGCTACGACGGTGGCCATAACTTGATGGAGAGCGAGCTGGTGCAAACGTGGCTCGAGCAAGGGCGGATTGTGGCGATTTGTCCCGAATGTGCAGGCGGTTTGCCAACACCTAGACCGCCAGCGGAGCGGATTGGACAGCGCATCTTAACTGCCCAAGGTGAGGATGTGACCCACGCTTTTAGTCTGGGAGCTGATCTCGCACTTAAGCTGGCGCAGCAACACGGGATTAAAGTGGCGATTTTAAAAGCCCGTAGTCCATCCTGTGGTAATAGGCAGATTTACGATGGTCAATTTGTAAAACAGTTAATTGCGGGACAAGGATTAACGGCTGAAAAACTCAGCGCCGCAGGAATAACCGTATTCAATGAATTGGAGTTATCCGCTGCAGCGGCATGCGTTGCTGAACTAGAGCAAAGCTAGAGACGAGCTAGCTTGCTTGAGTGTGATTGGGGCTGGTGGCCTTATTGTTCACACTTTGATGTGTTTGGAGTAAAGCATGAATTTGTTGATCTTTTTCCGCCCACACTTGGTTTAACCAGCGTTGGAATTCGACGCGGTACTCAGATTCAGAGAAATAACGTGCCGCATCGACCTGAGGCACGGGCAGGGCGTTAATTCGCACAATAATCTTACTGACCTTACCATTCATTACCCCAAACAGAATATCTTCAGGCGCATCTGGGTAGACGATTGTCATATCCAGCAGGTTAGTAAATTGTTCGCCCATAGCTGATAAGGTAAAGGCGATACCACCCGCTTTAGGACGTAACAAACGTTGATAAGGCGAGTTTTGGCGCTGATGTTTATCTTGGGTAAAACGGCTGCCTTCAACATAGTTAATGATTGACGTGGGCATATTGCTAAACTTGGCACAGGCGCGGCGTGTGGTCGCTAAATCTTTGCCCTTAAGCTTTGGATTCTTTTTAAGTTTTGCTGGGCTGGTTCTATTCATAAATGGCATGTCCAGCGCCCAACATCCTAGGCCCATGATGGGCACATAGATGAGTTCTTTTTTGAGGAAGAACTTCAGCATGGGAATGTGGTTACGTAACACGTAAGTTTGCGCGGCGATATCGAATCCACTGAGGTGGTTGCTGATCAGTAAATACCAGCTGTTTTTATCGAGTCCTTCGAGCCCTTTGACATCCCACTCAATTTTAGCGATCAAATACAAGATGCCACCGTTGCAGCAGGCCCAAGCCCACATAAAACGGTTCATGACCGCAGTCACCGCATTGCGCGCACCTTGTGCTGGCATCACAAGTTTCACTAATCCGCCAAGGCTGATAAGCGAGCCCCAAACGGCGGTATTAATGATCAGCAAGCTTAAGCTCAGCATAAACAACACTGAACCAGGCAGGAAATTCAACATAGTGGCGTTACCTTTATTCTTTATTCGCTTGGCTAGCGAGTTGGCTTAACACTTGATCCTTAGTGAGCCAGAGTTGATTCAGTTGTTCTTGGAAGCCAATTTTAAAATCGCGGTCATTCATATAATCGCCGCGCATTGCAGGATCAATATCGGAGACCTTGATGTGTACTTTAACGCTTGGCAACTTGCCTGTCAGGTAGTCCCAATAGCTCGGTACTGCGTCTGGGTAGTAAATGGAGACATCGACTAGCTTGTGGATCTGTTCACCCATGGCTGATAGCGCGAAGGCCATACCGCCCGCTTTAGGTTTTAGCAAATGTAGGAACTGTGAGTTTTGTTTTTGATGCTTAGCCTTGCTGAAGCGCGTGCCTTCGACAAAGTTCATCACACTCACAGGCTTAGCCTTAAACTTAGCACAGGCTTTACGTGTAATTTCAATGTCTTTGCCCTTTAACTTAGGATTCTTACGCAACTGCGCTGTGCTATAACGACGCATAAAAGGAAAATCGAGTGCCCACCAAGCTAGGCCTAATACAGGCACAAAAATCAGCTCTTGCTTGAGGAAAAACTTTAAGAAAGGGATTTTTCGGTTAAAAATCCGCTGCAGGATCAGGATATCGACCCAAGACTGGTGGTTGGCAATCACCATATACCACTCTTTAGTGGAAAAGTCGGTGTCACCACTCAGTTCTATTTTAACGGGATGTAAGCAACGCTCAATCACGCCATTGACGCTGATCCAAGCGCTGGCACAAAAATCGAGCACATGACTAGTCGCAGTCCTTAATGGACTGATAGGTATCAGTTTTATAAAACTGATTAACACGATTGGGATAGTCCAAAAGACGGTATTTATAACGTAACCTAAAAATGCAATACAGCCTTTTATCTGTGAAAACAGCATTCCCATCCGAGCCCCCTGACAAAAATTGGAGGCCTATGTTACTCGGTGTAGGCGTTTGGCTCAATCTTAGGCACAGCTGGTCGGTGCATTTGTTCATCTTCACTGTAAAGCTGCTGACTCAATATTGCTGGGATAGTCGTGCCAGCAACCTATCCATAGCACGATAACCCAGTGCTTGGGCAAGATGACGGCGTTCGGTATTAGTGGCTTGTTCAAGATCGGCGATAGTGCGGGCGACTCTTTGTATACGATGAAAACTGCGAACAGATAGGCCAAGCTTGACCACGCTTTGCTCCAAAAACACTAAATCAGCATCACTGAGTCCGCTGAAGCGTTTCAATTGTTTCCCTGTAAGTTCGCTATTGAGCACACCAGCACGGGCAAGTTGTAGCTCACGCGCTAGCTTAACTCGTTTGGCGATATCTTGGCTGGTTTCTGTCTGCGGCGCGGCTTGAGTCAAAGTGCCCGCGGGAAGTTTGGGCACTTCTATGGTCAAGTCGAAACGATCGAGAAACGGACCTGAAAGCCGCGAAAGATAACGTTGGATTTGTTCTGGGCTGGATCTATGATGGCTATCCAAGTCGCCACTAGGGCTAGGATTCATCGCTGCGATTAATTGGAATCGACTTAAAAATGTCAGCTTAGCGGCGGCGCGGGAAATCACTACTTCGCCGGTTTCCATCGGTTCACGCAGGCAATCTAAGACTTTACGAGGAAATTCAGCCACTTCATCCAAGAATAATACACCGCGATGAGCGAGGGAGATCTCCCCTGGTTTTGGGATACTGCCACCGCCCACGAGGGAAATCGAAGAACTCGTGTGGTGCGGCGCCCTAAATGGTCGCTGTAAAAAATGCTGCGGTTTTATGTCGAGTCCAGCAACGGAATGAATTGCCGCCACTTCTAACGCTTCCTCATAATTGAGTGCGGGCAATAGCGCCATCATGCGGCTGGCAAGCATGGTCTTGCCAGTACCCGGCGGGCCTAGCATCAAGAGGTTGTGGTTACCCGCAGCGGCAATTTCGAGTGCTTGCTTGGCCTGATATTGGCCAATCACATCGCTCAGGCAAGTATGGGACTCGGGTGTCTCTTGGCTTACCCATTCTAACTGTGGCGCCAGTGTGGGCAGTTGATTTTGCCCTTGTAAATACGCGGCTAGACTTTGCAGATGCGACCCAAATAACACATTGGGATAGCCGACTAGCTCTGCATCGTGGCGGTTATCTAGCGGTAAGACCAAGGTATGGTCTTGGCGCTTCGCCGCGATAATCGCGGGCAATAACCCTTGGCAGTAACGTATGTGCCCAGACAGTGCCAGCTCGCCGACAAACTCGATATTTTTTAAACTGTTAATGGGAATCTGTTCCGAAGCGGCCAATATGCCCACGGCGATGGGTAAGTCGTAGCGGCCACCTTGTTTAGGTAAATCAGCTGGCGCGAGATTGACGGTTATCCGCCGCATTGGAAACTCGAATCCCGCATTGATCAAGGCACTGCGTACTCGCTCACGGGCTTCTTTTACCGAAGCTTCGGGTAAGCCTACAAGATTAAATGCTGGTAAGCCGTTGCTGAGATGCACTTCAACTGTGACTTGAGGAGCTTCGACTCCACAACTGGCTCGAGTATTGACGCAGGCAATCGCCATAAACAAATCCTTTTGTTGATCTTTTTCGCTGAATTTGAGTGTAGCAGTAATTAATGGGAGGGGTTTCCTATCGCCTAGGTCGTTGCCCTTCTCATTAGCAAGCCGTTGACTCCGGCTTTGCTAATCGTGTGATAGGCTTGGCAATTTGCCTTATTTGAAGATGGCAAATAGTTGATAGAAATGATAAAAAACAAACATTGGAGTCGTGAGGTAAATATGGATATGTTGTTAGCAGAAAATTCCCCCATTCGTCGGCAGTTGTTAGAGCAAAAGCTGGCGCAGTTTAAAGACCCGCATCTTGCCCATACGATCTCGGCGTTTATTCGCAGTAGTGTCGATCTCTATCCCTGTGCAATCGAAGACTATACCCAGTTAGGTAACAGCCGACAGGGTGGATTGCCGGATTTGCCTGTTGGCATGGATTATCCTGTGACCTTGGTCGGAAGGGAGGAGATGCTGGATGGCTATGTTGAGAGCTTTGGCCATACCCGCGAGTTTATTAATGAGCATTGGCGGGAGGACTGGCAGGACGATTGGGAGACAGATGAGGCGCATCTTTGGGACTGGGACGAGGCGGCGCAAGCCTTCCGTGTGCCCATGCAATTTATCGCACAGCTCAACTGTAGCGACCTGAAGGCGTTTCAATTTTATTTGCCTCGAGAAGGGCGATTGTTGTTCTTTTTGGAGCGCTGGCGATTCTCGGAAATGCTTCGCGGCCATGTCTATTATGTCGCTGAGGATCAACAACTGAACTCTGGGAAAGGGATTGCCGAACTTAAGTTCGACGATGCGGCATGTGCAAACTATGAGTATCAGACGGCTTATCAACTTCAGGGAATTACCAGCATTAAGATGATAGCCACTGACATGATTAATAGTGACAACCCGCATTTATTAAAGTTAGCCAAGGCACGTTTACAAGCGCTACCTGAACAGCAGCAAGCTATGGTGCTACAAACCCTTGAGGTTGTGGATGACGAATTGACTCCAGAGTGGCAAGATCAGCTCAAGGGCTATGAGCTGATGCAAATGAATAAGCAGGGGTTAATCCCCGGTCAGATTCTCACTCAACCGCAATGGGCTGCATTGCCCGGGTGGCGGTCATCCAACTTGCAGGCATTGCTCGTTCCCGAGCAGCCGCTGCCCTATTTCGATGGGATAGCCAGCATTAATGGCCATGGAGATAGCCGCTATAAAGCCCCCGAACTCCACGCCGCGGCTGAGTTAGGCGGCAATGCCGAAGATTATCTGGTGCTGCTCAAAGTTGTCTATAGTGAGCACTCTATGCAATTGAATTTTATTATCCACTGGGACGATTTAGCGTTAGGAAAATTCGATCGCATTTACTGCATATATGATTATTAGTTCATCGAAAGGTTGGCTACACCCAACCTTTTTGCTGGGCGATACGGGCTACACAGCAATAGGAGTACATCGAGACGATTGAAGGTGTATGTTGCGACCGATTAAAAGAAGAGTCACAAGCACAATTTAGTGCCTTTGAATGAATATGAGTTATAAATGATTGATTCTAGGAGAAATGATTACGACTGAATAGATTGAGCGCTTGATGATTATATTTAATTATTTCAATCAGTTAATAGAGGTTGGTTAACCTATGCCATTATATGAGGGCATCGTTGAGCAGCCTCATTTGGTTTACCCTCCACTGAAAATCATGGTTCCCCTCCCACGACCTTGATTCAACTCGACCGCTAGGCTGCATTAACGTCTGAGTTCTAACTTGTATTCCTTATTAAGTCACCGTCATTTTCTCCGTGGTTAGGTCGCAAGACTGACCATAAGGCCGCCACTTACATCCCCATAAACATTCTGCTACTGAGCCACTCGACCCCCATATACCGACAGGGTGTCGGAATAAATAGTCAGCATATAAAGTATACTTTGTATCATTTTGTGGTTTAATCGAAACATCTGCTGCCGATTTTAGCAACATTTTGGGCGGCGATGCGGTAACAAGGTTGTGAATCGATAATAATAAAGTGACCTCTTGTGAAGGATGACATTTGAGGGAACATGGTCGAGGAGAACTCGCCTATGCGTTCGTGGATGTTAGCGTGTGTGTTTATCTGTACTGCGGGTTTTGGTGGGGCAGCATGGGCAAAACTCGATGTGGTTTTTTTTAATCCTGGGGCTGTCGATGACAGTTTTTGGGGAGATGTCGACCAATTGATGTTGGCGGCATCGACGACACTCGATATTAAACTCGATATCATTCATTCCGATCGCAATCACTTCAAGATGATCACCCAACTCGATGAGTTGTTAGCTTCTGCAAAGGCGTTACCTAATTACGTTATTCTGGTTAATGAAAAACAATCCGCGATAAAAATGTTGCAGGCGCTTTATCCTCACCCTGTCTATGTGCAATTGATTTTAAATGATATTTCCCCTGGTGAGCGTGATGTCTTGCTGCAAGATCCCCATTGGCAAGAATATCTGTTACCCGCCATTATTCCCGATAATTACGCTATTGGTTCGGCGACCGCTAAGGCCTTAATGGACGATTTAGAAGGAAAGGCGGCTAAAGTTCTGTTGATTTCGGGCGATAAATCGACGCCTGCTTCAGTGCTACGAACCCAAGGCGCCAGTGACTATTTCTTTATGCAGTCCAATGCCACTCTGACTCAAACGGTTTATGGCCAATGGAGTGAGGCTGTGGCTTATGGGCAAGCGTTAACCCTGCTGAATCGTTATCCTGATCTGAATGTGATTTGGACCGCCAGTGATCGTATGGCGATTGGGGTGCTTAAGGCATTGAAGGAAAAAGGTTTGGTGTCTGGTAAAGATGTATTTGTTGGTACGATCAATACTTCACCTGAGATTTTACAGCTTTGTCGCCAGCACTCTGTGAGTGTTATTGGTGGCGGGCATTTTTTGGTTGGCGCTTTAGGTTTGGTCGAATTGCAATATTATCAGCAGCATAAAAAATATCTCCCCTATGACAATGTTGCTTTGTTCGGTGTTTTGCAACCAGATTCGGCATTTTATCAAATGTTAGTTGCTCGAGATTGGCCACAGATTTTCCAGTCTCAGATTTTGAATAAGTTGCCCCTCAAGGCGTAATAACAGGTGTACATGAAGCATCGTAATCATTCTATTAGCCACAAGATGACGCTGATTATTATTGGGGTGAGCTCGTTTTTTGCTGTGTTAACTATGCTGGTACAGTTGATTTGGAACTATCAGGATAGTATCGATAATGCGACTTCGGATATCCGCGAGTATTCAGAATCTATTTTGCCAAGCGTGGCTAAGTCACTGTGGGACGTCGACCGTAGCTTGTTATCGGATTTGCTCTCTGGACTGGGGATGATGCCATTAGTGTCGAGTGTACATTTAGACAGTATCGATGGCGTCACTATGCATCTGGGTAAACCTTTGTTAACCGATGATGAGTCGCAAACTCTATTTCACTATCCTGTGACCTATCAAGAGCAGTCGATAGCGACTTTGACCGTAGGGTTAGATACCAATCGGCTTTACTACGAGCTGTGGCGGCAGTTGATTTTTATCGTGCTCGGTAATGGGTTAAAGACCCTATTGATGATTTATTTGATTTTGACCTTAGTGCGACTCATGGTGACAGATAGATTGTCGGCATTGGAAGATTTCACTAATAAAATCAATCTTAACTCGTTAAAAAAGTTATCTGTGCCCGAGACGGTAACCGCAAGACCCGATGAAATAGCCCATGTGGCATTGTCACTTAAGGGTATGTATCAAAGGATACGTAATGATTTAGCCATCAATAAACGTCAGCAACGTGCACTGCAACAACAGCAGCATTTATTGTCTGACTTAGTCAAAGAACGAACTAAAGAATTAGATTGGCAGTCGCAGTCGAATCAATTGTTGGCAGAGATTTCGTTGCAATTTTTGAGCATAGATACCTGCAATGTGGATAAAACCTTAACTGAAGTATGCCACAAAATAGGTCAGTTATTTGATGTTGAAAGGGTGAGTCTTCTCGAATTCAATCAGCAGCATGCCTATTACCGCAGCTTTTGGACCAGTGACTTACACGCAAATAAGGTCCAAGTGATTTCGGTAGATAATATTGCTCAACTGGCTAAAAAATTCGAGACGGAATCGACCTTAGTGATTGAGGATCTTGAGGCGTTAAAGGCTTTTTCACCACAGGAATATGAGGTAATGAAATCCGTGGGGATATGTTCGATTGCCGCCTTTGCGATTAAAAATGCTGGGGAGTTATTGGGATTGCTCTCGCTGTCGACTGTGTCGCGGCCATTAAATTGGAACGCCCAGAAAAAGAATATGCTGACCCAATTCGCCTCCGCATTGAACGAGTTACTGCTACGCGAACAGAAAGAGCGTCAGATGATAGTGCTACAACAAGCGCTGGTTGCCGCGAATAGCCAATTAAAGGTGATGGCTGAAACCGATGAGTTAACTGGCTTAGCTAATAGACGACCCTTTACCGAAAGATTAGCTACTGTGCTACAAGCTAACACTCCAGCGGGATTGTTAATGTTAGATATCGATTATTTCAAATCCTACAACGATACTTATGGTCATCTTGAAGGCGATACTGTGCTCAAGCAGGTGGCTGATGCCTTAGCACAGTGCGATATCCTGCCGCACAATGCTCTATTGGCTCGCATTGGTGGTGAAGAGTTTGCTTTGGTCGTCGAGCAGGTCACGCCAGCACAGTTAACGGCTATTGCTACGCAACTGTGTTATCTCGTTGAGCAACTCAATATTCCCCATCAAGTATCTCCGTTGGCTGTGGTGACGATCAGTATTGGCAGCGTGTTTTTGCCATTAGATAAGATCTCGGGGTTTAAGATGGCCGACGTATTACGCCGCGCCGATGTTTGCCTCTATCGCGCTAAGGATAAAGGTCGCAATAGAGTCGAGGTTGAAGTGATTTAATGGGAGCCGGTTGCAGGTGACGTTACTCTTTCGCCAAGATATCCCAACGCGTTGCTGGATTGGCTACTGAGCTTCAAGTGTCTAGGCTCTATGCTGCAAAATTGGAGACATATTCGGTTAGCATCACCACGCCACAGACGTCCTCAATCATGCTAACTAATTGATAACATTTATGTGAAACACAGCTGTAGATAAGTCGCTAAGATAAAAATTACTCAAGGTGAGGTAATATTAGGCGGCAGATGAGATATAATCTGCCGCCTATTGTCGATTTAGCGATGCACTCTGAGTGACATCCATGCTGCCATTCTGGACGTATTTTACGTAACGCAACTAAGCAAAGCCACGACTGCATAGTCAATTCTATTGGTTTAAATGTACGTTCTAGCAGCTCAATATCAAAGCCACCGCGCTCGGATGTCTAATGCATCGAGTCGAGTAAAATAATTAAATGCTGTATATTCAGTCGCTTCGACATAAAACATTACTTAAATGATGCAAGTGCATTAGCGCTATGCGTGGGCTGCGAGAGCGGAGTCACGCATAACTCGTGAATTTGCAGATATACTGAGTGCACCCTAAGGATTGTCATCTAAGCGCTCATTCATCTTAGGGATGAAAGTGGTCAATACAATTTTGTTGTGCAGCGACCAGACAAAGCAAACTTTGCTCAAATACAATGAATTCAACTGACACGCGAGCAATAAGGCGCGGGTTGGTCCTAGTTAGTCCAGTGTTAAATGAAAGGTGTTACATGAGTCTCTTTGATAACGTGATGATTATATTGTGTCTAATCGGCGCGAGTTGTTTTTTCTCTATGTCAGAAATTGCACTTGCCGCTTCACGTAAAATTCGTTTACGTCAGTTAGCCGATGAAGGCGATGCACGAGCAGAAAAAGTGCTGCAGTTACAAGCCGTTCCCGGCAGCTTTTTTACGGTAGTACAAATTGGTCTTAATGCCGTTGCCATCATGGGCGGTATTGTGGGTGAGTCGGCATTTCGGCCTTACTTCTATCAATTGCTTTCCCCTTTAGTCGCCGATCCTTGGTTGAGCCAATTGAGCTTTGTTTTATCCTTCATAGTGGTAACCAGTGCCTTTATTTTAGTCGCCGATTTAATGCCAAAACGCATTGCCATGGCGATGCCTGAGCCTGTCGCTTTAGCCGTTGTCGGGCCTATGTCTTTCTGTATTGTGCTATTACGCCCATTAGTGTGGTTTTTCAACGGCATGGCGAGTGGTATCTTTAAACTGCTGCAGATCCCAACCGTGCGTAACGATGCCATCACCTCCGACGATATTTATGCCGTCATGAATGCGGGCGCCGAAGCTGGGGTGCTAGATCGCGGTGAGCAACAGATGATGGAAAATGTGTTTGAAATGCAAACCGTTTCTGTAACTTCGGCCATGACGGCCCGTGAAAGCTTAGTGTACTTTTTACTGCAAGACAGTGAAGAAGATATCAAGCGTAAAATTTCTGAAGATCCCCATACTAAGTTCCTCGTCTGCGATGGTCAGTTGGATATGATCAAAGGCTTCGTGGATGCGAAAGAATTGCTGATCCGTGTGATCAACGGTGAGAATATCATCTTAAAAGGCAGTAACTTAATCCATACTTCGCTGATCATTCCCGATACGCTGAGCCTGTCAGAAGCGATGGAATACTTTAAAAATAGTCGCGCCGATTTTGCCGTGGTCATGAACGAATACGCCTTAGTGGTGGGGATTGTGACAACTAACGATCTACAGCGCGCCGTAATGGGGGCTTGGTCATTGCACGAGAGCGAAGAGCAGATCATCGCCCGTGATAGCAACTCTTGGTTAGTCGACGGTGTGACGCCTATTACCGACGTAATGCGCGCCTTTGGTATTGAGGAGTTTCCGCATAATCAGAACTACGAAACCATTGCTGGTTTTATGATGTATATGCTGCGTAAAATCCCTAAGCGTACGGATTTCGTGAACTATGCGGGCTATAAATTTGAGGTGGTCGATATCGATTCGTACAAGGTCGATCAGCTATTGGTGACCCGTATCGATCCTATTGATAAGCTCAACTCGCCGGATGTGTAATCCTGTCATCTTGTGTTGATTGCCTTGCGATAGAAATCCTGTGGCAATAGCTCGTTAGCACCAATTTGATCGCAACTGTTCGATAGTGAAGCGGTTCTCTTTAGCTAAGTTTTTAGCTTTTTGAGAGCCGTTTCGGTTTTCTATCTCGTTGAAACTCTTCACTCGCACTTTTATTTTGTATTACTTTCCCCGTTTAAATCACATCCAAAAACGCATTAACGATGGGATCATCAAGTCGTTTCACTTTGCAGCAGCAACCTAATTCGAACGGCGGAATAGCAACCGGCGACGAGAGCAACTGAATGCGATCACGCACTGGGCTGTTATTGATCACCACTTCGGGGCTCATGCTCACGCCACAACCTAACGCTACCATAGAGGCGATCGCTTCCTGTCCCGAGACTTGGGCGTAAATATTAGGGCTGATGCCCATTTGTTTGAACCAGTTATCGGCGCGGCGCCGTCCTGGGCCGTGATCGGGGATGATAAATGGTACGCTCGACCAATCGATGGGCGTTTGACTCACTTGTTGCTGTACTGCACAGCGGATCGTCGGTGCGATAATCGACAGCGGCACATCGTCGATTTTGGCAAAGTGTAAGCTGCTGGGGAAAGGATCGGGCAGGGCAGCGATGGCGATATCGGCGCGATTCTGCTGCACTTCTGCTAGCGCGTTGGCTGCATCTCCTGTGGTTAAGGCGATTTCGACGAAGGGATGCTCTTGGCGGAATAAATCCAATAAACCCGGTAAATGACTGTAGGCAGCAGTGACCGAGCAATACAGATTCAGCCGACCGCGCAGCACGTCCTGCTTGAGACCGATACTGTGCTTGAGTGTGCTCCAATGGTTCAAAGTCTGCTCGGCGAATCGCTTAAACTCGTGTCCCGCGTGGGTTAAGGTCACGCTGCGATTATCTCGCTCTAACAGCTTAGCGTTCACTTCTTCTTCTAATCTTTGCAGGGCTCGGCTTAAGGTCGATGGGCTCACATGCATCTGCTCCGCCGTCTTGGCGAAGTGCAAACTGTCACATAAGTGCAGGTACAATTTGAGGGTACGAATATCCATAACTTATCCTGTTTAGCCTGAGCTTGAGTGCTGCATATTGCCGCCGATGTTGCTGCCAGTGTTACTGAGCGTTATTGCGGCTCACGTTGCGTATAATGCAATATGAAGTTCCGAATATATCATTTTAAGCAATGATAAGCATGGGTTATAGTGATTTCAATCACAACCAAGTCGTAACATTATGTTAGTTTGGTTGCGTCCAAAATTTCTGACTTATAGGTGGTATATCAGATGGCTAACTATTTTAACTCTCTGAATTTACGTCAACAATTAGCACAGCTTGGCCAATGTCGTTTCATGGATCGTTCTGAGTTTAGCGACGGCTGTAACTACATCAAAGATTGGAATATTGTTATTTTAGGTTGTGGTGCTCAAGGTCTTAACCAAGGCTTGAACATGCGTGATTCGGGTCTGAATATCTCTTTTGCCCTGCGTCCTGAAGCGATTGAACAGAAACGTGCCTCATGGCAAAAAGCAACCGATAACGGTTTCCGTGTCGGTACCTTTGAAGAATTAATCCCTGCGGCGGATCTGGTTCTTAATCTGACGCCGGACAAACAGCATTCAAACGTGGTTAACGCAGTTATGCCACTGATGAAGCAAGGCTCTACCTTGTCTTACTCACACGGCTTCAACATAGTTGAAGAGGGTATGCAAGTTCGTTCCGATATCACTGTGGTGATGGTTGCGCCTAAGTGCCCTGGCACTGAAGTGCGTGAAGAATACAAACGTGGTTTTGGTGTGCCTACCCTTATCGCGGTTCACCCAGAAAACGATCCAAACGGTGACGGTTTAGACATTGCTAAAGCCTATGCTAGCGCAACGGGTGGAGACAGAGCCGGTGTTTTACTGTCGTCTTTCATCGCAGAAGTGAAGTCGGATCTGATGGGCGAGCAAACCATTCTGTGCGGTATGTTGCAGACGGGTGCCATCTTAGGTTACGAGAAAATGATCGCCGATGGCGTTGAGCCAGGCTATGCGGCCAAGCTTATCCAGCAAGGTTGGGAAACGGTCACTGAAGCGCTGAAACACGGCGGCATCACTAACATGATGGACCGTTTGTCTAATCCAGCCAAGATTAAAGCATTTGAAATTGCAGAAGATTTAAAAGAAATTCTGCAACCATTATTTGAAAAGCACATGGATGACATCATCAGCGGCGAATTCTCACGCACTATGATGGAAGACTGGGCAAACGATGATGCGAACTTACTGCGTTGGAGAGCCGAAACTGGCGAAACAGGTTTCGAAAATGCGCCCGTATCGAGCGAGCATATCGACGAACAAACCTATTTCGACAAAGGTATTTTCCTTGTCGCTATGATTAAAGCGGGTGTGGAACTGGCGTTCGACACTATGGTATCTGCAGGTATTGTGGAAGAGTCGGCTTATTACGAGTCACTGCACGAAACCCCACTTATCGCTAACACGATTGCTCGTAAGCGTTTGTACGAAATGAACGTAGTGATTTCAGACACAGCCGAATACGGTTGCTACCTGTTCAATCACGCCGCCGTACCTATGCTGCGCGACTACGTTAATGCCATGTCATCTGAGTATTTAGGTGCTGGCCTGAAAGACTGCGCAACCGGTGTCGACAACCTAACGCTCATCGCTGTTAACGAAGCTATTCGTGAAACGGCAGTGGAATATGTTGGCGCTGAGCTTCGCGGTTACATGACAGATATGAAGAGCATTGTTGAGGCTTAAGTGATAGTTAGTTAAGCCTAGCATTGGGGGAGAGGGTTGAGACTCAAAGGACTTGGGTCTCAGCTCAGTTCCCAAGCAAGCTCAAGATAGTGAAACGCGCATCTTGAGCTTGCTTAGTGATAAATCAGTTAGTGAGAAACAAATTTTTTCCTGTTCAGTAGGTTGTCGAGCGGGCAAAAACGACACAGTTAGTGAGTCTATCGTTCAGTAGGTGAATCGCACCGACTGAGGCTCAACAGTTAACGTTTTACTTTGTTGTTTTGCATTGTCTCGGCAGGGAAGCTGAATTTTTTTTGACAAAAGATATTTTTTATTGTGTTTGGCCGTTGCTTTATGGTAAAGCTAATAGCTCGCGCTAGGGCAAAGCCCAAAGCGATACTAACTTTCATGCAATATCCCAATTTTAGAAACACCGATTAGGAATCCATATTGATGTTTAACCAAGCTGCCAAGCTCATTCTCGTGATTATTACCGTCGTGATTATTAAATCACAGCGGGGGCGGCGCATGGCGAACTGATAGACCTAAAAGGTTAAAAGTTTCGAAAGAACCCCCCGCTCCGAAAGGACCGGGGGGTTCTTCGTTTCAGGGCCTAGAGTAAGGTTCTAAGCTTCGAAAGAGTAAAAAATTAGCGTCGATTTTCGGCAATTCAGGACTAACGTAGCGAGAGAGAATATGGAACCAGGGCAGATGATCAGAGGTGCAGACGCGGTAATCAAAGTGTTAGCAGCACATGGAGTCACCACAGTGTTTGGTTACCCAGGTGGTGCCATTATGCCAATATACGATGCCCTCTATGGAAGCCCTGTTGAACATCTCTTAAGCCGTCACGAACAAGGCGCCGCCTTTGCCGCCGTAGGATACGCAAGAGCCAGCGGTAAAACCGGCGTGTGCTTCGCGACCTCAGGCCCAGGCGCGACTAACCTGATCACTTCCTTAGCCGACGCGCTGTTAGATTCAGTGCCTATCGTGGCCATCACAGGCCAAGTCTCCACCGCCGTTATCGGCACCGACGCCTTTCAAGAAATCGACGTGCTGGGCATGTCACTGAGCTGCACTAAGCACAGTTTTATGGTGACAAACATCAACGATCTTATCCCAACCTTGTATCAAGCTTTTGAGATCGCCGCATCCGGCCGCCCTGGCCCTGTGTTGGTCGATATCCCGAAGGATATCCAACTCGCTCACCTCGAATACCGTACACCTTTGCTGGCCGTCATGAACGAACCCCAAGCCGAGATGAGTGATATCGACGCCGCCCGTGCGCTGTTGGCTGAGGCTAAACAGCCTATGTTGTATGTCGGCGGTGGTGTAGGTATGGCGGGCGCGGTCGATCAACTGCGTGAGTTTATCAAAGTGACGGGCATACCTTCGGTCGCAACCTTGAAAGGGCTGGGCAGTATCGCCCACGGCACACCCGGCTACTTAGGCATGTTAGGCATGCATGGCGGCAAGGCCGCTAACTTAGCGGTACAGGATTGCGATTTGCTAATCGTGGTTGGCGCCCGTTTCGACGACAGAGTCACCGGCCGTTTAGCGAGCTTTGCCGACAAGGCCAGAGTGATCCATTTAGATATCGACGCCGCCGAACTGGGCAAATTACGTATGCCAGAGGTGGCAATCGCTGGTGACTTACGCCAAATACTACCTGCCTTAGCCATGTCGATGAACATCACGCCTTGGCAGGCCGAGGTGGAGCATTTATCCCGTAAACATCAATGGGATTATCAACACCCCGGCAGTTTGATCTATGCCCCAGCGTTGCTGCGTCGTTTAGCCAATAAGTTACCCGAAGACAGCGTAGTGTGTTGCGATGTAGGTCAGCACCAAATGTGGGTGGCCCAGCATATGTGGTTCCGCCGTCCAGAAGATCACCTGTCCAGTGCTGGCTTAGGCACTATGGGCTTTGGCTTACCCGCCGCCATTGGTGCGCAAGTGGCGCGTCCCGATGCGACTGTGGTGACTGTCTCTGGTGATGGTTCTTTTATGATGAATGTGCAGGAGCTGACCACCATCAAACGCCGTAAGCTGCCGGTGAAAATCGTGCTGGTTGATAACCAAAAGCTTGGCATGGTGAAGCAGTGGCAACAGCTATTTTTTGAAGAGCGCTACAGCGAAACGGATTTATCAGATAACCCTGATTTTGTCTTATTGGCCTCTGCTTTTGATATTCCCGGCCGGACGATTTTTTCTTCCGACGAAGTGGAAGAAGCCTTAACCGAAATGTTAGCGGCTAAGGGCCCGTATTTATTACACGTTGCAATCGACGATGCTTTTAACGTTTGGCCACTGGTGCCCCCCGGCGCATCAAACAGCGATATGATGGACGAAATGGAGAAACAAACATGATCCACTCTCTGGAATTAACGGTTCAACAACGCCCCGAAGTGCTTGAGCGTGTTTTGCGCGTGACTCGCCATCGCGGCTTTACGATTACCCAAATGCAGATGCGTATGAATGACGATGCGAGCCTGTCGTTGGATATGGAGGTCGATAGCGAACGTGCGATCGAACTGTTAAGTAATCAGCTGAATAAACTGATTGATGTGACCCAGTGTAAGGTATTGTTACCACTGAGCTTGCAACAAACGGCAAATGCTTAAGCATTCGTCATGTGAATTAAGAATACCATTTTCGATTTGAGATAAAGGATACAGTCAATGCCAAAGTTACGTTCAGCTACCAGTACCGAAGGCCGCAATATGGCGGGTGCCCGTGCGCTATGGCGCGCCACAGGGGTGAAAGACAATGATTTTGGTAAGCCAATTATCGCCATTGCTAACTCCTTTACTCAGTTTGTACCGGGTCATGTGCACTTAAAAGACATGGGCTCACTTGTGGCGAGCGCCATCGAAGAAGCGGGCGGTATCGCCAAAGAATTCAATACGATCGCAGTCGATGATGGTATCGCCATGGGCCACGGCGGCATGCTTTACAGTCTGCCATCGCGCGAGCTTATCGCCGACAGTGTGGAATACATGGTTAATGCCCACTGCGCCGATGCTTTAGTGTGTATCTCCAACTGCGACAAGATCACACCTGGCATGTTGATGGCGGCGCTGCGCCTCAATATTCCCGTCGTGTTTGTCTCTGGTGGACCGATGGAAGCGGGTAAAACTAAGCTGTCGGATAAACTCATCAAGCTCGACTTAGTCGATGCTATGGTGGCGGGCGCCGATTCGAACGTGAGCGATGAAGACAGTGCCAAAATCGAGCGTAGCGCGTGCCCAACCTGTGGCTCTTGCTCTGGCATGTTTACCGCCAACTCAATGAACTGTTTAACCGAAGCACTAGGGTTATCGCTGCCGGGTAACGGTTCTATGCTGGCAACCCACGCGGATCGCCGCGAGCTGTTTTTAGAAGCGGGTCGCCGCGTGATGGCGTTGGCAAAACGTTATTATCATCAAGATGATGAATCGGCATTGCCACGTAATATCGCGAATTTCAAAGCCTTTGAAAATGCCATGACCTTAGATATCGCCATGGGCGGTTCATCTAATACCGTATTGCATTTATTGGCCGCCGCGCAGGAAGCCGATGTTGATTTTACCATGGCGGATATTGACCGTATGTCGCGCCTTGTGCCGCACCTTTGTAAGGTTGCGCCATCGACGCCTAAATACCATATGGAAGACGTGCACCGTGCGGGTGGGGTGATGGGGATTTTAGGTGAGCTAGACAGAGCCGGATTGCTGCATACCGATGTGTTCCATGTGGCGGCCGATGAAGGTGGCAATTTGAAGTCTGTATTGGCGAAATACGATGTGATGCAGACGGAAGATGAAAAAGTAAAACATTTCTTTATGGCGGGACCTGCGGGGATTCCGACCACTAAAGCCTTTAGCCAAGATTGTCGCTGGCCGTCACTGGATAATGACAGACAAGAAGGCTGTATCCGTAGCCGTGAGTTTGCCTTTAGCCAAGAGGGCGGGCTTGCCGTATTGTCGGGCAACGTGGCCGAAAACGGCTGTATCGTTAAAACTGCGGGCGTAGATGAATCTAATCTGACCTTCATCGGCTCGGCGCGCGTTTATGAAAGCCAAGATGATGCAGTGGCGGGCATTTTAGGCGGTGAAGTGGTGTCGGGCGACGTGGTTGTTATCCGTTACGAAGGCCCGAAAGGTGGCCCAGGTATGCAAGAAATGTTGTATCCAACCAGTTACTTAAAATCACGCGGGCTAGGCAAGGCCTGCGCGCTGATCACCGACGGTCGTTTCTCCGGTGGCACTTCAGGTTTATCGATTGGCCACGTCTCACCCGAAGCGGCAGCTGGCGGCACTATCGCCTTGATTGAAAATGGCGATCGCATCGAAATTGATATACCCAAGCGCAGCATCAAGCTGGCGTTAAGCGATGCTGAACTCAATGCTCGCCGCGAAAAAATGCACAGTCTTGGCCCAATGGCGTGGAAACCTATTGGTCGCCAGCGTTATGTGTCACTCGCGCTTAAGGCCTACGCCATGCTCGCCACCAGTGCCGACAAGGGCGCGGTGCGCGATCGCAGTAAACTGGAGGACTAATTATGTTTACTGCATCTATGTTGCCACTTGCATCGCAAACTCAGGCGGATTTAGCCCATTTTCAGTTGGCACAAAGCTATCTGCAAAAAATCCTGTTGTCATCCGTGTATGACATAGCGAAAGTGACGCCGCTTTCCAGCATGAACAAGTTATCGGCGCGTTTAGGTTGTCAGGTATTTTTGAAGCGCGAAGATATGCAGCCAGTGCATTCCTTCAAGTTACGCGGTGCTTATAACCGTATCGCCCAGCTGACGAAAGAAGAATGCCAGCGCGGCGTGGTGTGCGCTTCGGCAGGCAATCATGCTCAGGGTGTAGCCATGTCGGCGGCGAGTCGCGGTGTGGATGCTGTGATTGTGATGCCCGAGACGACGCCCGATATTAAAGTTGATGCGGTGCGCCGTTTAGGTGGCAACGTGGTATTGCACGGCCAAGCCTTCGATCAAGCCAATGGCTTTGCGATGGCGATGGCTAAAGAAGAGGGCCGAGTCTATATCGCGCCCTTCGACGATGAAGCTGTGATCGCAGGCCAAGGCACTATCGCCCAAGAGATGTTGCAGCAGCAGCGCGATCTCGAAGTGGTATTTGTACCCGTGGGCGGCGGCGGTTTAATCGCGGGTATCGCAGCCTATTACAAGGCGGTAATGCCGCAGGTGAAAATTGTCGGCGTCGAGCCAGAAGACGCCGCCTGTTTAAAGGCAGCGATGGAAGCGGGCGAACCTGTGACACTGGCGCAAGTCGGTTTATTTGCCGATGGCGTGGCGGTTAAACGTATAGGCACTGAGCCGTTTAGAGTCGCGAAACTTTATGTCGATGAAGTAGTGACTGTCACCTCAGATGAAATCTGCGCTGCGGTGAAAGATATCTTCGAAGACACCCGTGCGATCGCCGAACCCGCAGGGGCCTTGTCCTTAGCTGGGCTTAAAAAATATGTCAGCACTAATGCCAATGGTGATTGCGGCAATGGTGAAAAGGTCGCAGCGATTTTAAGTGGCGCGAATGTGAATTTTCACAGTCTGCGTTATGTGTCTGAACGTTGTGAGCTTGGCGAGCAAAAAGAAGCGGTACTGGCGGTGAAAGTCCCTGAGCGTCCGGGAAGTTTCTTAACATTCTGTGAGTTGCTCGATAAGCGGGTGATGACAGAGTTTAACTATCGTTTCAGTAGTCGTGATCTTGCCGTGGTGTTTGCTGGCATTCGCTTAAGCCGAGGCCAAGGTGAGCTAGAACAAATCATTGCCACCTTAGAGGCCAATGGTTTTGAAGTGCAGGATTTATCCGGTGATGAAACCGCGAAATTGCATGTGCGTTATATGGTTGGCGGTCATCCACCTGAGCCTTTAGAGGAGCGTTTATTCAGCTTCGAGTTCCCCGAACATCCCGGCGCGCTGCTGAAGTTTTTAACGACCTTGCAGAGCAAATGGAACATCAGTCTGTTCCATTATCGTAACCACGGCGCGGCCTTTGGCCGAGTGCTGGCGGGGTTTGAAGTACCCGCGAGTGATGCCTTGCCGTTCCAACAGTTTTTAACTGAGCTGGGTTTCGTCTATCAAGAGGAAACCCAAAGTCCTGCCTATCAGCTGTTTTTAAATGCGGGTAACGGCAACAAGGCGTTACAACCTTAGCGCACCATGCGCGTGATAGTTATGTTAGTCATAACTAAGGCTAAAGGAGGAGCGCACAGGCGCTCCTTTTTGTGGTAGTTTTGTAGACTTCATACTCTAGCCGCCGATTAGCGCGCCACAGTTAAGTCGCTGACTTAATCCGCTGACGATTGGCTAACGAATAATAACTAGACTTCGACCTACACCTACACGCATTAAGGAGACATGATGTTACCAGCACCGCGTTTTACCGCTTTTAATCCTCCTCGCCGTATTTTAATGGGCCCTGGCCCGTCGGATGTTTATCCCGAAGTGCTTGCGGCGCAGTCCAGACCTACGGTTGGCCACTTAGATCCGCTGTTTGTGGGCATGATGGATGAGCTTAAGAGTCTGATCCAATACGCCTTCCAAACTAAAAACGAAATGACCATGGCGGTATCAGCGCCGGGCAGTGCGGGCATGGAAACCTGTTTCGTTAACTTAGTCGAGCCGGGTGAGAAGGTGATTGTCTGCCGTAACGGTGTGTTTGGTGAGCGTATGCGCCAAAACGTCGAGCGTATGGGCGCCATTGCCGTGCTGGTGGACAATGAGTGGGGCACACCTGTTGATCCTGCTGCGGTTGAAGCGGCACTGAAAGCCAATCCCGATGCCAAATTTTTAGCCTTTGTGCACGCCGAAACCTCAACTGGCGCCTTGTCCGATGCCAAAACTCTGTGCGCATTAGCCAAAACCTATGGTTGTTTGAGCATAGTTGATGCGGTGACTTCCCTTGGCGGCGTTGAGTTAAGAGTCGATGAATGGGGCATAGATGCTATTTATTCTGGCAGCCAAAAGTGTCTCTCCTGTGTACCGGGTTTATCGCCTGTGTCTTTCTCGCCTGCTGCCGTCGAAAAACTCAAGAATCGCAAGACCCCAGTGCAAAGTTGGTTCCTCGATCAAAGCTTAGTGATGGCCTATTGGACCAGCGCGGGCGGCAAGCGCAGTTACCATCACACTGCGCCAGTGAATGCGCTTTATGCACTGCATGAATCCCTGCGTATTTTAGCGGCCGAAGGCTTAGAGAATGCGTGGCAACGCCATCATGACATGCACTTAGTGCTGCGTGCTGGGCTTGAAAAGTTAGGGCTTAACTTTGTGGTGGCCGAAGATTCGCGTCTGCCACAACTTAACGCAGTTTATATTCCTGCAGGTGTCGATGATGCCGCGGTGCGGGCTCGTTTGCTCAAAGATTACAATCTCGAAATCGGCGCAGGCCTTGGTGCTCTTGCGGGTAAAGCATGGCGCATTGGCCTCATGGGTTTTGGTGCCCGTCGTGAAAATGTCGCCTTATGCCTCAAGGCATTAGAAGAAGTGTTGAACTAATATGCCAAGATTACGCCTTGCCTTTTGCGGGCTAATGATCGCTTTGCTCAGTGCCTGCTCGGTGAATAATACCAGCAATGTTTCCTGCGATTTTGTGCGCGGAACTAACAATAATCAAAGCATGCGCGACGCGAGCGGCCACGATACGGGCAGCGCCGATGAGCGGCAAAAGGATGTCGGTATCGGCTTCTTGAATGTTATCTTCGGCAGTATCAGCCGAGCACTTTCTTCCGATGATTCATCGGATGGAAAGTGTTTGTAACTTAGTTAGTTTTAGTGGTTTTGATTAAACGAAAATCCCCGCAATGCGGGGATTTTTTAATTTTGTTAATAAAGTCGCTTTTGGCAGCAGGTAATATTGATTTAGCACTGTCATTCCAGTGATACACCTACTTTGGTTTAAAAATAAGTCATCCCAATAGGCTCGACGATGACATCTCCTGCATATGGCTAGATTTATAACAAGACTAGAATGTCGCGAACACATGGATGTGAATGAGCGATCATGCCGCCAACGGTCACTTCCACGACAGTGCTTAATCCCATTAAACCCTTGGTATGCCTGATAGTCTGTTATTTACAATTATGCATTCCGAGAATTTAACAATGGGTGGCTCGTTAAGCTTTTTTGACTTGCGAAGGAATATTATGGCTAGCAACAGAGTAAAACGATGTTTAAAATAAATTTAAGTTTGCGCTAATGCTTTCTTAGGGACATTAAACTTTTAACCTATTACAGGGTAGTTATTTTGAGTACAAATCTACAACCATTTTTTATTGTGCAATCAGATCCTGATGGTAAGGGAATACCGTATTTTATGGATAAACATTGGACTCCTGAGCTACCTGACTATGAGTTTTATGACTCACCACCATGTGAGGTTGATTTTTTAAATGCTTATTCTCTTAAAGCAAAAACATATCAACTGAATGGTGATTATTTGGTTGATGAAAATTTAGTTTCTAATGAAATGTTATACTTGTGTGAAAAATTAAATATTAAGTGTATTCGTATTCCTGTCGATATTAACTTGCATCGAGGAGTTCGTCCGCAGAAAAAGTACTTTTTATTTTTTCCACTAAGTTATTTGTCTATCTTAGATAAGGATGAGTCCACTTATACTATCTCGATTGACTTAGATTCTGGAAAATTGAACACGCAAGAGGAACGTGGGTTAAAGAAGACATATTATGAGTCTATAGATAAATTTAAAATAAAGAATAATATTCATGAACATTTATTCTTTTGTAACGAGATAGCGGCTTCTGTATGTTCTATTCAGTTTAAAAATGAGTACGAAGCTCTTGGTTTAACGGGGGTGAGTTTTAAGGAGATAAATGAACATTATCAGTATTCTGCATGGAGCTGAGTGCATCATAAAATGAAAATATTGAAGCTAAGTACAAGGAGTGAATAATGGACTGGATTGAGTTAGAAGAAAAATGCTTTGAAATTACATACGATACAATCAAGATGTTATTGTTAGAAAATAAAGATGAGGCATTCTATGCGGTATCTCTTTACACTGACAGTAGTGCCATGTCAGCATCATTAAGTGCTAGCTCTGAGGGTAAGCTTAAAAGCATTCTCGCTGCTGAAGAAGATCAAAGCATAGAGTGTGAAAATTACTATAGATGGGCAGTATCTGAGTGGTTTTATGACGGATATAATGCGGGAGCATTCTCCAAAATAAGTAAGATGCTTCGAGAGGACTCATCTCGAGAAATAAACTTTGCAAAGTTTAAAAATAAACTAATTCAGACATTATCAAACGTACTGGTCAGAATAAAAAGAGAACTGCCTATTGAGCTAAATTCGACAGTGTGTTTTGTTTCAATTACTGACGACGATGAGTCTGAGGAAATAGAAAACTCTTCTGCAAAATTAATAAACGATGCACCACTTTCAATGGCATTTATTTTAAGGTTTGACTAATTAATCGTACAGATTTATCTATAAAAATAGAAACATAATCATCTTTTTTAAAAAGATGAAAAAATAGGACAAACGCATATTTTCTTCATGGCGATTATTCTAAATCTTGATTCAAAAGATATGACTGCTGAGATGGTTACCCCTATCTGGGGATTGGACTTCGGTTTGGGTCGTTCTGGCTATCAGAATGTACGGTAGTTTATGGGATTAAGCACTGGCATGTAAGTGACCGTTGGCGGCATGGACGCTCTTTCACGTCCTGTGATCGCGGCATTCGCACTTCCGTATGCAGCAGATGACGCCGTCGAGCTCGCAGGGATGACTTATTTTTAAACCAAAGTTGGCGCGTCACTGGAATGACAGTACTAATCGCAACTCACTAAATATGCACAGGACAATCAGCCATCGCTTTTTGCTAATTGACATATAATGTCATCCCGCTATTATGGCTGCACCTCAGATTACACGAACAAGATCCTATAAATGAAAAAGTTATTTATTATGCTGGCGATGATTTTTGCGGTTAGCTTAGTTACTAGCCCTGTCGTTGAAGCGAAAAAATTCGGCGGTAGTAAGTCTATCGGCAAGAGTCACCAAACGGCTCCGGCTCAACCAGCGGCGACCAACACACCGACTACGGCGCCAGCGGGAGCACCGGGCAAAAAAGGTATGATGGGCGGCATGTTAGGCGGTTTATTAGCAGGTGGCTTATTGGCTGCGCTGTTTATGGGCGGTGGTTTTGAAAATATTCAAATCATGGATATTTTGATTATCGGTTTGCTGGCATTCGTGCTATTCAAAATCGTCCGTACTGTGATGGCCTCAAAAGCGGGGGCGCAGCAAAGACCAGCCTATGCGGGTGCTGGCCAACCCAATCCGAATATGCAGCGTCAACAGACTGAACAAACAGGTTTTGCCACCAATGCAAACAGCGGCAGCAATGGTTTTGGCCAAGCGACAAGCGCAGTTCCCTTCGATTTGCCTGCCGGTTTTGATTTACCAAGCTTTTTGGAAGGCGCTCGTAGTCACTACAAAACCCTGCAATTGGCGTGGAATGAAAACGACTTAAGCAAAATCCAAGAGTATGTTTCTATTGATCTTTACAATGAACTCAGCAACCAACGTCGCGAGTTAGTTGGCGATCAGCACACAGAAGTGATGTTTTTGGATGCAGAACTTGTCCGCGCCACACACAATGCAAATCTTGCGGAAGTGAGTGTTAAATTTAGCGGCCGCTATCGCGATACCGTTGAAGGCGTAGAAGAGGACATTAAGGAAATCTGGCATTTAGAGCGTAACGTAACACAAGCCAATTCACCTTGGTTGATCGTCGGTATCGAACAGTAATCAGCTCAGTGTTTAAAGCAGCCTTAATCTCTTAAGGCTGCTGTTTACATCCCCTTTCGTTTCAATCCAGCCTTCCCTAACAGTTCAACGTCATCGATAGATTGAAAAATCCGGCTGTCATCGCATTCACTATTGGCGGCAGCAAGACTTTGCTGATTATTTTAAAGTAGTTAATTAGTGCATCAATTGCTAAATAAAAAATCCCCGCACTTAGCGTGTATTTTGTTATTTTTCAAATGGTTACACAAATTGTCTGATGGCTATGGCGATAATCAGCACTGGGCAAACATACTTCACATACTTTGGCCAAATGCGCCAGAAAAGTCCTGTGCTATCGACACCTTCTTGCCCACGAATTACCTTGAGCAGCTGGGTTTGGCGCCAAATCCAACCTAAGTAAACCGCAATACCGAGGGCGACCAGCGGCTGGGCGATTTGGGTGGTCAGCATTATAGTGAAACTAAATAGCGTCTCAAAAAATACCGCCAGCAATAGGGATAATGAGGTCAGTAATAGGCCGATGATCAAGGTGGCGCGTTGACGGCTGAGTCCGAACTTTTGCATCACATAACTCGTCGGCACTTCGGCGATGGATATGGCCGAGGTTAAACCCGCGATGATCAGCAGAACAAAGAAAATCACGCTGATGATAAGGTTCGCCGTATCGCCTAAGGTGGAAAATAACGCGGGTAAGACAGTAAACACCAATGCATCCGAATCAAGTAACTTGCCCTCAGCGTTAAAAATCTCCACGCCATTGTGCTGGGCGACATACATGGCTGGGATGATTAAAAAGGCGGCGAGAAAGGCGATGCCGCTGTCGGTAAAGGCAACCCAGACAGTCAGTTTGGCGATATTCTCTTTTTGGCTCAGATAACTGCCGTACACCATCATGGCACCTGTGCCTATGGTAAGGGAGAAGAAGGTTTGTCCGAGCGCGCTGATCAAGGTATCTGGTGCCAGCGCCTTGGTAAAGTTAGGTGTGAGTAGCGCGCTTATCCCCTCGCTCGCACCATTTAGGGTGAAGATATACGCCACGCCCGCGATCAGCATGATCAGTAATAACGGCATTAAGCGTTTCGACCATTTTTCTATGCCTTCTTGCACGCCTTGCAGTAATACCAGAAAAACCAGCGTGCTGAAGATCAGTGTAAACACCAGATTACGTGACAGCGAAAAATCCACTAGCCAAGCGGCGGTGTCGTGCGAGCCCATAGCTTTGGCAATTGGCGCGATGGCAAAGCTGACAAACCAGCCGGAGAGAATGCTGTAGAAGGTATAAATCAATCCCGCTGTCACTATGGAGAGCAAACCTATGGTCTTGCCTAAACCGCGGGTGAGTGAGTTGAAGCCGAGTTTACCCATGGCATCGGCGGGGTTGGTTTGTCCGTGGCGACCTATCATAAGCTCGGCCATCAGCATGGGAATGCCTAGGATGAAAATCAGCACTAGGTACACAAGTAGAAAGGCGCCGCCACCATGGGTGGCCGCTTGGGTGGGGAATCCCCAAATATTGCCGACGCCAACGGCGCTACCGGCTGCCGCCATGATAAAACCTAAGCGTGAGCTGAAGTGGTTAGTTGAACTTGTATTGGCCGATTGCATTGTGCCTCCCGTAAAAAGAAGGCGTATCTTAGGCGGATAAATTAGGATTTCAACGCAATTTTAGTGCGTTAATTTGGTGTTAACCGGCAATAATTTATCGGTTTTTGGCTATAAGTTAATGTTGTGTGCCGCCTATCTGTTTTGTGCGAGATTTTATTGCTATCAGGTGCGACTGATGGTTGAGATTTGGCGAATCATTGCGATGATAAAAATTCATTGAATTGTGATCTTATGGTCAAAAAATACCGTATGGCAGATGCCTAACCGCTATTTTGTGCTATGACTGTTACTTGTGCATCTGTCTTGCTTGCGGTGTTTGCTGTGACTGTTGGCTTATGCTTGAATGTTGACGTGCCCTAAGGGAATGGCCGTGTGGTCCTTAACCTTTTTGAGGACAAAGCTGGAATGCACCCCTGCGATATGCACGTTGGTCGTGAGTTTATCTAACAGGAAAGTGCGAAAGTGCGCCATATCTTGTACTAGCACTTTAAGTTGATAGTCGGCCTCTGAGCCCGTGATCAGCGCGCATTCTTGGACTTCTTCGTAGGCGAGTGCATTGGTTTCAAATTGATTGAGAATCGCCGGTGTATGTTTCTCCATTCGAACATGGATATACGCGGTCAAATGCAGGTTGAACTTATCCGCCGACAGACGCGTTGCATAATCGGCAATATAACCCGCTTCTTCTAAGGCTTTAACACGGCGCGAGCAAGGAGATGGCGATAGTCCGACTTTATTGGCCAGTTCGAGATTCGATAATCTGCCGTGAGTTTGCAGTAAGCGCAGAATTGTTAAATCGAGTTGATCGAGTTTGTAGGGGTGAGTGTCTGTCATTGAAAGCTTAGGGTTAACTGAGTCAGCCTCTAGTTTGCCAGTCTTAGCCGACTTTGCCAAAAATCTTGATCAAATGAGACATTTTAAGGTTGTGACAGTGATAACGGATAGAGATTTTGGGAGTCGTGCTGTTTGGAACTCCCGTTATTTACCGCTATTGTTATGATACTAATAAGAGTGAGACACTGTATGCGCTTGAGTTTGTTGCTAATCTGCTTATTCATATTACCGACTTATGCATTTTCTGCATCGTTAACCATTGGTAGCGCTCTAAATCGACCGCCTTATATTATCGAAGATGCTGAATCAGGGCTTGAGATCGATATTATTAAGGCCGCGTTTAAGGAAATGGGGCAGCCAGTCAACTTCAAATTCTACTCTCGTAAACGCCAAGTTTTATATTTCAATAAAGATAGATTAGATGCTGTAATGACGATGAACCCTGCAAATGGCGTTGATGGTTATTGGTCCAATGATTATGTTGAATATACCAATGTAGCGATCAGTTTGGCCGAACAACGCCTGGAAATAACACGTATTGCGGATCTTAAAAAGTACAGTGTCGCCGCTTTTGAAAATGCTCGCTTCTTACTTGGCCCTGAGTTTAATGCCGTAGCGCAACAGACTATTTATCGTGAAGTCGATAGCCAATTAAGCCAGAACCGTATGTTGTACTTAGGTCGCATTAATACTGTGATTGCCGATCGTTATATATTCGCTCAACTGAATAAGTTCGTTGAGGATGATGTTGATACCCAGCAAGCATTAAGCTACCACTTTATTTTCCCCCCAACATCCTATCGAATGGTGTTCCACAACTCAGTGGCGCGGGATACTTTCAATCAAGGGCTCGCTAGAATTAAGGCCAATGGGATTTATCAGGCCCTAGTGGCAAAATACTTAGGCAGTGCTTAGCAATGCCTAAGTATTTAACTTCATAGTGTTTGAAGCTGTCGTATTTGAGTCGACAGCCAAATCGAGACGCTGAATTAACAGCGTTAGTGCTCAGATCCTTTAGCAAACGCATGGGAGAGTGGACGCAACTTACTGACAAAGAACACGCTACATCCGCTGATGATGGCGGCTAAAAAGGTTGAAAACAGTACATCCTGCGGCCAATGCATGCCAAGCAGCATACGGCTTAATCCCATCAAAAATCCCCAGATCCATAACGCCATGACTAAGCTAGGTAATCCAGCGAGTAGCAAATAGTAGCTGGCGGTAAGCACTAGCGTCACAGCAAAAATGGTATGTCCCGAAGGAAAAGAATAGCCGATTTCATCTTCCCAATGCTGATGGATCCGTGAGTCGAGTTTCAAGGCAGGTTCTGCAGCGATCAAGCCATCGAGTGCATTGGCAATTGTCTTTGAACGTGACTGTTTATCCAATTGATAAAAGGCATCGAGTGAAAGCGGTTCATGCTTAGGCAGTGCTTGTTCTGCTAGAAAAACGAGATTAGGTCTGGGTTCTTTAAAATAGGATTTGAGGGTGTGGCTTAAGCCTAAACTGATAACTTGGCTGAGGCTGATGGCAAAAAATAAACTTATAAAGAGTGGTTTAGGCATATGACGATAGGCGATCGCCAATACAAACAAGACTGTTGCGACGCCATAGGGCGCAGTGCCAGTCATGGTAATCCAATATAAGGTTTTGGCTAAGGTAGAGTGCAGATCGATCAGTGGAAACAGCTGATTCTGTGTCAGTAATAGTAAGCCCGGAATGGTTGCCAACAGTATCCAAGCTAAACCTAAACGGCGTAAAAGATAGACGCTATGGGTCAAAATATAAGCCTCTTCATAAAACGCCATAGGCTACAACGCGGCAATGGTTTTGCCAATAAAAAAATCCCGACAGCAAAAGATGGCGCTGTCGGGGGGTCTTCAAGGGTGGAGCGGTAGGGCGCTATTGCGCCGTGTTCTTAGGGTGATGCCTAGTCACGAACATCAAAATCAACAGTACGACTAACAGTAAACCTGAACCCATCAATAGGGCGTAATCTTCCAGTTGCAGTATCGAGTACAGCACGGCATATAAACTCACCAGCATAATGCCTACTAATGCACCGCGCTTAATACTTGCTGTGGCACTCCCTACGTAAGCCGATACCGACAGCACGGGAATACAGGCGGCAATTAAATAGGCATGCAAGAAGGCTAGATGCTCAGATAGCGAGAGTAGTAGCAAATAGAACAAGGCCATGGCGCTGCCGACTAACACATATTGAATCGTGCTAAGGCTGGTTTTTTGTCCAATTTCGAAGATAAACAACATGATAAAAGTCAGCACGATAAACAGTAGGCCGTATTTTACCGAGCGATCAATCTTGCCGTAGTGAGTCACTGGTTCGAATAAAATCGCATTAGCCGACACTTCAGTCAGAGTCGATTGATTACTCTTAATAAACTCTTGTGGATAGTTACGGGTTAAGTGGCTGATATTCCAACTTGCAGTAAAGCCTTGCGCGTTGATATCCCGTTCTGCGGGTAATAATCCCTTAAAGCTTGGATGCGGCCAGTCGGCGCGAATATTGATTAGCGTTTGCTCGCCTAGTGGCAATGCGCTGATAGACTGAGAGCCGCGTAGTGTCATGGCAAAATCCACACTAAAATCACTCGCTTCGCTGACTTGGATCTTTTGATTAAAGCCTTTTTCTAAACCGCCAGTGGTTAATCCCGTGCCCGACATCAGTGATCCAGAGAGTAATGTCGATTCACCGGTGATTTCAATTTTTTCTACTTTATCAATTGCTTGATTCGATGACACCCCAAAGACTAACCGGGCATTTTTGTTATCGAAGGCGATAAGGTTAGGAATATCATAACGGTTAAGGCTGAAGTCGGCCTGACCTTGTAGAGCTGCGTTATACACCAGCGATTGATAAATGCCACGGGTGCGAAAATCATGTTTTAGGTCTAAGTCGAGGGTGAGCTTTTTCGGTAGGATCACTAGCTCATCTTGATAGGTACGCTTCACTTCATGGCGAGTTTTACCGTCGTTACTGACTTCTTCTTGTAACACAAAATAGCTGTAAGGGATCACCAGCGCAGGACCTGAGAGGGTTTGCTGCTCACCCCATGAACGGCCGATTTCATCGACAACGCTGTGGTAAAGGGTTTGGCGATCAGAAGTCATATCCATAATGATCCCCAGCGGGATCAACGCGAGGATTGAGAGTATGCCAATGGTTAAGGCTTTTAATAAGGTGGTGTTTTTTAATGCCGTTCCCTTTGCGGTGGCTGCTGCCCACGGTTCTTGTGCTGACATATCGATTCCTTGACTTCGATTAAATTTTTTGAGGAGTGCGCGCACCACTAAATAGGCTGCGCTACCAAATAAGGCCAAACTAAGTAGGGTGAGTACCCAGAAAATAATGCTGAACATTGAATTTCATTCCCTATGAAATACGACCGAGACTTATCCGCTAAGATTGTGCAGAGTTAACTCGGTATCACGGCGGGTATTAAAACAGATTTTCTTACAAAAGTTGCGGGCAAGTTGCTGATCAATAGTGGCAACATTATGGCGATTGCCGCTAAACCCATACTCATTATTCAAGTTTATGAATCTGATAGTGGGATGTCTTTGCCAAATTTTGGGTGTTTTTTCTCGTAGTCATTTTCTTTTTTAATATGCTTGAGCAGTGCTTCGAAGCTTTGTTTAAAGACGTCAAGTTCTGCTGAATAGACTACGGCATGGTGGGAAAACCAGTGGTGTTTTTCTCGATCACGATTACTGTAATCGGGCCAAATACGCAGCTCATATTCATCACCCATGACGACAATGACATAGGCAATGGCGCCATTGCTAAAGATGATGCATTGGGGCAGGTACACCAGGTCTTCGCCTTTAAATAACTCATACTCTATCGCTTCGGTGCGCCAACTCACTATCGGTAGCGGCGCCTCGATAGAGCAACCAATCGACTGATGCTGATTAAACAGTACGGCGTTAATGTCATCCATTGAAAAGGGCTGGTGATCGCCATTTTTAGCAGCAAGTGAATACAAGATATTCATCAAAAATGGCAGCTTAGTGCCATTACCTGTTTTGCGGCCGCAGAGTTGTGCTTGGCGATAGTAGATATTCATCATCAATCCTTAATGAAGAGCCTATGCCAGATAGGCTCTATTTCGAGTCGTGAAACTAACGGGCAGGTAAACCGATAGCCGTTAAGGTATAAATGGCTTATGTTATCCGAAGATACTGCCTAGTGAGTAGACTTGTGCGTACATTTCACAAACCTACTCGTTGAATAGTGTGCTAAATACTTTTATTTTCAGTTTGTTATGTTTTTTCTCTGGTTTGGTATTTGCTTGTCGTTGAATTTGGAGAATCGATGTCTAATCCCTTTTCACCCCGCGAGTGGCTGCAATTAAATATGCAGCAGCAAGGATTATTGCAACCATATACTTCAGTCGCCGAGGCAATTTCACGTCTCAGTTATGTACAAATTGACTCTATCAACGTGGTTGAGCGAGCGCATCATCATGTGCTGCATAGTCGTATGCCAGAATATCAGCCAAAGATGCTCGATATGGCTTTAGCCAAAGGAGAGATCTTCGAATATTGGTCCCATGCGGCAGCTTATTTACCTATTGCCGATTACCGTTTTAGTTTGCAGCGTAAACAGCAGCTGCAAAATGGCGGTAAGCATTGGTTTGAGCCCGACGATAAAATAATGCAGAAAGTGCGGGCGCGAATCCTCGCAGAAGGGCCACTCAAGGCCAGTGATTTTGAACATAGTGAAGCTAAAAACGGTACCTGGTGGGATTGGAAACCCGCGAAAAAAGCCCTAGAGCAGCTCTTTATGCGTGGTGAGTTGATGGTGGTGCGGCGGGAAAAATTCCAGAAGGTTTACGATCTCACTGCGCGGGTACTACCAAAAGATGTTGATGCTCAAGCACCGACAGATAGTGAATTTACCCGCTATCTAATTGATCGTTATCTTGATGCCCACGCCTTCGGTACTGCGGCGCAAATGGCTTATTTACGCAAAGGTATGAAATCAGCTGTAGCCCAAGAATTGGCAGAGTTGTTAGCTCACGGGCTATTAGCGTGTTTTAAGGCTGCGGGCCAAAGCTACTTTTATCGCCCTTCATTACAGCTAAATGCACCATTACCTCATAAAGTGTGGCTGCTTAATCCCTTCGATAATTTATTGATCCAACGGCAAAGGTTAAAGCAATGGTTTGATTTTGATTATCAAATCGAAGTCTATGTCCCAGCCGAAAAGCGTCAGTATGGTTATTATTCTTTAGCAATTCTGTGGCGCGACACTTTTGTTGGCCGCGTGGATGTTAAAGCCGATCGTCAAGCTAACCTATTGCTATTACAGCAATTGATTTTAGAAGAGGGCGTGATGGTGAATGGCTTAGATGAGGATTTCTGTGCGGCCTTTGATATCGCAGTCAGTGAATATGCTCGTTTCAATGGTTGTGACCGCTGGAAGTTAGTTAAGGCTAACCATAAAGGCCTTAAGCAAAAGTATGCTCGCCAACAAAAGCTTTAATTATTTGTCTCTTTAGTTGGAGCATCCATAAAGCGAAAGCAGCCATACAGTAAGATTAGATACAGCAGTGGCAACGCAGCAATGACTAAAGATGAAGAAGTCGCAGTGCTATCGCTCGTAATGCGATAACAGGGGATATACACGGCGGGATAAATTAGGCTTCCCCATAGAAAACACTGATTCATCAATCGATAGATAAAAGCGGGTTTAATGCTTGATTGACTGGCCAGTCCCATCAAACTGGCGAGAAGCACACCGGGATAAGTGAGTAGCGGCACGCCACCAAGCAACAATAATCCCCAAAGAAGATAGTCCTGATAGTGTGTGCTGATTGTGACATCCATTGTAGCTTCATTCCTTGATTGTTCGACGCTAAAGCATTAAGTCTGTTTATGCTCTGGTTGCAGCGGTGGCCTTACTGCCAGCCCTTGCTGCATTTTAAGCCAAAAGCTTTGCTGACATAGATTGCTAAAGGATTTTTACTGCGGCGAAATCGCAATATGAGCTGTTACAACCCGATAGCTGAGCCAATAATCTTCACAAACCATGTCTGACGCATAAGCTTGTTTATCTTGCTCGCTTAGCTTGCTAATCACAACCCCGTTATCGAAGTGATAAAGCGTTATGGACTCACAAATCTCCACATTATCATCGTGATAGGTTTGCTGCTCGTTTGATTGGCTTACCACGTAGACAGGGCTTGGATAGCCTTCAATAGCAAGGATATAGCTGGCGAGTTGTTGCATTATTTCCCCAAGTGACTCAATGCTTGAAGTGTTAAAAACAAAAAAGCACAGCTGCGCTATTGCTAACTGTGCTCTTTCAAACATGCATGATAAGTTAGCCCGCCGCGTTGAGCTTTTTTTCTAACTCATTGACTTGAGCTTGTAGGGCTTCTAATTTTTCGCGGGTTTTCAGTAGTACATGTTGCTGCACATCAAATTCTTCACGGGAAACCATATCCAACTTGAGCAATTGATTTTGCAGTACTTGCTTACTGCGCTCTTCAAATTCACCGGCAAATTGCTTTAGACCGCTGGGCAAACTTTCGCTCAATTGTTTCGCCATTTCTTCGATTTTCTTTGGATTGATCATAATCTTGTCCGCCTCTTTACTGAATAGCTCGATTGTAACTCAGTACGTTAGCTTTCAAAAGTAAAGCAGACGCGTGAACACTTTAGTTGGCTGTTGTTGGGGGTTATATCACGGAGAAGCTTATCTACAGAGTTGAGTTCTGCTCAACCTAAGCGGGGATTTGTTCGCCTTAAAACGGCCGTTTCTGCTATGATCCCATCCCTTTCTGTCGACTTGTTTGGATATTGCGCAAAGATGAAACTCAATCCCGCCCAAAACGATGCTGTTCATTATGTTTCAGGCCCTTGCCTAGTATTGGCGGGTGCGGGTAGTGGTAAAACGCGCGTCATTATCAATAAAATCGCTTACTTGGTCGAAAAATGTGGCTATAAGGCGCGTAATATCGCGGCGGTGACCTTTACCAATAAGGCTGCCCGCGAGATGAAAGAGCGGGTCGCTCAGTCGATGGGCCGCAAGGAAGCCAGAGGTCTGTGGATTTCGACCTTCCATACTTTAGGGCTTGAGATCATTAAACGCGAGCATAAGGTCTTAGGCTTAAAACCGGGTTTTTCGCTGTTTGATGATCAAGATACCTTGGCACTGCTCAAAGAGTTAACCCAAGACGAGTTGGATGAAGATAAAGATTTACTCAAAGCGCTTGCCAGTACGATTTCAAACTGGAAGGGTGGCTTAATTATTCCCGAGCATGCACGCAAAATCGCTAAAGATGAGCAACAGCACTTATTTGCTATGTTGTATCAGCGTTATGCTCAACATATGAAAGCCTATAACGCTTTAGATTTTGACGATTTGATTCTGATGCCAACTTTATTGTTACGCCACCATGAAGAAGTGCGTACGCGCTGGCAAACCAAGATCCAATATTTGCTGGTGGACGAATATCAAGATACCAATACCAGCCAATATGAAATGGTAAAGCTGTTAGTGGGTGAGCGGGCGCGCTTTACTGTGGTGGGGGACGACGATCAGTCTATCTATTCATGGCGCGGTGCTAAGCCACAAAACCTCGTGTTATTGGGTAAAGATTTTCCGCAGCTTAAGCTGATTAAACTGGAGCAGAACTACCGTTCTAGCCAGCGGATCCTACGGGCTGCGAACATTCTTATCGCGAATAATCCCCATGTTTATGATAAAGCCCTGTTTAGCGAGCTTGCCTATGGTGAGCCGTTGCGGGTGCTGTTTGCCGCCAATGAGGAGCAAGAGGCTGAACGTGTTGTTGCCGAAATTGTGCGGCACAAGTTTGTCGGCCGTACTCAGTTTGGCGATTATGCGATTTTGTATCGGGGTAACCATCAATCACGGTTACTCGAACGCGCACTGATGACGAACCGTATTCCTTATAAATTGAGTGGTGGTACGTCATTTTTTGCTCGTGCTGAAATTAAAGACATCATGGGCTATCTAAAGCTCGTGGTGAATCCCGATGACGATAATGCTTTCCTGCGCATCGTGAATTTGCCTAAACGTGGCATAGGTCCATCAACCTTAGAGCGTTTAGGTAATTTTGCCAATGAGAAGCATATTTCTATGTTTGCGGCGATTTTTGAGCCTGAACTGAATCATCATTTACCGCCTGCGGCTATGTCATCTTTATATCAGTTTGGTCGTTTTATTGTGGAGACTGGGGATCATGCTGAACGTGGTGAACCCGTCGAGGCGGTGAAGCATTTGATCCGTAAGATCAATTATGAAGATTACTTATACGAAACCAGCACCAGTGCCAAGGCCGCTGAAATGCGGATGAAGAATATCTCAGAGCTTTACCGTTGGGTGACTGAGATGCTCGCGGGTGATGAGTTAGATGAGCCTATGACCTTGCCAGAGGTGGTGACTCGATTGACGCTCAGGGACATGATGGAGCGTAATAGTGAGGATGAAGGCGGCGATCAGGTGCAGTTGATGACCTTGCATGCTTCTAAGGGCTTAGAGTTTCCCTTCGTGTTTATGGTTGGAGTAGAAGAGCGTATCTTGCCCCATCAAACCAGCATAGACGAAGATAACGTCGATGAGGAGCGTCGGTTGGCATATGTGGGTATCACTCGAGCTCAACGAGAGCTTTGGTTCACCCTCTGCCGCGAAAGGCGCCAATTTGGTGAAATCATGCGTTGTGAACCAAGCCGTTTCTTACTTGAGTTACCTCAAGATGATGTGGTGTGGGAAAATCGTAAGCCACAACAAACGGAACAGGAGCGGATGCAAACGGGGCGGGCAAATATTTCTAGCTTAAGAGATATGTTTAAAAAATAGCGAGCGGTTTCGCTTACTATTCTTTTAAATCAGCTACTTATTTTTTACTAGGCATATTCGAGCTGAGCACAGCTCTGTGATTGGGTTTCACATAAGGTAAAAGTGTCGGCTAAAGCAGCCCCCTGACCCAGTTGATAACCCAGTTCACTGAAGATACGTTTTTGTTCAGGGTTATCAATGCCATCGACAAAGGTTTGAAGCTCTAAGGTTGATGCCGTTTTTTGATAGGCAGACATTAACTTAAGCTGTTGCTCGCCTTGTATTTGTTTGGTGAGGTTGGCATCGAGTTTTAAGCCTTTTATCGGCAGAAACAATAAGCTATTTAATGCACTATAGCCGCTACCGTATTGGCTGATGCCGAGTTTTACCCCGAGTTTCTGCAACAATTCAAAGCCATTGATATGATTTTCAGTTTCTTGCACTAGGGCTTTTTCATTGAAGAATAACCACAAATGGCTCAGGTTTAACTGGGTTTGCTTGAGAGTGTTTTTCAAACTGCGCAGTACATGCTTATGCTTGAGATGTTGGCTCGAAAGCATGACATGTAATTCAACAGATTCATCATGTTGTTTGAGGAGTTGGGGATAGCTGCTATCTATGATGCTGATCGTATATTTATCGAGCTCAACGGTAAGGTGTGACTGTTCAGCAAGCGTGCTAAGTTGTTCCTGCTGTAAGAGCCCACGCTGCGGATGTTGCCAGAACAGGCGGCTTTCTAATGCATGCACTTGACCTGTTTTAAAATTGACTACTGGTAAGTAACTAAGCTGGATTTCAGCATGGTGTAATGCATGTCTAAATTCAGTTTCTAACTCGACATCCTGCATGGCCTGATGTTGGGCGTTATCATCAAAAATAACATAGCAACCTTTACCATTGGCTTTCGCCTGATACATGGCAGTATCTGCATTACGTAACATAGATTCACTGGTATCAATTCTGTGTTTGCCACTGATGGTGATACCGATACTGGCTCCAGAACTAAATTCCATTGTGCCAAGTCGATAGGGCTGGGATATTTTTTGGATCACTCTTTCTGATATATCTTTCGCGTCGTTGATGTTGTTAATGCTATCGAGCAGTATCACAAACTCATCGCCACCGAGTCGCGCTAAGGTGTCGTTATCACGAATGCAGGACTTGAGGCGGCTTGCCGTCTCAATTAAGAATTTATCACCCTCTAGGTGTCCCATAGTATCGTTAATCTGTTTGAAGCGGTCGAGGTCGATAAACAGTAGGGCAAACTGTTCTAAGCTATGGCGACGAACATGCTTGATCGCTTGAGATAAACGCTCCATAAACATAGCGCGATTAGGCAGGCCTGTGAGTGCATCATGTTTGGCATCGTGAACTAGCTTGGCTTCCATACTACGGCGTTGTTGAATTTCCTTCTCAAGACTTTTATTCAGTTCGGCTAACGCTTTGGTACGATCAATAACCTTTTCTTCTAGCTCTTCATAACTGCGTTGTAAGGACTCTGCGGACAGCTTTTTCTCGATAGCCGAGCCTATATGTTGTGATACAAATGTCAGTAATTCTAAGTCTTTAACTTGGTAATTCTGTGTCATGCTAAAACTGTAAATCGTTAACGCACCACGAACTTGATCATGGATAAAAAGCGGGATTCCGATCCACTGATGCATGGTTTGAGTATGATTTAACGCTGGCGCTTGGGAATACAGCTCACCAGAGGCAATTAATGCATTGATACTGCTTTGATCTAGCAATAGTGGGCGCTTATGTTTGAGTACATATTCGGTTAAGCCGTCTTGTAGCGGCCGAGTGCCTGGGTGCTTATTGGCTAATTGCGATACATAAAAAGGAAACGTGAGGTGGGTTTCTGTGTCGTCTAATAGGGCGATATAGCAGTTATTGGCCGGAATTAAATGTCGAATAACATTATGCAATTGGGCATAAAAGTCTGGGTTGTCTGCACTGGAACTTGCTAGCTCGGCGATTTCGAACAGTGATTTTTGTAAGCGTTCAGCTCTACGCCGTTCATAGACTTCTAGTTTTAACTTATCGTAGGCTTGGCTGAGTTCTTTTGTCCTTTGCTGGATAGCTTGTTCTAATTGTTCTTGATGTTTTAGCCGTTCCATTACCCCAGCAATATGGTGACAAATGAACGTCATTAACTCGAGTTCGATTTCACCATAACTGATATTAGTGTCATAGGTTTGCACCACTAACACACCCGTTACTATGTCATCTTGTTTGATGGGCACGCCCAGCCACAGATGACAGGGAGAACCTAAATTAACAATTTCTCGAGCGGCAATCAGTTCATTGACTGTGTCATTGTTACACAACAAAGCTTTCCCAGTTCTGAGTACGTAGCCTGTTAATCCTTGCTGTAATAATGTAGATAGTGATTGTTCAGGATAAAGCTCCGCTGGATGGGCATCTTTCTCATCAGCGAAAAAGGGGATGGCGAGTTCACCTGTGTGAGTATCCAGGGTTGAAATAAAAAAATTATCAGCGGGAATCAGCTGTTTTAGATGGCGATGTACGCCGACATAGAATTCTTCGAGTGAAGAAGCATGAGTCGCAATATTGGATATTTCGAGTAATGCGTTTTGAATGATCTCAGCATGCTTATATTTATGCGCTAATTGTTTTAAGCGAATAATTTTTTTGCGTAAGCGTTCAGTTTCACTCACACGCGGCTGGCCAGTTTCATCTTCATCCTTAAACATGATACTCACTAGTTAAATATATGTTTGCTTTTACCAAAGTCTATAATTAGCATGAAATACTGTAACATCCAAGTCATATTTTGGCTGCATTCCGCTTTAAAAGTCAGCTAATGTGATAAAACTTGAGCAGTCAGTAAAAAAAGTGCAAAACAGCTATAGACTCAAAGGGGATTTGACCCTAGTATATGCGGCGCTAACCAAGGCGAGCGCCCATAGCTCAGCTGGATAGAGCGCACCCCTCCGGAGGGTGAGGCCGAAGGTTCGAATCCTTTTGGGCGCACCACTTCCGAACAGAGTTGTGAGCTTTAAGGTTGGCAAAGTAAGTGAAAATCAGTGGTGATTGTAGCTCAGTTGGTAGAGTCCCGGATTGTGATTCCGGTTGTCGTGGGTTCGAGCCCCATCAGTCACCCCATTCATTTACTTTGATATAAAGATTTTCATTCTCGGTGATTAGCGCAGTCCGGTAGCGCATCTGGTTTGGGACCAGAGGGTCAGAGGTTCGAATCCTCTATCACCGACCAAATTCTTCGCGTGACTAGCGAGCTTAATGTAAGTTAAGTAAATAGTTAATGTTTTACGGTGATAAGCGCAGTCCTATAACGCATCCAGATGTTTTGGATGAGAGTGGACGAGAGGGTGAACCCTCTAAGCGTATGTAAATAATAGTGCAAAATTTACGGTGATTAGCGCAGTCCGGTAGCGCATCTGGTTTGGGACCAGAGGGTCAGAGGTTCGAATCCTCTATCACCGACCAAATAAGTAGAAAAGCCTCAGCATTCATTAATGAATACACTGAGGCTTTTTTGCATTGGCGAAATGGAACTTACTCACTGGCATTATCATGTTTGTTGTTGCTTGATAGCGCATCCTCAACGAGTATAGAAGTTGGCCACAGTTCTTATTTACACCTGGCAGACTTGCAGAACTGTATCGGCATAGTCACTCAACCGTAGAAAAACAAAAAGCTCCTTACGGAGCTTTTTGTTTGCAAAATTACTTCTTAATAGTACGGCTTAGTCAAGATTCACTGGCGGGGCGATAAAGCCTTGATAGGCATCTGTTCTAAGCTCGTTAAAACGTTCTAGCTGAGCCTTTTCTTGAATACCCGTCACTATGACTTGAATGTCCAATCCTTTTGCTACGTTGATTAGGGCGCGGCACAATTCGCTATTGTGGTGTGTCTCATCATAGTAGGCGAAGGATTGATCCAGCTTCACATAGCTAGGTCTTAATTCCTGTAGATAAGACATAGAGCCAAACTGACGACCAAAGTGGTCAATACCAAACTTAGCACCGTTATCGCGAATGATGTTACATAAGTGCTGGCATGACTTAAGATCACTATAAACACCAGCCTCAGGGATTTCGAAGCAGATGCGCTCAATAAATGTGGCATTTCGCAAAAATTGATTTAGCCACTCATGGAACTGAGGATCGTTAATACTTTGGTGGGTTAAGTTAATTGCGAGCGGTTCATAGCTCCGCTCGAGCAGTTTTTGCTCGTAGACAGTTTCAATTAAGCATTTATCGAGTAAGGCACCAAGTGATAATAACTCGATATACGGCATAAATTGCCCTGCATGGGCGAGTTGATCACCAAGCTCTAATTGGCAATACAATTCCCGTTGCGCTATGCCATCACCATCGCAAAATTGGATGGGTTGCCATCTAAACTTAAACTTCTTATTGCTGATAGCATGGCTGAGGTTATCGCGCCATTGCTCGCGGGTGAATAATTGCTGCTCTGTGGTTTCAAACCAGTGGAAGGTTTTATTCTCTTGTAACGCTTTTTGAAGGGCATTGTCGGCTTGGGCCAAAATATCCGACACATTCATTTGCCCAATACGTTCTGCAATACCGATAGCAAAGTCTTCGTTGGGCTTACAGCCTGCTTTTGACATTTCTTGGTTGATGGTACGTATAAGTGTTTGTAAATATTTGCTGATCTGATCGTGTTCAACATCGGTCACTAAAAATGCAAATTCATAGGCGGCAATACGGCCTATGACCGAAGGTGTTATTTCGTTTAATTGCTGTTGAAACTTTTCTGCGAGGATCCGTATGGTTTCATCTCGAACTTGATAGCCATATTTACTGTGCACTTCTTCGAGCCAGTCGAGTTTGGCGAGGAATAAAGCACCGCTGCTAGGTTCACTTAACCAACCATTTAAACGACTTACTACATATTGGCGGTTAGGCAGGCCTGACGCGGGATCGACAAGATTCTTCTTACGTAACGCGCCTACCTCTTCGTCAAGAGAATGGAACACTTGTTTCAATTGAGCTGACATGCTGTTAAATGCAGTCACTAAGTCTTTTAATTCGGTTGTTTTGGGTAGTGCCATGTCTGGACCAAATTGGCGTGCTGCGATACTTTTCGCGTGTTCAGACAGGGTGTGGAGAGGTTTCAATATCCATGTTAAGCCTACTCTTGCAGTAAAAATAGCAACGAGAAAAAGTAGTGAGAAGGCTATGATGGTATTGGACATGATTCGCCATAGTTCATGATAACCAAAACCAGGATGAGCAGTGATTTCAAGCTGTGCTAGCTGCAGCCAACCCGAGGTGATAGTGCTTTGTTTTTTGATGGTTTTAAACAGATTTAGATTGATAAACCATTGAGGGACATCTTCAATTTTTAAAGGATTATTCCACTCTTGTTGCTTACCATCGACCATCCAAGTCAATTTTACATTTTGATAGTAACCACCTTCAAAAATAACATTCACTAAGGTTTCTGCCGCAGCGGTATCGCCGGCTTCGAGTGCTGGGGTAAGCATTAGACCGAGTGAAGTGCTGGCATTGTTTAGATCGGACTCCATTTGCTTTGTTAAAAAGCTTTGAGTCTCAGTGAATTGCACATAGCCAAGGCTTGCAACTACAAGCAAGAACAGGCTAAAAAGCAGCGAATAAATCTGTCTAAACAGTGTCATTTTTGGTGCTACTCCAGTTTTAATTTTGGTTGCCTAAGACGGTCAACACCTAATCTATGGTTAAGATCGTTCCATTTTTCTAATCGTTTTGAGGACCCTGCCAGTACGCCTCGACCTTGCTCTTTATTGAGCCATAACTGTTTACCATTAAAGCTATAAACAGGCAGTAGATCTTTTCTTTTTGTGGCGGGTTTTATTTCATGGTCAAGATTATCGAGCACTAAAGGAATTGATGATGGTGTTTCATAGTAAGCCAATACCATATGGTATTGATTAACCGTAGTGGCTTTAACCATAGTGATCCGCATCTTGTCCTCTTGAACACCAAGTTGGAGTAGGGTGAAGTATTTTGCGATCGAAAAGTCTTCGCAATCACCGCCATTCACACCAATAAACTCCATCGGCGTTGCCCAATAATTCGAGTCTCCCCATAATTTACTGTCATCCACAAAACGGAATAAATTAAAAAAGTTATTCACCTTCAATAACTTTTCTTTTTCATCTAGCGTACTCGCTTCCGATAACACTTTGAACCAAGCCCTTGCTCGCATTCCAGCACGTTCGCCGTAATGTTTTTCTAGGGTTGAAGTTATCTTCACTTCATCAAGGTTTTGTGTGGGGGCCGCATATAGGCAACATATGCCTAAGGCTGACGCTATTAGGCTAAAGCGGCAGACTCGCAATAATGAATCTTTATAATCAAGTCTGCCGTTCATAACCTAATGTGTTAGTCCTTTATTTTGAGTTGTCATCGACCGAGTAAATTGTCCATTTCATGTCTGTTGCCGTATCATCACCAGTGACTTCTGCAACAACACGACGGTTACGAATTTCTGCTTCTGGCGTCTGTTCTAAAACAATTGGGCGGCTAGAACCATATCCAATAGCAGTTAATCGACTTCTATCAATACTAAAGCGTTCAGCCAGTACTGCGGTGACAGCATTTGCACGTTCTTGAGATAATACTGTATTTCGTTCATCGGTTCCTGTGCGACTCGTGTGACCTTCGATAGTCACTTTGGTCGTTGGATACTGACGTAGAAAAATAGCCACCTCTTCAATTTGAGGATAGTACTCAGGCGCAATATAAGCAGAGTCATTCGGGAATAAAATATTTATTTCCTTTCGCTCGTTAATCGCTTTTATTTTGCCACAGCCATAGTTATCAATACCTGCCCCTTGGGCGGTGTCGTTGCAGCGTTCACGGGCTTCAATGACACCATCGCTATCTTTATCAGATAGATCATAGGTTTGAGTTGTGACCATTTCGTCAATATTAACCGTATCGCGCATCGAACAACCAGCTAAAAGAGTGACACTTAGAAAAAATGTGAGAGTTTTCATTTGTTAGCTCCTCCTTCATAATTGCGCTCTCCGCGCCACGCATCAGGTCTAGTGACTTTAAGTGAGTCTAATAATCGCCCTGTAGAATTGAGCACGCGATACTTAGCAATAACTTCATCATATTCAGCTTGTAAGTAGTCTTTACGTGCCTCGAAGAGCTCATTTTCGGTATCTAATAAGTCGAGTAGACTGCGTTGGCCTAAGTTGAACTGTTGTGCATAGGCTGTTTGAGTATCCTTTGCGGCCACGACATGATCGCGAATATATTGTTTTTGCGGCGCTAGCATTTCAAATGCGTTCCAAGCTAGGTTTACCCCTTCAACAACTTCACGTTGGGCACGTTGGCGGATTTCTTTCGCTTCACCTAACTTGTAAGCAGTTTCCTTTTCACGGGCAAGATCTTTACCCCCCGCAAATAAGTTGTATCTCACCCTCACCATGGCGACGAGATCGTTACTATGGCCACCCACATCACTGCGGAAAGCACCAGCACCTGATATTCCGTCTTCGCCGCTGATATCGTTGTTCCAGTTACCATTCAGTTCTAAAGAAACCTGAGGATAGTAATTGGATTGTACTGAAGATCGTTCATTTTCAGCGGCACTAATATCGTTTGCTGCAGATTTGAGTATGGGGTGATTCTCTTGCGCAACAATAATGCCAGAGCTAAGATCCTTTGGCAGCATGTCTGCATCTGGCACTGGTAATATTAAGTCCGCCGGAGCCGACGCTACAATTTTGACGTACTGTGCTTTTGCATCAAGTAAATTGTTGCGAGCAGAAATAACGTTAGCATTAGCACGCGCCAAACGTCCCGAGATTTGGGATAGATCTGCGATTGAGCCTAAACCTGAGTCAGTACGTTGTTTAATCTGGTCATAAATTTCTTTATGGCTGTTAAGGTTTTTCTCGGCTAATTTTAACACTTCATCGGTGCGTAAATAGTTGAGATAGACTTTACTGACATCGAGTGCCATATCTTCAGCTGCAGCAAGCAGTGCCCATTGGTCTGCGCTAGCTTCAAAGCTATAACGATCAACTTCACTGCTGGTGTAGAAACCATCGAAAAGCATTTGTTTTATGCTAACACCAAACTCTCCGGGATTTAATTCAGCCACCCCTTTGCTATCGACTTCGCCGATATTGGGTCGTCTACGTGTCGATACGCTGTCGGTTTGTTCGTAACCGTAGCCACCATTGACATCAATAGTTGGCATATAGCCTGCTATCGCTTGATTAACTTGTTCTTCTCGCGCTTTAAAGCGGTTGAATGCCACTCGTAAATCTGGGTTTGTATCTAGCGTATGTGCAACGGCTTGTTCTAACGTCTGACTTTGAGCCGATAAAGGTAACAGGATTAATGACAGCACTATGGCTATCTTTGAACATTGAAATTGTCGTATTGCTGAAGTCTTCATGACCAACCTCCCGGTTTATAAAAAAAGGCTTAGTGCTCTCTGAGCGCTGTGTCCTTAGCCCTTAAAATTGGATTTAAAATGTACTCAAGTATGGATCTTTGCCCCGTGATAACGTCAACTGAAGTTAACATTCCCGGAATAATTGGCATCTGTGTGCCATCGTTTTTGGTTAAACTAGATTCTGCAGTCCTAACTCTGATGAGATAGTAGCTATTGCCTTCTTCATCTTGAGAAGTGTCGGCACTAATATGTTCGACAGTTCCTTTAAGGCCGCCATAGCGGGTAAAATCATAGGCGGTAATTTTTACTACGGCGGGTAATCCTGGATGTAAGAAAGCGATATCTTTAGGCAAGATTTTAGTTTCTATCAGCAGTTGATCTTCCGACGGTACTATCTCGATAATATCGATCCCAGGTTGCACTACACCACCCAGTGTATTGATATGCGTGGTTTTAATGGTGCCATTAACAGGGGAGGTGATAATCGCCTTACTGACTTTATCTTGTGCGCCAACTTGTGCTTCATTCATTCGAGAGAGGCGGGTTTGAGTTTCATTGAGCTGCGCGCGCAGCTCTGCAGCGTAAACAAATACGGCTTCACGGCGTTTTAAGATAGCCTCATCTAATGCAGCTTTCACTTTAGGGCGGAGTAAACGCATTGAATTCAATTCACCTTGCAAGTCGTTTACCGTGCGTTCGAGTTTGAGTAACTCAACTTCAGGAACAATACCTTTTTTGGCTAAAGGTCGAGTGAGTTCAAGCTCGCGGGAGATTAGCTGCATGCTCGTCGTTAATGTCGTTGTTTTAGAGGCGAGATCATCAATTTCTTGCTGTCTTTGTTGAATTTGACGTACGAGGATCTCAAGTTGGTTACTTAAGTTATCTAAGCGTCCGTTGTATTCCTCTTGTTGTCTTTTCACTAAGGCGGGTTCCGCAGCAATGATAGCTTCAGGGAATATCAATGCTTCTTTAGTGATTAGCACTTGTTCACGCCAATCAGAGGTCATGTCTGATATTAGAATGCTGTCGAGTTCGGCGCGCATGCGGATAGCATTGGTTTTTAAGCCATAAACCTCTTGCTCTTGTTGAGCAAAGTCGGAGCGAAAGCGGGTATCATCAATACGCACTAAAGGCTGCCCTTTTGTGACTATCTCACCTTCTTGAACGTAGAGTTCTTGCATTATGCCGCCATCTAGACTTTGGATCACTTGAACTTGTGATGAAGGAATCACTTTTCCCGTTCCAGTAGTAACCTTATCTAATTGAGCAAACCCCGCCCACAGTAAAAAACACACTACCATAGCAGCAAGTGCCCATATGATTAATCTGTGTCCGCTGGGAGCGTCTGTCATCATGGCGCCATAGACATCATCAACCATGTCTAAGTCGTTTGTTGTTAAATGTTTACTCATCTTTTAGCCTCTCCGTTCACTAGGCCAAAATTGAGTTTTTCTAGCACTTCTGCTTTAGGTCCATCGGCAACCACATGGCCGCGTTCAAGTACAATAATGCGGTCGACGAGTTGCAATAAATGCATCTTGTGGGTAATAAGAATTAACGTTCTATCTTTGCTGACATTTTGCATTGAACGAATAAATTGTTGTTCAGCGCGAGCATCTAAACTCGCCGTAGGCTCATCCATCAGTAACACAGGGGGATCATTCAGTGTGGCGCGAGCAAGGGCGACAGTTTGTCTTTGCCCGCGACTGAGTGACATGCCGCCTTCACCGACCTGTTGGTCTAGGCCTTCTGCTTCTAGGTTGGTGAATTGACTCACACCAGAAAGCTGTACCGCGCGGATGAGTTGATGTTCAGTGACTTGACGTGTACCAAATAAAATATTGTCGCGAATAGAACCATGGAATAGGGTGACATCTTGGGGTAGGTAGCCAAAATTACGACGTAAATCACTCGGATGAATCTGTGCTGAGTCTAAACCGTCGTAGCGCAAGCTTCCTGCCGTGGGTTGAAATAGCCCGACCAGTAGCTTAGCTAGCGTACTTTTACCTGAACCATTTCGACCGATAATGGCAATGCGTTCGCCAGGATTAATCGTCAGCGACATCGGATGCAGCACAGGCTTTTCAGAACCTGGATAACTAAAACCAACATGATCAGCATTGATTTTGCCTATGAGTCTTTGTTTGCTAACTAAATGTCCTTTATTTTCAAACTCATCTTCTTGAGTCATGATTTCATTCAGTTGGCGTAGTGCACTGGCTGTGTGGTTTGCTCTCGTCATCAGGCCTGCAAGTTGTGCCATAGGTGAAATGGCGCGGCTCGATAGCATGACCGCAGCAATAATTCCGCCCATAGATATCGCATTATCAGCCACACGATAAACGCCCAAAATCACCACACAGACAACGGTAAATTGCACCGTAAAGTTCGCTACGTTCGATACTGAGTTGGAGAGCTTTTTTGACCTTAATTGCCAGTTTGCACTGTGGCCTATCATCTGTTGCCAGCTTTTTTGCACAATTCCTTCAGCACCATTAGCTTTAATTGACTCTAGCGCTGATAAGCTCTCGATTAAATGCCCATGTTTTAAGCTTGAAAATTTATTGCCTTCTTCGATTGCCGCTTTGAGTTTAGGTTGAATATAAAGCGTGAAGCCAATAATGATGATGCCGCCAATGACTGGAACTATAGCGAGATCACCTGCGACAATAAAAATAATGATTAAGAAAAATATCGCGAAGGGGAGATCGACTAAAGTTGTGATCGTTGCCGAAGTTAAAATTTCACGAATATTATCGAATTCACCTAACTGCTTCGCCATGCCGCCGATACTAGGAGAACGTTTTTCTAGGGGAATACCTATCGCTTTAGCAAAAAGTTGCGAAGACACAATAATATCTACTTTTTTTCCTGCAACATCGATGAGGTAACTTCTAAGTTGCCGCATGATAAGATCGAACATATAAGCAATCGCCGCACCAATCGCTAAAACCCAAAGGGATTCAAAGGCGAGGTTTGGGACGACTTTGTCATACACATTCATAATAAATAACGGTGAAACTAAGGCGAATAAATTCACCAATACAGAAGCGATTAATGCATCACGATAAATGGGTGCTGAATCTTTGAGGGTTTGGACTAACCAGTGGGTTTTATTATCGTGTAGATAAACATCAAAGCCCATGTCGCCACGGTATTCTTGTTTGACTAAGAATAAATATCCCACATATAAGGCTTCGAGCGACTCAATTGTCAGTGTCTCTTCACCGCCCGTCTCGGGTAATTGAATAATTGCTTTATCTGATGCAACATCAAGTTCTCGCAATATACAGGCTTTTTTGTCTTTTAATAATAAAATACAGGGGAGCAATATAGGTGATACTTCGTTTAAGCCTTTTCGAGACAGCTTAGCCGCTAGACCCGCTCTTGAAGCTGCCTGAGGCAATAAATCAGGTGATAATACGGTACCTGACAAGGGTAAACCTGCCGCAAGCGAATCGCTCGAGCACGGATTGCCAAAATGCTCAGTGAGTAACACTAAACAATCCAGCAAAGGATCCACTAACACTCTTTGTGAGGCTGAAATGGTCCATTGATCAATTTTTTCAGAAGCTGCAGCAGACACCTAATTACTTATCCTTTGGATTTTTATATGGTTATGGCAAGTATCGGTCATGATGGCCTATATTTCTATAGGCCATCCAAACGATTTTATCTAAGGGATATTATGCTGCTCATTGCTATTCAACGGAGCAAGACCTGGACTTGGTTCTGGTGTGACTGGCTGAGTATCAACAATTAACGGACCGCTGCCATTAGTACCTAGTAGGCCATTAATAATGCCAGTCTCTGTTGTAGTGTTATACGCACTATACAAATCAACACCGTCAAGAACGATATGCTGCTCAAACACACCATCTTTATTGCCATCGATATCAATCACAGTTGAACCACTAACTAAGCTAAAGTTTAAATAACTGTGTAGTGTGTTGTTACTTTCACCTTGGAGTAAATCGCTTAAATCCAATTTATCTTCATGGATATTAAAGTCAGTGATATGGTCTGTTCCCGTTTCTGCATATCGCCAGACGAAGGTATCAGCACCGCTATCGCCTGTGAGTTTATCGTTACCTAGACCACCGATTATTGTATCGTTACCAGCACCACCAAATATAAGATCATTACCATTACCGCCGTAAAGCTGATCATTCCCACCTTGCCCATAAAGTATGTCATTACCTTGTCCGCCGATAAGAACATCAGCCTTATCGCTGGCACCAGATTGGTCAAAATCAGATGCATGCTCAGTAATATATCTATGTACTTGGGCATCGGTAACTGCAGTGACCCCTAGCTGATCAGCAACATAATCTTTGATGGCAACATAACCTTGGCCACTAATACCGTTAAAGTTGATGGCATCACCAAAGAGTATATCGTCGCCGTTACCACCGTTGATGGTATCAGATCCTGGCAGTTGGGTAATTGGAGTACCAATGATCGCATCAGCTAAATCCCCAGCGTTGATGTTAGTCAGAACATTACCGTCAGAGTCAAATGGCTTAAGATCTTCACTATCCAGTGATGGGCCTATCCCAATGGCCTGAACAATCACTCCCAGCGTTGATAGGAAAGCAAATCCTTGCTGGGAATTCGCATTCGTTCCGGTGCCGTTTGTACCCAAATTGGCAAATTGGAAACCTCCATTACCATCCGGGCGCATAAAGCCAACTGAACTTGAGCTCCAACTATTATTGTTATTTTGGGTCCATTTTAATACTTCACCGTCCTGGTTGATGATCGTACGTCCATTCTGGCTATATGTATTGCCAAATACATAACCGTTTTGGATGATACTGGATAGGTAAATACTGTTGTTTGCTCCGCTAGGGTTATAAACCTCAGGGTTTTGGCCCTCATTGTAGTTGTACTCATTAGCTTGGCCATCGGTAATAAAGTAAGCCAGATTTGTGGCACTGTTACCGCTGATGCCAGAGAACCAGTTGGCGGTCGTTTTAAATACATCTTCGTAGTTGGTGTTTCCACCTGAACGCATGTCGTCCAATGCATCTTCCAGTATCGACAGGGCATTGGGGTCTTTCATATCGACAGAAACCCAACCTTTAGAAATGCCATCAAAGTCAACTAAGAACACATTTACAGTGCCGCTGCCTTCAGCGGTAGCGCTGTTTTTCAGTGTCGTAAACACCAGTTCAAGTTGCGCTTTCATACTATTGAGCGCCGTGCTTCCAATGCTGCCAGAACTATCAACCATAAAGGCGATATTGTAGTTTTGACCTGGCAAAATAACGCTACCGTCTAAATCGCCGACCACAATGTTGTGCTCATTACCAAAGTTAAGATTTTGATCGCCAGGCTCTCCTTCATGACCACTGAAGTAGCTAAGAATGACGCTATCTGCATCTGTTGCAGTATTGGTCAGGTCTGTACCTGACTCTCTTGATACTGCTTCGACAACGAGGTTGACTTGACCTGCATATTCACCAGGAACCCTTAATGTTAATCCTGTTAGATTGACATCTAAGGATGCACTGTTCCATACGTTGCCATGATTTAGAAGAATATTACCGTCTGCATCTGCAGTCCCCATCAATGTACCGTTACTGCTGTAGAGTAAGGTGCCTTCGGGTAAACCACTGAGCTGAATGCTATCGATGCTTTCGCTACCGTCTCGATCCGCAAGTGACACATTAATTTCGATTGGATAGTCTACCGCTGTAGGCTGTTCTAATGTGAGTTCACCTGTGATTTGATTGATCGCGTATATGCCATCCTTGAATTGCACATACTCAATATCATGCAGGGCCTTAGTAACACCGATGCCATTTTCAGTTACAAAGAAGTTGAACCAACGATCATTGCTAGAGTAGCCTGTGCCTTTCTCTATTATGTAGTCTGCTCGGTTGCCAAGAAGTACGGCGATATCTGTTCCTGCACCACCGTAGAGCCCGTCATTACCTAGACCAGCAACAAGAACATCATTTCCTGTTCCGCCATAGAGAGAGTCACCTTGAACGGCATCACTGCCGACGAGTATGTCATCACCATCCATACCGTAGAGTAGATCACCGCCGCCATTTGCGCTGACAAGATGATCGTTCCCCCCAGTACCGAGCAACTGATCTTGTCCGGAAGTATTATCAATAGTACGCGTACCAGTATTAAATGGTGCGGTAGTAAAATCGCCCGTACGGAATTGTTCGGTAGTGATACCTGAAGTCTTAAAGTTACTGTATAGCGGTATGCCATTATCAGTCAGAATAACGTTAACTACAGGCTTATCTGCTATAGGTAAGACAGTGATATCAAGTGCTGCTGTGGAACCAGTATTTGTTGTGTAGGTGACACTTGGCATTTCGCCTGCCCAGTTATCATTTGGGATAAACTGGAATTCACCATTAGCTTGTATTAATAAGCTACCCACGGCCAAGGTAATGGTTTGCCCAGCGTTAAAACTGGTTTGCATACCGTTATACATGACTCTGAAGCTAGTGATGCTCAGATTGCCGAGTTGATCATTGGTAAGAATATTACCCGTTACCAGCTGATCTTCGTCGACGGTATAACGATCGTCAGTCGCATCAATAACGGTTGCATTATCCGTGCCTTCAGCTGATTCATTATTAGCACTATCAATTTGAGTAGCGGTGACTGAGATTGCCTGACCAGTAGTCGGAGTAGGTTCTGTCCAAGTAATAACACCATTTGTATAGGTGTAACCTGTTGCTAGAGCACCATTACTAAATTTCAGTACGCCATTGTCAAGAATGAGGTCTACTGTACTGCTATTACCTGCATTATCTATTTCTAGATGTACACTGCCGCCAGTATTAAAGTCACTAGCATTAATTTTGACCTGTATTTGAACGCCATTATTACCTATCTCTGTACTCGTCAAATACGCGTCATCATTTACATCATCGATGATGCGTACTTCAGGTGCCGAAGGTGGCGTTGTATCAACATAAACTTGTGGAATAACAGAGAAAGTACCATCTGTATGATCGCCATCTCCATCAGTGGCTCTTACTTTGAAATCAATATCACCATCGCTAGGTTGTAACATCTCTTGATATTGATGGAAGTCCCATTGACCTGTACCTGGGGTAAACTCAAGTTTGAATACCAAGTGACCAGCTGCATCAACCCCAATTAGTGTATTTGCCGTTTGGGTTATAGTGATTGCACTGCCTGCTGCCGTGAACAAATTGGTTTCATCACTACCTTGTAAGGTGAGCGAACCTTTACCATCTGCACCCCATTCTGGGGTTACTGTTCCTGATGCAAAGGCGATTGCCGGTGGTGTTGCAGTGCCTAAAAACTCAATAGCGGTAACAGTGAAGTCACTATTATCACCGCTACTTGGACCTTTGCCATTATCAAGGGCTTTGATGACCATTTTGTCAAAGCCACCTTGTAAGGCTTGGAAGTTGGCCGCATAGTTGCCACTGCTGGCATCTGAACTAAATGTTTGAGTTGCGATAAGTTGGCCATCTCGCCAAAACTCGACGACACCGACTTCTAGTTCGCCGCCAAACATATGGGAAAACTGGATATTCACGCCGTAGGCAACAGTTCCTGGATCGAGAGTAATGATGATTTCTTCAGATGCAGAACTTCCATCTGCAAATTTACGGAAATCGACTTCGTTCGCGAGATTATGATAAGGGGCATCAACACTACTAACACCTATTCCACTACCACTACCAAAGATTGCGGCATCAATTAAACTTGAGTTAGTTGATGAAGTAAATCCTTTGGCTGTGATCGTAAAACCATCAAAATCAAGAAGATTGTTGTTGCCACTATAGCCAGTTAGAGAGAATAGACCGACTAAAGTATCAGGAATATCTATATTCGTTACTTCGACAGGGCTAATAGATGCGATTTCAGGTGCGTCATCTTCAACCGTAACACTAAAGCTACCTGTAGAGGTGCCACCATGATTATCATTAACAGTAATACCTATATCGAATGTAATAGTATCTTCAGATGTAGTGTCTGGATGATCAAGTGGTGCCTTTAAAGTCACATAATAGGTCCAATTGGAATCACCAGAAGTTGGAGCGGTTAGAACTACAGCCATAACTTCAACATAGGAAGAGCCGCCAATAACACCTGTGTAGCCTATTAGTGTTTGTGTATTCGCATCCCAGAGCCAATTTACAGCTTGTCCGCCTGACATTAATTCTGTTGGGCCAGAAAGTGAAACGCTTAAAGAGTCACCATCAACATCATTAATATTTATTGTGCCGCTAGCAGAAACATCATCTGTAGTATCAGAATTACCAATAACATCAATTATACCGTTAAGTAGCCCCTCTTCAGATACCGTAGCATTTGATACGGAATTTATTACTGGATAGTCGTTCGCGCCGACAATGGTGATGGTCACGGTGTGGCTGGCGGTGCCATCGGCACTGGTGACCGTGATGTCACGGGTCAGGGTTTCACCCGCCTTGAGTGACTGCACGTCG